>DAIQOP010000295.1:0-4408 GCA_036787815.1 Actinomycetota bacterium
CGCCCTCCTGGGCAAGAAGTGCTTCGCGCTGCGGATCGCGTCGACGATGGCGCGCGACGAGGGCTGGCTCGCCGAGCACATGCTGATCCTCAAGCTCACGAGCCCCGAGAACGAGGTCCGCTACATCGCGGCGGCGTTCCCGTCGGCCTGCGGCAAGACCAACCTCGCGATGCTCGTGCCGACCATCCCCGGCTGGACCGCCGAGACGATCGGCGACGACATCTGCTGGATGAAGTTCGGGGCCGACGGCCGGCTGTACGCGATCAACCCGGAGTACGGGATGTTCGGCGTCGCGCCGGGAACGAGCGAAGAGACGAACCCGAACGCGCTCGCCGCGCTGCACCGCGGCACGCTGTTCACCAACGTCGCGCTCACCGACGACGGCGACGTGTGGTGGGAAGGTATGACCCGCGAGCCTCCCGCGCAGGCGGTCGACTGGCTCGGCAACGAGTGGACGCCGGCCTCCCCGACGGTGGCGGCCCACCCGAACAGCCGGTTCACCGCGCCGCTCGCGCAGGTGCCGTCGGTCGCTCCCGAGTGGCAGGACCCGGCCGGGGTCCCGATCTCGGCGATCCTCTTCGGGGGCCGGCGCGCGAGCGTCGCGCCGCTCGTGACCGAGGCCTTCGACTGGGCCCACGGCGTGTTCCTCGGCTCGATCATGGCGTCGGAGACCACCGCCGCCGCGGCGGGCGCCGTCGGCAACCTGCGACGCGACCCGTTCGCGATGCTGCCGTTCTGCGGCTACCACATGGGCGACTACTTCGGGCACTGGCTCTCGATCGGGGCGATGACCGAACCCGAGAAGCTGCCGCGGATCTTCTACGTGAACTGGTTCCGCAAGAATGCCGACGGCAAGTTCCTCTGGCCCGGGTACGGCGACAACAGCCGCGTGCTCGCGTGGGTGCACGATCGCGTGTCGGGCCGCGGCGCGGCCGTCGACACGCAGATCGGCCGGCTGCCGGCCCCGGGCGCGATCCACACGGACGGGGTCGACGTCACCACCTCCGCCCTCGACGAGCTGCTCTCGGTCGACGTCGACGCGTGGCGCGCCGAGGTCCCGCTGATCGAGGAGCACTACGCCCAGTTCGGCGACCGCCTCCCGGCGCAGCTCCAGGAGCAGCTCGTCCAGCTCGAGAAGCGCCTCAGCGAGTAGCGGCCGGGCGGCAAGGGCGCCCGGCACTGCGATCGCCCGTGGGAGACGACGCTCTCCGCGCACCGCGCGTGGGAGGCCCGGCAGGAGTCGAAGCCTCGGTAGGGTGACGCCGTGGGTGTGATCGGCTGGATCGTCGTGGGGTTCGTCGCCGGCGCGTTCGCGCGGGCGCTCACCGGCACGGGCGGTCGGCTCGGATGCCTCGGCACGATCGTCGTCGGTGTCGTCGGCGGGCTCATCGGCGGCGCGCTCTTCAACCTCGCGGGTGCGGGTGGCATCGGCCGCTTCGGTTTCCGGTCGATGTTCGTCGCGTTCATCGGCGCGTCGGTACTGCTGATCGTGGTCGGCTTCCTCACGGGTGACCGGCCCGGGGACCGTCGCGCGCGCCGCAACCGCCGGGGCGGTGGCTAGACCGGCCGGCTCAGATCAGACCTGGGCGGTGGGGAGCCCGAGGTCGGGCTCGGCTCCGCTGCGCACCCGCGTGGCCCGACCGTCGGCATCGAGGTCGAAGTTCACCCGTTGGCCCTGCCGCAGCATGCGGAAGACGGAGCCTTCGAGCGCGCCGGCCGCGAGCACGAGCTCGGAGCGGTCGGCGTCCGATACCAGCACACCTTCGTTGGTGAGCGGGTCGAACATCTTGACGACGCCCTGCATCGGCCGGCCCTCAGAACCCGGTCAAGGCTTGACGACCTTGCCCGCCTTGATGCACGACGTGCAGACGTGCAGGCGCCGGGGAGCACCGTTGACGATGGCGCGCACCTTCTGGACGTTGGGGTTCCAACGGCGCTTGGTCCGGCGATGCGAGTGGCTGATACGCATGCCGAAGTTCGGCCGCTTCCCGCAAACTTCGCAAACCGACGCCATGACGCTGCAACCTCTGAGCTCGAGTGAAGGAAGGTGATCCCGGCCACCGGGTTTTGTCGAAACCCGCGGCCTGAGAAGCCAGAGCACGATAGCAGCCGGGTAGTGTCGGCTCCGTGCCCGGCCTGACGAGCCTCGGACCGGCCGATCTGCGCCGGGTGGTGCTGCGGTTTCGAGATGCCCTCCGTGACCATCAGGAGGAGCTGAACCGCCTCAACGTCTACCCGGTTCCAGACGGCGACACGGGAACCAACATGGCGTTGACCCTCGAGTCGGTCGCGCACGAGCTGGCGACGGCCGAGGCGATGGGCGAGGTGTGCACCGCGATGTCGCGTGGCTCGCTCATGGGGGCCCGGGGCAACTCGGGGGTGATCCTCTCCCAGATCCTGCGGGGCGTCGCCGACGTGTGCTCGCCGCTCACGACCCTCGGGCCCGGCGATCTCGTCGCTGCGCTGCGCCGCGCCGCCGACGCCGCCTACGAAGCCGTGCTGCGCCCGGTCGAGGGCACGATCCTCACGGTGGTGCGGGAGACCGCGGAAGCGATCGAGGCACTGCCCGGCCTCGATCTCGTCGCCATGCTCTCCCACGCCGCCGAGGCCGCCGACCTCTCCGTCGCCCGCACTCCCGACCTGCTCCCGGTGCTCCGCGAGGCCGGCGTGGTCGACGCGGGCGGCAAGGGTTTCACACTGCTCCTCGCGGCGTTCCTCGAGGTCGTCGCCGGTCGGCCGATTCCCGAGCCCGCGTTGGGCTCGACACCGCTGTCGGTCGAGGCGCACCTGCGCGGCGACGACGTCGCCGGCCTCCGCTACGAGGTCATGTACCTGCTCGACGCGCTCGACACGACGATTCCCGCGTTCAAGGACACCTGGAGTGCGGTCGGCGACTCGATCGTCGTCGTCGGCGGGGGCGGCCTCTGGAACTGCCACGTCCACACGAACGACGTCGGCGCGGCGATCGAGGCGGGCATCGAAGCGGGGCGCCCCCACCAGATCCGCGTCGCCGACCTGTTCGAGCAGGTGGCGCACGAGCACGAGGCGTGGGTCGCGGAAGCGGCCGGCGAGGCCGGCACGGGCGTGGTCCCGCACACCGAGGCGGTCGAGACCGCGATCGTCGCGGTCGCGGTGGGCAACGGGGTGGGGCGGCTGCTCACCAGCCTCGGAGTGCAGATCGTCGTCGCGGGTGGCCAGTCGATGAACCCGTCGACGGCCCAGATCCTCGAGGCGGTCGAGGCGACCTCCGCCCGCAGCGTGATCGTGCTGCCGAACAACAAGAACATCGTGCCGGTCGCCCAGCAGGTCGACGCGCTCACCGACCGCCACGTCGAGGTCGTCCCGACCACGAGCATCGTCGAGGCGTTGAGCGCGCTCGTGGCCTACGACCCGCACGCCGACCTCGGCGCGAACGTGGCGGCGCTCACCGAGGCGGCGGCGCGCGTGCGCACCGGTGAGGTCACACGCGCCGTGCGCGATGCGGTCGCCGACTGCGGTCCGGTGCGCGAGGGCGACTGGATCGCGATCGACGAGCGGGGCATCTGCGCGTCGACCGCCACGTCGGTCGAGGCGGTAACCGCGCTGCTCGGCCGCCTGGTCGACGACTCGAGTGAGATCGTCACCGTGATCGTGGGTGCCGAGGCCCGCTTGGGCGATACCGAGCGCATCCGGGAGCACCTCGCGCTCGCGCACCCCGAGGTCGAGGCCGAGTTCCACGACGGTGGGCAGCCGCTGTACCCGTATCTCGTCGGGGTGGAGTAGCCCCGCGTCGATGGGCGACGCGCCCCTCACGCTGCGCGAGCTGCGCGCGATCCCCGTCGGCCGGTTGACCGGCGTGGGTCCCGCGCTCGAGGAGCGCCTCGCCGTCATGGGTATCGAGTCGGTGCTCGACGTCCTGCAGCACTACCCGCGCCGCTACATCGACCGCACCCACCGCTCCGACATCGCGGCGCTCGCGGTGGGGGAGGAGGCGACGGTATTCGGCGAAGTGCGGCGGGTGAACGGTCGCCGCACGCGCAACGGGCGCGCGCTCGTCGAGGTCGTCGTGACCGACGGCACCTCGTACCTCACGTGCACGTTCTTCAACCAGGCCTGGCGCGAACGGCAGCTCACTCCCGACACCGAGGTGGCGCTCTTCGGCAAGGTCGACGTGTACCGGGGCAAGCGGCAGATGACGAACCCGGTCGTCGACGTCGTGGGGCGTTCGGGCGAATCGCATCACACGGGCCGCGTGGTGCCGATCTACCCGCAATCGGGGAAGGCCGACATCGCGACGTGGCAGATGGCCCGCCTCGTGCAGGACGCGCTGCGGCGCTGCGCGAGGCGCGGCTTCGCCGATCCGGTCTCCGCCGCTGCGCGTGCCGAGCTCGAGCTCGAAGCGCGCGACGCCGCGTACCGCGCGATCCAC
>DAIQOP010000071.1:0-7828 GCA_036787815.1 Actinomycetota bacterium
AGCGTGTCGAGATCGAGATCCGGCTGGTAGAAGCGGTTGAAGAGCACCAGCCCGTCGGCGCCGGCATCGACCGCCTGCTGCGCGAAGTTGGCCATCGCCGAGTAGTACGGGCTGAGCTTCACCGCGAGCGGCACGTCGAGCGCGCTCCGCACCGACTCGATGATCTCCACATCTGACGCTTCGATGTCGGCCGCTCGGCGCGACGGATCAGCGACGACGTGGTACAGGTTGAGCTCCACCGCGTCGGCCCCGGCATCTGCCATCAGCTGTGCGTAGCGGGTCCATGCGCCGGTCGATGTCGCGTTGAGGCTCGCGATCACCGGCACCGAGCACTGGGCCTTGATCGCCTCGAGTCGCGCGAGGTAGCGGTCGGCGGTGCTCGCGAGCTCGCCGACGGCCGGGAAGTAGTCGAGCGCCTCCGCGAAGTGCCCACTCCCGGCTTCGAGCGAGCGGTTGAGCTCGATCTCCTCGAAGAGGATCTCCTCCTCGAACAGCGACGGCATCACGATCGCCGCCGCGCCGGCATCCTCGATCTCCTGCACCCGCTCGAGTTGGTCGTTCAGCGGCGAGGCCGACGCCACGATCGGCGAGCGGAGCTCGAGGCCCAGGTACCGGGTCCGCAGGTCGGGCGGCGCGCTCACGACTCCTCCTCGATGTCAGGAGCGATCTCAGGAGTGATCTCGGGCGCGGACTTGTGGGGCACGGTTCGCTGCATCGCCGCGAGCTGCTCGTAGTAGCGCCACTTCTCGTCGGCATCGGCCTGGGCCAGTGCGGCGAGATGCGCGGCGCGTTCGGGGTGCGTGCGTTCGAGCACCGCGAAGCGGGTCTCGGTCGCGGCGAACTCGTGGACGGGGATCGTGGGCTTGTGCGAATCGAGCTTGAACGGTTGGCCGTCGTCGATCTCGCTGGGATGGAAGCGGTACAGGGGCCAGTAGCCGCTACGCACCGCGTCCTTCTGATGGCTCATCGACTTCGACATGTCGATGCCGTGGGCGATGCACGTGGAGTAGGCGATGACGAGCGACGGGCCCGGCCAGGCATCGGCTTCGAGCAGTGCCTTCGTGGTCTGGAGCTCGTTGGCGCCCATCGCGATCTGCGCGACGTACACGTTGCCGTACGCCCGTGCGATCGCGCCGAGGTCCTTCTTCGCGGTGCTCTTGCCCGCGGCCGCGAACTTGCTCACCGCGCCGCGCGGCGTCGCCTTCGACGCCTGTCCACCCGTGTTCGAATACACCTCGGTGTCGAGCACGAGGATGTTCACGTTGCGCCCGGACGACAAGACGTGGTCGAGGCCACCGAAACCGATGTCGTAGGCCCAGCCGTCGCCGCCGATGATCCAGACACCCTGGTGCACGAGCGAGCCGGCGACGGCGTCGAGTCGCCGAGCCTCGGCAACGACCGCGGGGTCGGCGGCCGCGCCGGCGCCCGCGATCGACGCCAGCGCAATCCGCAGCTGGTCCACGAGGCGCCGTTGCTCGGCAACCTGCGGCTCGGTCTCCTGCGGGTTCGCGAGCAGCGCGCCCGTCAATTCGTCGCCGAGCACGGGTGCGAGCTGCGCGAGCCGCTCCCGGGCCTGCGCTCCCGTCGCGTCGAGCGCGAGGCGCATCCCGAGACCGAACTCCGCGTTGTCCTCGAAGAGCGAGTTGTTCCACGCCGGACCGCGGCCGTCGGCGTCCGTGGTCCACGGCGTGGTCGGCAGGTTGGCGCCGTAGATCGACGAGCAGCCCGTCGCGTTGGCGACGATCATGCGGTCGCCGAACAGCTGCGTCACGAGCTTCAGGTACGGAGTCTCACCGCAGCCCGCGCACGCGCCGGAGAACTCGAAGAGCGGTTCGAGCACCTGCGAACCCTTCACGCTGTCGTGGGGGAGTAGATCGCGAGCGAGCGGTGGGATCGATTCGAAGTAGTCCCAACGCCGGCGTTCCTGGTCGCGATGCTCGAGCGCCGGTTCCATGTTGATCGACTTGTGCTTCACCTCGGTCTTGCTCTTCGCGGGGCACACGTCGACGCACACTCCGCAGCCGGTGCAGTCGTCGGGCGCGACCTGGATCGTGAGGCGGTAACCGGCCAGATCCTTCGACCGGAAGTCCTTGTGCACGAACTCGGCCGGAGCGTCGGCGACGGCCTCCGGCGTGAAGATCTTCATGCGGATCGCCGCGTGCGGGCAGACGATCGCGCACTTGCCGCAGTCGATGCAGATGTCGGAATCCCAGATGGGGATCTCGTTCGCGATGGCGCGCTTCTCGTACTTCGTGGTGCCCGACGGGTACGTGCCGTCGACGGGCAGCGCGCTCACCGGCAGCTGATCGCCGTCGCCGGCCATGATCATGGCCGTCACCCGCTGCACGAAATCGGAAGCGGTCGCCGGGACGACGGGCGCGCTCGCGCGCGCGTTCGTCACCGCGGCGGGCACCTCGACGCGAGCGAGCCGGGCCAGCGATTCGTCGATCGCCGCGAAGTTGCGTTCGACCAGGGCCTGCCCCCGCCGGCCGTACGTCTGCTCCACCGATGCCTTGATCGCCGCGGTCGCCTCCGCAGCCGGGAGCACGCCGGAGAGCTGGAAGAAGCACGGCTGCATCACCGTGTTGATGCGGTTGCCCATCCCCACTTCCTTCGCCACCGCGTACGCGTCGATGACCCAGAGCTCGAGGCCCTTGTCGACGATCTGTTGCTGCACCTTGGCCGGGAGCCGGTCCCACACCGTGTCGGGGCCGTAGTGGCTGTTGAGCAGGAAGGTCGCGCCGGGCTTCGCCGCGGCGAGCACCTTCGTGTTCTCGAGCAGGCCGAACTGGTGGCAGGCGACGAAGTCGGCGTCCTCGACGAGGTACGTGCTGCGGATGGGCTCCGGGCCGAAGCGCAGGTGCGACACGGTCACCGAACCCGATTTCTTCGAGTCGTAGACGAAGTAGCCCTGCGCCCACAGGTCGGTGTTCTCGCCGATGATCTTGATCGACGACTTGTTCGCGCCGACGGTGCCGTCGGAACCGAGGCCGAAGAACAGCGCCTGCACTTCGCCGGCGGGCCGGTGGGTCGTGAAGGAGTGGTCGACCGGCAGGCTGAGGTGGGTCACGTCGTCGTAGATGCCGATCGTGAAGTGGCGCTTGGGCCGGGCGGCCTCCAGCTCGGTGAAGACCGCGGCGAGCATCGCCGGTGTGACCTCCTTCGAGGAGAGGCCGTACCGACCGCCGATCACGCGCGGTGCGGTCGCGAACGGCGGCTCGTCGGTGTCCATCGCCTCGGTGATCGCCGCCAGCGCCTCGAGGTAGAGCGGTTCGCCGACCGCGCCGGGCTCCTTCGTGCGGTCGAGCACCGCGAGCGAGCGCACCGTCGGTGGGAGCGCGGCGACGAACGCGGCCGTCGGGAACGGATGGAAGAGCCGCACGCGCAGCATGCCGACCGGTTCCCCCGCGGCGACCAGCTCGTCGACCGTCTCTTCGAGCGCGCCGGCCGCCGAACCCATCACGACGACGACGCGATCGGCGTCGGGCGCGCCGTGGTAGTCGACGAGGCCATAGCGCCGGCCGGTGCGGGCCGCGAGCTCTTCCATCACCTCGGCGACGATGCCCGGGACCGCGAGGTGGAAGGGGTTCTGCGCCTCCCGGCCCTGGAAGAACACGTCGGGGTTCTGAGCCGTGCCCCTCACGACCGGAGCTTCGGAGGTGAGGCCGCGCGCGCGAAACGCGACGATGTCGTCGTCGCGCACGAGGGCGCGCAGGTCGTCGTCGTCGAGCAGCGCGATCTTGTCGATCTCGTGCGACGTGCGGAAGCCGTCGAAGAAATGCAGGAACGGCACACGTGAGCGGAGCGTCGCCGCGTGGGCCACGAGCGCGAGGTCGTGCGCCTCTTGTACCGAGCCGGCGGCGAGCATCGCCCATCCGGTCGCGCGCGCGTGCATGACGTCGCTGTGGTCACCGAAGATCGAGAGCGCGTGCGTCGCGATCGTGCGGGCGGCGACGTGCACGACGCACGGAGTGAGCTCTCCCGCGATCTTGAACATGTTCGGGATCATGAGCAGGAGACCCTGCGACGCGGTGAACGTCGTTGCCAGCGCGCCGGTCTGGAGCGCGCCGTGCAGCGCACCGGCCGCGCCGCCCTCCGACTGCATCTCCACGACCTCGGGGACCGAGCCCCAGAGGTTCGGACGTCCGGCCGCCGACCAGTCGTCGGCGTGCTCGCCCATCGTCGAGGCGGGGGTGATGGGGTAGAGGGCGATCACCTCGCTGAGCGCGTACGCGACCCGCGCCGCGCCCTCGTTCCCGTCGAGACATTTCCAGTCCACCGGCGTCCCTCCTGACGGGGCGCGCCGCGCGCCGTCACCGACCTTCGGTCGGTCCGTTATCCATCTTCGGACGCGCGCCTACGCCCACCGTAGGGCCATCGGTCCCGGATATCCCGGGCAGGGTCGTCAGCTCGGGGTCGTGCGCCCACTCAGACCGAGCGACGCCGCGGGCAACACACCGCTGACGACGCGGAGCGCGGTCTCGGTGAGCTTGAGGTTGTGTGTGCGGGCGTGGTTGCGCAGCAGGGTGAACGCGTCGTCGACCGAAACGGTCATGTTCTCGGCGAGGATGCCCTTCGCCTGCTCGATCGCGATCCGTGACTCGAGCGCGGTCTGCAGCTGGCCCGCGACGATCTGGCCGTCGCGGACCGCGCGCTCCTGGAGCAACCCGATGGTCGCGACGTCGGCCATGGCCTGCGCGATCTCCCGGTCGTCGTCGGTGAGACCTCCGGGGCGCCGGGAGAAGAGGTTGAGCGCGCCGATCACGTTGACCCGAAGCCGCATCGGGATCCCGGCGAGCGACTCGAATCCCGCCTCGCGCGCGTGTGAGCCGAACTGCGGCCACCGCTCGTCGGCTTCCCGGGCGGTCGTGCTCGAGCTCAGCTGCCCACCGCGGTACGCCTCCAGGCAGGGGCCCTCTTCGTGCTGGAGCTCGAGGAGCTCGACCATGCGCATCCGCTCGCTCGACGACGCGACGTAGCGCAACGTGCGGTCGGCATCGACGAGCATGACCCCGGCCTCGTCGACATCGAGCAGCGTCACGCAGCGGGCCGTCAATCGGTGCAGGAAATCGACCACGTCGTAGTCGTCGACGAACGTGTCGGCGAACTCGACCAGTGCGCGCAGCACCTCGCGTTCCTTCGGCATCTTCGCACCTCCAGCCAGATGCGCGGTCGTTGCGTGCACATCTTGATCAGACATCGAAACGTAACCGCCCGGTGAGCACATCGGTGGCAACCTCGTGGAGCACGAGCCCGTGGGCGAAGGCGTGCGCATGGAGCAGGGCCATGGCGTCGTCGATGTTCACCCGGGCCTGGACCGACACGCGGCCCGCAGCCTGATGGACGACGACGCGATGGCCACCCGAACCCTCGAGCTGCCACGCGAGCGTGTCGCGGGGCGCGTCGGCCTGCCAGCCCAGCATCGTGCTTCCGGAGACGTTGGCGACGAGTTGCGCGTCGGCGATCTGCGCGGCGCTCAACGCACCGGCGCAGTCCCGGTAGCAGTTCAAGACGCCGATGCAGTCGTCGGCGACGACCACCGGGAAGCCGAACGCGGCGCGCACCCCCGCTGCCAACGCGTGCTCGCGAAACGCAGTCCACGACACGGCCCGGTCGTCGGCGAGGTCGGCGTCGAAGCACGTCGCTCGCGTGCGGAACGCGTTGTGGCACGGCCCCTCGCCGAGCATGAGCTCCATCGCTTCGAGGTCGCCCGTTGCCGCGTCGGACACGGCGACACATTCGAGGCGCGGGCCCGACGACAGCATGATCCCGACCCCGGTGAGCTCGAGAACATCGGCTCCCGCGGCGCACAGTGACGTCGCCGGATCGTGGCCGGCGGCCTTCCGCGCCGCGACCGCGCGCTCGAAGCGGGCCTCGTCGAGTGCCCCGGCACCCTCGAGTGGCTCGTCTGGTGAGCTCATGCGGTCTCCCGATCGTGCACCGCGGGCGTCACCGGGGTCGAGAGCAACGCGGTACTCATGCAGGTCCACAACCGCTGCGATGCCGACCAAACATACCAGCGCGGCGATCGCCACCGCGCGGGGGCTCGTCAGGCCGGCGGCTCGATCAGCACGAGGGGGATCTCGCGATCGGTCTTGGTCTGGTAGTCGCCGTAGTTCTTGAACTCGGCCACGATCCGCGGCCACATGCGGGCTCGTTCCTCGGGCGTCGCGACCCGGGCGCGCATCGGGCGCTTCGGGTTGCCGTGCATCGCCACTTCGACCTCGGGGTTGTCGCGAAGGTTGAGGAACCAGGCCGGGTGCCGGTCGTCGCCACCGCGCGACGCTACGACGACGATCGCGTCACCCTCCCGCATCGGCGAGGTGAGCATCACGGAGCGCGCGAGGCCGCTCTTGCGACCGGTGGTCGTGAGCTCGACGACGGGCATCTTCGCGAGGTGCCACCCGATCCGGCCGCCGCTGAGCTTCACCAGGCCGCGGTGCATGGTGTTCGCCGTCTTCAATTTCAGGTCGCTCGGCACGCGTCGACCCTACCGTCTCGCCCCGCTACGACGCCTTCGACAGGACGAGCAGGAACTCGAGCGTGCCCGAGTTGCCGACCGATGCCGGCCCGCCGCTCGGGTTGTCGATGCCGTAGTCGGCGAAGGTGATCGGCACCGCTGCGCCCACGTCGATGACGTTGCCGACCCGCTTCGCGCTCAGCGCGATCGTGACGGTGCGCGTCGTGCCGTGGATCGTGAGCTTGCCGGTCGCGCTCGGCGCGGTCTCGACACCGTCGGCCGGCACGCTCCCGAGGGCGATCGGTGTGGTGAGCTCGAACGTCGCCGTGGGGTACTGCGCGGTGTCCATGATCCGAGTCTGGAACTGATTGTCACGCAGGCTCTTGTTGCTGGAGACCTTGGTCATGTCGACCGAGAACGACGCGCTCGGCACGCGTGCTCCCGCCAAGGTGAACTGGCCGGTGATCGCGCTCGTGCGCCCGACGGCCGTCCCGCTCTGCCCGAACACGGTCTCGGTGATCCGGTAGCCGGCTCGGGAGCCGCTCGCCACCTTCCAGGTCCCGTCGAGCGTGGTGAGCGCGGTGGTGGGCGCTCCGGTACCGCTGGTCGTGGTGCCGGTGTCGATCGAGAGCGGCGCCGGGGCGTCGCCCTGGATGAAGTGGAAGTAGACGAACGGGCCGCCGACGACCAAGGCGACGACGGCGACGCTGCTGACGAGTGCCCACCGCTTCCATCCACGCATGCGACGCATCCTTACCGACGCGCCTGAACCGCAACTGAGAGGTGGCGGCGGACGGGCAACGGAAGCCGGGCGGCGACGGAGGGTCTGACGGTTGGGTGACGAACCGGGTCGGCCCCGGGGCGGTCGGGATGCCGCGGGCGCGGCCGCCCTTCTAGGCTCACGCTTCATGGCGCTCGAGTCGGTCCCGGTCGGTCCAACGTCGACCGAGGAGTTGCCGGCGCCCGTCGCCGCCCCCGACGACGCCGCGGTCTCCCCCGGCACGGTGCCGGTGGTGCCGGAGAGCGGCGGCTACCGCGTGAAGAAGCGGTTGCTCGGGCCGCCGCTCTCGACCGACGATCTCGACCACCAGCGGCTCGGGAGGCCCACGGCGCTCGCGGTGTTCGCCTCCGACAACCTCTCGTCGTCGGCGTACGCGACGGAGGAGATCCTCCGCACGCTCCTGCCGTACATCGGTATCGCCGCGTTCTCGCTCGTGGTCCCGATCACGGTCGCGTTGCTCGTGCTGCTCGGCTTCCTGATCCTCTCGTACCGCCAGACGATCAAGGAGTACCCGAGCGCCGGTGGCGCGTACATCGTCACCAAGGACAACTTCGGCAAGACCCCTGCGCTCGTCGCCGGCGTTTCCC
>DAIQOP010000071.1:7928-16018 GCA_036787815.1 Actinomycetota bacterium
CCGACGCGAAGGTGAGCCGGCTGATCCCGCTCTACGCGCTCGGTGTGTTCACGAGCTTCACGCTCTCGCAGGCCGGGATGGCCCGCCATCACATCCGGCGCAAGGAAACGGGCTGGAAGACCGGGCTGTTCGTCAACGGCTTCGGCGCGTTCCTCACCTTCGTCGTCGACATCATCATCGCCATCGTGAAGTTCGCCGAGGGCGCGTGGGTGATCATCCTGCTCGTCCCGATCCTCGTGCTGCTCTTGCTGCGCCTCAACCGCCAGTACGTCGACGAGGCCGAGGAGCTCTTGGAGGACGCGGCGCGCGCTGCGGAGGCCCCGATCCTGCGCCGCCATGTGGTGCTGGTGTTCATCGACACGATCGATCTCGCGTCGGCCCGCGCGCTCCAGTACGCCCGCACCCTCGCACCCGACGAGATGCGAGCCGTGCACTTCGCGGTCGACATGGCGCGAGCGAAGGCGTTGCGCGACCAGTGGCTGGAGTTGGGCTTCTCGCGCTTCACGCTCGAGATCGTCGGGTGTCCCGACCGGCGGATCCAGCGCGCCGGAGTCGAGATCGTCGCCGAGGTCCTTGCCGACGGGAAGACCGAAGTGAGCGTGCTGTTGCCACGCATCCATCGGGAGCGGATCTGGCACAAGCTCCTGCACGACCGCACTGCCGACGCGTTGGCATCCGAGATCGCCGATCTGCCACACGCGAACGTGACGTTCGTCCCGTATCACCTCGGTCGCCACGTCGCGCGCCCGATCGGCGAGGCGCTGCCCTCGCTGCCGCCCGAACCCGCACCCGAGCTGCCGATCAGCCGTACCGACGAGACCACGCCGATCGTGAACGCGCGCCATCGCCAGCAGGTGACGCTCTCCGGATCGGTGCACGCGATCCGCATCCAACCGCGCGGCGGGATCGCCACGATGGAATGCCGGCTGCGCGATGCGACGGGCGAGATCAGCATCGTGTTCCTCGGCCGGCGTCACATCGGCGGGATCGAACCGGGGTGTGTGATCACCGTCACCGGCGCCGTGGGTTTGCGGCGCGGCCACCGCGAGATCGTCAACCCTTATTACACGCTCGCGCCGCCGCCGGCCGAGCCTGCACGCGCGCCGTCGCGCCGGCACCGCTCGTCGGAGTAGCGCTATCGGTCGTGGGCGAGGAGCGCGACGCCGAGATGATCGGCGAGCGCCAACGCGGAGGTGCGCGCCTCGGGCGGGAACTCCAGACCGGTCGCTTCGTCGGCGAGGGTGAGCACGAACCGCCCGACCTCGAGGCCTTCGGCCCACACCGGCAGCTCGATCTTCGTCGATCGTTTCGCGTCGATCGGCGCGTCGGCACCGAGCGTGGGAGGGATCGAGAGCCCCGAATGGTTGAGGCGCGGCAGCGCGTCGAAGAACGGCGGCCGCTCGAACTCGGCGTCGTTGAGGTCGAGCAGCGTCATGAGCTCGCGTCGCGTGACGCGGATCAACCGGCCCGGAGGTTCGCCCCCGGCGGCGAGCTCGGTGATACGAGACACGCGTTCGAGGTTCGAGCGTGACACGTGCGCGGCGACGCGATCGCGCTTGCCGCGCGTGACGATCTCGCCGATCGCGACGCCGACGATCAGCATCAGCACCGCGGTCTCGATGTCTTCGGCCCGGTTGATGCGCAGTGAGTAGTAGGGCCGAGTGAAGAAGAGGTCGAACGCGAACGCGGCCTCGACGGCCGCGACCGCTCCGGTGACCCGGCCACCCAGGGTCGCGGCCACGAGGATCACGACGGCGAGCAGCAGCGCGATGTCGGCGGCGGCGACGTGGTCGCGCAGGGGGATGAACGCGGCCGCGACGGCGAGCGGCAGCACCAGCGCGCTCAGCCACGCGATCGCCGGAGGCGCACCTCCGCCCGGGCGGGGACGGCTCGGGGGCGGATCGGCGAGGGTCACGGCGTCAGTCTGGCGTTCCCGGTTCGCGCCCGCATGCTGGAGGGCCGTCCGGCCAGGGTTTGCCGTGGGAACGCGGCAAATTTGGGCTCCACCGCGCCCCGCAGGGGGCCGATGAACTCGGGAACGGCGAGTAGGTGAGTTCCTCGGAGGTGACGGTGTTTCCCTCTTCGACCAGGGAGTCAGAGCGGCACGAGCTGGAGAACGAGACGTATCACTATCTCGGTTGGTCGCATTCACGCATCGAACGAACGGTCGACCGCCTCCTCGGTGGGGAGCGGTCGGACGCAGGCGTCATGACGGGCGCGGCGCGCGAGGTGGTCGCCGCGTTCGGGCTCGCCGGCCCGCCGGAGGAGTTCTGGGTGACGCGGTTGGGTCGCTGCTGCGCGCAGATCGGATTCGGCCCGAACGCCGCCTGACCTCAGCTGTGCCAGGCGTCGAGGCCGGGCTTGCCGCCGAGCTCGGGGCACTCGGAGGCGAAGACGCCCCAGGAGCAGTCCCATCCGGGTGCGGCCCAGTCGTGGAGCATCCAGATGTCGGTGAGCGCGACCTTCTTGCCGCCGCGCTTCGCGCACTCCGCCGCGCTCGTCTGCTCGGCGCCGATCACGAGGTCGCCGGCGATGCACAACCCGCCGTTGAAGGTGTGCTGGTGCCAGTGGTCGTTGGTCCCGGCGAAGCCTTCGGGCGCGCCACCCGGGTGGTACACGAGGTAGCTCAGGCCGACGATGCGCGAGTTCGGGCGAGTGCCGTCGTAGAGCAGCTCCGACGGTGCCGACGGGTTGAACCCGACCGCGAGGGCGACGTTCGTGTAGTGCGCGCCGATGCACGGCACGTAGACGGTCGACTGGCGGTAACCCGCGGCGACCGCCTGCGCGACGGTCTGGTACTTCGCGACGACGGCGCGCGCCTGGACCTGCTGCGCGACGAGCTCCTGGCGCGTCGCCTCGTTCACCGCGACCTGTGGCGTCGGTCCGCGGTGGAAGTGACCGCTGCCGTCGAGGACCTGGCCTTCGGAGGCCGGAGGCCCGGCCTTCTCGCACGGCGTGTTCCCGGTGAGATCGCTGGCGCTGCTCACGGGGGTCGCCTTCGCACTGGTCGGCGACGTCTTGGCGCCGGTTGCCGCCGGCGACGCCGACTTCGAGGAACCGCCGCACGCGCCGAGCACGAGGGTGAGCGCGGCTGCGGTCGCGACCGCGAACCAACGATGGCGAAGTGTGCCGGCGACAGGCGTTGAGAGCGCGGCCATGAGTCATCCCCCGATGTAGCCGGTACGTAAGCGAGGACCATGCTAGGGCGATTGCCCCGCCGTGGTGTCGGCGCCCGGTTCGCGGGCCTATTCGGTGGTGACTTCCGATGCCGGGGCGAGAGGGGCGAGGGCCTCACCGGCCCGCAGGCCCGAGGCGTCGTAGTCGAACCAGCGACCGCCGAGGTTGGGGATGATCCCGGTCACGGCGATGCCGCTGTGGGTCGAGAGCAACCGCACCACGCCGTGATGGGTGACCACCAGGACGGGCCCGGGAGGGTTGCTCGAGTCGATGCGCGCGAGCGCGACATGGATGCGCTCGAGCACCACCGGGTCGGCCTCACCGCCGGGCGGCGCCGCCAACTCGCCCCGGCGCCAGGCGTCGCGCACGCCGGGCCATTGCGCGTCGATCTCCTTGCCGGTCCGCCCCTGCCATTGGCCGCCGAACCGTTCCCGCAGGCCCGGGTCGGCGATCGCGGGTCCGGCCCCGAGGGAATCCGCGAGCAGCGCGGCGGTGCGGGCGGCGCGGAGCAGGTCGGAGGAGTGGACCGCCGTGAACCCGTGGCCGGCGCCCGCCAGCTCCTCGCCGCGCGCCCGGGCCTGGGCCTCGCCGAGGGGCGTCAGGGCGATGTCCTCCCACCCCTGCCAGCGCCCGGCCCGGTTCCATTCCGACTCCCCGTGGCGGACGATCAGCATGCGGCGCACGCGGGAAGTGAATCAGATCGGATCGGCCGCCTGGGAACACTGTTGACCGGTTGGTCTAGTTTTGGTGGCCGCACCCCTCGGGAGGAACCCATGCAGAACGCCGTGATCGTCGATGCCGTCCGGACCCCGCTCGGCAAGCGCAACGGGAAGCTCAAGGACGTGCACCCCGTCGAGCTCGCAGCCCACACGCTGCGCGCCCTCATCGAGCGCAACGACATCGATCCCGCGCTGATCGAGGACGTCATCATGGGGTGCGTCATGCAGGTCGGCGACCAGGCCGTCAACATCGGCCGCAACGCGGCGCTCTCGGCCGGCTTCCCCGAGACCGTGGTCGGGACCTCGATCGACCGGCAGTGCGGATCGTCCCAGCAGGCCGCGCACTTCGCGGCGCAGGGCGTGATGGCCGGCGCGTACGACGTCGTCATCGCCGCGGGGGTCGAGAACATGTCGCGCGTGCCGATGGGCGCGTCGTTCCTCCCCGGCAGCATGCCCTTCGGCCCGGGCGTCATCGAGCGCTACCCGCACCTCGTCCCCCAGGGCATCTCGGCCGAGCTCATCTCCGAGCGGTGGGGCATCTCCCGCGAAGACAACGACGAGTTCTCCGTGCGCTCGCACCTGCGCGCCGCGCAGGCCACCGCCGAAGGTCGCTTCGACCGCGAGATCGTGCCGATCAACGTCACCACCGAAGAGGGTGACGAGCTGTTCTCGACCGACGAAGGCATCCGCCCCAACTCGTCGATGGAGACGCTCGCGAAGCTCAAGCCCGCCTTCAAGGAGGACGGCGTCGTCACCGCGGCGAACTCGTCGCAGATCACCGACGGTGCCGCCGCGATGCTCATCATGAGCGAAGAGAAGGCCTCGCAGCTCGGGCTCAAGCCGCGTGCGCGCTTCCACGCCTTCGCGCTCGCCGGTGTTGACCCGGTCACGATGCTCACCGGCCCGATCCCCTCGACCACGAAGGTGCTCGAGCGGGCGAAGATGACGATCGACGACATCGATCTCGTCGAGATCAACGAGGCGTTCGCCCCGGTGGTGCTCTCGTGGGCGAAGGAGCACCACCCCGACATGGACCGGGTCAACGTGAACGGCGGAGCGATCGCCCTCGGCCACCCGCTCGGATGCTCGGGTGCGCGGCTCATGGCCACCCTGCTCTGCGAGCTCGAGCGCACCGGCAAGCGCTGGGGCCTGCAGACGATGTGCGAGGGCGGCGGCATGGCCAACGCCACCATCATCGAGCGGCTGTAGCCGCGATCGTCGAGCGGCCGTCGGCACCGCGATCGGGCGCGGATCGCGCCCGGCCGTACACTCGAATCACCCATGCTCGATCTCTGGACGATCGTTCGCTTCGTGGTGGCGCTCGGCGCCGCCGTCGGCCTGTATCTCATCGGCGCCGCGCTCGTGCGGAACTTCAGCTCGATGGAACCGCCCGACGACGAGCCCGACGTGACCACCCTCGAAGACGTCGACTACCGCTACCGCTGCATCGTGTGCGGGGCGCAGATGGTCATGTACACGGCCCAGGGCGGCGAGGTGCCCGAGGCACCGCGGCACTGCCGTGAGCCCATGGTGCTGATGACCCCGATCGACGACTCCGGCACCACCTCGTCCTGAGCTGGAGCGTCCCGGTCGCGGCCCGCGAGGTCATCCACAGGGTTATCCCCACCTGTGGATGAACGACAAGCGTGTAAGTAACGGGGTGGCCGCGCTGCGTTGCAAGGCCGGTCGAAAGAGAAGGGTCAGAGGATGAAGCCGGCGGTGACGTTGATCGTCATCGCGAGGATCACGGCCCCGAAGAGGTACGAGAGCAAGGCGTGGCGCAGCGCGAGGCGGCGCATCGCGGCGGTGGTGAGATCGGTGTCGGAGACCTGGAAGGTCATGCCGATCGTGAAGGCGAGGTAGGCGAAGTCGTGGTAGTCGGGGTCTTCCTCCGACGAGAAGTCGACGCCACCGACCGGCACGCGGTAGTAGGTGTGCGCGTAGCGCAAGGTGAAGACGGTGTGCACCAGCGCCCACGACGAGATCACGGTGAGGATCGCGGCGCAGGTGAGCACGAGCTTGGCGTTGTCGGAGGTCGTCGACGCCTTCGCGAGCGTGACACCGACTCCGACGAGGCTGGCAACGCTCGCCCCGATCACCATGAAGTGCGTGAGGGTGCGGCTCGAGTCTTCGCTCGTGGCGACGGCCTCCGTCTCGAGCCCGGTGAGACGGTTCACGCGCCTCCACACCCGGCCGACGAACGTCGCCGCGCCGACGATCCAACCCGAGAGCACCGTGACCTGCCACGGCGCGAACGGGGCGGTCGCGACCGCGACCACGAGCCCGAGCGCGCCCGACGTGAGGACCCGCGAGGCTTCGGTCGTCGCAAAGACGGGAGCAGGCCGGTTGCCCGACTCCGCGTCGCTCATCTCGTGTCCGCGAACCCTCAGCGGTAGGTGGTCGCGAGGCCGAACCCGCCCGTGATCAGGACGAGGCCGACGATGAGGTAGCGGTTCTCGGTGTTGCCGGGAAGCGCCTGGAGGTAGTTGGCGAGCACGACCACGAGACCCGTGAGCATGAGCGTGCACAGGGCCACCGGTACCCACAACGGGCTCGGCGGGGCCTTCTTCGGCGGGGGCGGCGTGTAGCGGGAGCGCTTGCTCTTGGAGACCGGCACGGCGCAGATGGTACTGCGCGGGCCCGAATCCGGTGGTCGGTCCGTCCCGGTTCGCGCCTAACGTTCGGGGCGTGGGCCCCACCATCCTCGTCGTCGACAACTACGACTCGTTCGTCTACAACCTCGTGCAGTACCTCGGGGAGCTGGGCGCGACCCCGGTGGTGCACCGTCACGACGGGATCACGCTCGACGAGATGGTGGCGCTGCGTCCCGACGGGCTCCTGATCTCGCCCGGGCCCGGCCGTCCCGAGGATGCCGGCCTGTCGAACGCCGCGATCGAGCACTTCGCGGGGCTGGGCGTCCCCGTGCTCGGTGTGTGCCTCGGGCATCAATGCATCGGCCAGCTCTACGGCGGCGACGTGGTGCGGGCGCCGCGGGTGATGCACGGCAAGACCTCCGAGATCAGCCATTCGGGCGTCGGCGTGTTCGCCGATCTCCCGAACCCGTTCACCGCGACCCGGTACCACTCGCTGGTGGTCGCGCGTGAGTCGGTGCCGCCGGAGCTCGAGATCACGGCCGAGTCGGAGGACGGGCTGGTGATGGGGCTGCGCCATCGCGAGCTCCCCGTGGAGGGCGTGCAGTTCCACCCGGAGTCGATCCTCACGACCGGTGGGCACGACCTCTTGGCGAACTTCCTGCGCGGGATCACCGAGCGGGCACCGGCGCCGACCGCGTAGTTCGCGCGCCACCGCTGCATCGCGTTCGGCCTACTGCGGCAGCGCCGCGGTGGAGCCCTGCACCTCCGCGAGGCCGTCGGCAACGAGCGACGCGAGCGCGTCCGCATCGAGGTGCGCGATCGGCGTCGGACCGGCACGCAGTGCTGCGAGCACCAGGCCGCGCTGCTCGCGGAACGAACCTGCGAACGCGGCCTGGCGTGAACGGCGTTCGTCGGCGAGGGGCCCGCGCGTCGCGCACGGGCGGCGGAGCGGGCAGGTCGGGCACGCGGGTGCGCGTGCGGTGCACACGAGCGCACCGAGGTCCATGAGCGCGAGGAGCCGGTCGCGGCCCGAGAGCCGGCCGCCCAGCCGTCGGGTCGCGGCCTCGGCGTCGCGGTGGCCGAGGCGCCCGCCTTCGACCCGTTCGACGACACGCCGGATGTTGACGTCGAGCGCGACCGTGTTGGCATCGTCGGCCTCCGCCGCGACCGCGCCCGCGGTGTACGCACCTACGCCGGGCAGCTCGGTGAGATCGTCGGGCCAGCCGTGCTCGGCGACGCGCGACGCGATCTCCCACAACCGTCGAGCGCGGCGGGGATAGCCGAGCCGACCCCACGCCGCGATCACCGCGCCCGCGCCCGCCGCGGCCGCGGTCTGCGGGTCGGGGAACGCCACGAGGAACGGCGCCCACATCTGCTCGACCCGTGCGACCTGCGTCTGCTGGAGCATCACTTCGGCCACGAGCACCGCCCACCGGTCGCGGCTGTGGCGCCAGGGGAGGTCGTGGCGTCCGTGCGTCGCGTACCAGGTGGCCAGCGGCGCGGGCCGCGACCCCGGCGCCCGTTCCGGCGTCACGTCGGTGGCGGCGCCGAGGTGGGGGGTGTCGTAGTCGACGCGGCCTGGCCGACGGTGAGCACGACC
>DAIQOP010000072.1:0-15978 GCA_036787815.1 Actinomycetota bacterium
GCTCGAGCGTCGTGCCGAGAATCGCGTTGACGCGCTCAGTACGCACCGAGATGCGCGGTCGCTCGATCGGCCTCGGATAGACGTCGATCGCCTGCTCGACCGCAGCCGCGGCGGCCACCTGTTCGAGCAGCCTCACCGCGCGCGCCGCGCCGCTCGCGGCGCCGTTCGGGTCGACGCCCCGCTCGAACCGCGCGCTCGCCTCGGACCGCAGGCCGAGCCGCTTCGCCGACGCCGCGATGCCCGCGGGCTCGAAGTACGCCGACTCGAGGAGGATCTCGGTCGTGCCACCGTCGACCTCGGAATCGCGGCCGCCCATGATGCCGGCGATCGCCTGCGGCGCCCGTTCCGCGTCGCAGATGAGGAGATCGTCGCCGTGCAGCGCGCGTTCGATCCCGTCGAGCGTCGTCATCCTCTCGTCGGGCTTCGCGAGCCGGACGACGAGGCCCCGGCCCGCGAGCCGACCGAGGTCGAAGGCGTGCAGCGGACGGCACCGCTCGAGCATCACGTAGTTGGTGACGTCGACCACGTTGCTGATGGGCCGCATGCCGGCGAGGCGCAGGCGGCGTTGCATCCAGTCGGGCGACTCCCCCATCGTCACCGAGGCGGCACGCACGACGAGCCGCGGGCACCGGTCGGGCGCCTCGACCACCGCGGTGGCTCCGTCGAGCGACTCACTCGTCTCGACGTCGGGGCCGCCGGGCAGCGAGAACTCCGATCCGAAGTGCGCGGCGAGCTCACGGGCGATGCCGATCATGCCCATCGCGTCGGGCCGGTTCGGCGTGAGCGACAGGTGGAAGACGACATCGTCGAGACCGAGCAGCTCGCGCACGTCGGTGCCGAGCTCGGCTGCATCGTCGAGCGCCAGGATGCCGGAGTGGTCGTCGCCGAGACCCAGCTCGCGCGCCGAGCACAGCATGCCCATCGACGTCTCGCCGCGGATCTTGCGCTTGGCGATCTCGAGCCCGGGCAGTCGGCCGCCGACCGTCGCGAGCGGCACGACCATGGCGGCGTGGATGTTGGGCGCCCCACACACCACGCGCACGACGCCGTCACCTGTGTCGACGTCGGCGAGCTGCAGCTTGTCGGCGTTCGGGTGCGGGAGCACCTCGACGATCCGCGCCGCGATCACGCCGCCGATCTCGGCACCGGGCGCCTCGATCTCCTCGACCTCGAGACCGAGGTTGTCGAGCGCGGTACCGATGACGTCGGGCGGTTCGTCGAGCGTGACGAACTCGCGGATCCAGGAAAGCGGGGCTCGCATCGCGGGGCCTCAGAAGCTCAGAATTGCCGGAGGAATCGGACGTCGTTCTCCCACAGCAACGACTGAATGTTGTCGATCTCGTTGCGCATCAACGCGATGCGGTCGATGCCGAAGCCGAAGGCGAATCCCGAGTACTCCTCGGGATCCACTCCCCCGGCGACGAGCACGTTCGGGTCGACGACCCCGCAGCCGCCCAGCTCGATCCAACCCGTGTGCGAGCAGACGCGACATCCGCCGGTGCAGAACGGGCACGAGAAGGAGAGCTCGGCCGACGGCTCGGTGAACGGGAAGAACGACGGAAGGAAGCGCGTGCGCACGTCGTCGCCGAACAGCGCGTGGATGAACGTCTCGATCGTGCCCATGAGGTCGCCCATGGTGATGCCCCGGTCGATGACGAGCGCCTCGATCTGGTGGAACACGGGCGAGTGCCGGGCGTCGGGCGTGTCGCGCCGGAAGGTGCGGCCGGGCATCACCGCGTAGATGGGCAGCGGGAGCGTCTCCATCAGCCGGATCTGCACGGGTGAGGTGTGCGTGCGCAACATCACCTGCTCGCGCGCGCCCAGCTTCACGTAGAGCGTGTCCTGCATCGCGCGCGCCGGATGGCCGACGGGAAAGTTGAGGGCCTGGAAGTTGTGCCAGTCGTCCTCGACCTCGGGGCCGCCGAAGACCCGGTAGCCGAGGCCGACGAAGATGTCTTCGAGCTCCCGCCACACCTGCGTGACCAGATGCAGGTGGCCGCGCTCGTAGCCGCGGCCGCCGAGCGTGAGGTCGAGGGCCGGACCGGACGCGGCACCCACGCCTTCCGCGGCGAGCGCCACGCGGCGGTCGTCGATCGCGGCCTTGATCGCGGCCTGGGCCTCGCCGAGCGCACGGCCGATGTCCTTGCGATCCTCGGGTGCGGCGGACTTGATCGCCTCGCGCACCTCGAGCAGCTCCGAACGCTTGCCGAGGAACCGCCGGTCGATCTCGTCGAGGTCTTCGAGGGTGCCGGCAGCCGCGGCCGCGGCGGCGCCCTTGTGGCCGAGCTCGACGGCGCGCGCGGCGAGCGAGCCGGCGTCGCCGCTCACGTGACGCCTCGCGCCCGGCGCTGGCGCTGGACCTCGAAGCACAGGACCGTGGCCGCCATCGCGAGGTTCAACGACTCGGTCGCCCTGCTCATCGGGATCGTGACGAGATCGTCGAGCGGCAGCGGTTGGAGGCCGGCGACCTCGTGGCCGACCACCAGCGCGACGGGACCGGTGAGGTCGAGCTCGTCGGCAGCGGTGCCGCCACGGGCGACGGCGCCGACCCGGCGGAGCCCGCCGGCACCGAGGCGCTCGAGGATCTCCACGGTCGGACTGCCTTCCACGATCGGGACTGCGAACAGGGCGCCTGCGGAGGCACGTACCACCTTCGGATTGTAGGCGTCGACCGATCCGGACCCGAGGCTGATTCCGTCGGAGCCGGCCGCGGCGGCGCTGCGCACGAGCGTGCCCGCGTTGCCGGGATCGGAAACCCGATCGGCGACGACGACGAACCCGGCACCGTCGAGCGAGTCGGGTGTCGCCCGGTGCAGCACGCAGCGGGCGAACACGCCCTGCGGCGTGACCGTGTCGCCGAGGCGCTCGGCGACACCGGGTGCGAGCACGCGCACCTCGATCCCCCGAGCGGTGCACGCCCGGACCACATCTCGATCGGTATCGGCCGCGGACGTGTAGACCGCGTCGATCGCGACACCGTGATCGAGCGCGGCCTGGAGCACGCGCGGCCCTTCGACGACGAAGCGCGCCGACTCGTCCCGCGCGCGTCGCGACCGCAACAACCGTCGCAGCTCACGGACCTCGGGATGGCTCGCGCCCAGGGCCTGCGCCCCAGCTCCGCTCAAGCCGCGTCGAGCGCCTCGCGAGCGGTCGAGACGAGGGCACCGAAGGTGGCCGGCTCGCGGACCGCGATGTCGGCGAGCACCTTGCGGTCGACCTCGACCTCGGCCGCCTTCAGGCCCGCGATGAAGCGCGAGTACGAGATGCCGTGCTCGCGGCACGCCGCGTTGATGCGCACGATCCAGAGGCGGCGGAACTCGCCCTTGCGCGCCCGCCGGTCGCGGTACGCGTAGCGCAGCGAGTGCATGACCTGCTCGTTGGCAGCACGCAGGTGGCGGCTGCGGGAGCCGGTGTAACCCTTGGCCGACTCGAGCGTCTTGCGACGACTCTTCTTGCCGTTGACGGAACGCTTCACCCTGGCCATGACGTCTCCCTACAGTCCCAGCAGCTTCTTGACGCGACGCTTGTCGCCGCCGGTGACCTCGGCGAGGCGACCCAGGCGCCGCGTGCGGCTCGTCGGCTTGTGCTCGAGCAAGTGGTCCCGGTAGGCGTGGCGCCGACGGATCTTGCCGGTGGAGGTGACCGTGAACCGCTTGGCGGCCCCGCGGTGCGTCTTCATCTTGGGCATGGGGATTCTTTCTCGGTGTTGACGGGCGCTCAGGCGAGCGCGGCCTCGGACGGAGGCTCCTGGGTCTTCGGCTTCGGCTTGACACCCGGCTTGCGCAGGGGATTCAGCACCATCGTCATGTTGCGACCGTCCTGGCGCGGGGCCGATTCGACGGTGGCGTACTCGGTCACCGTCTCCGCGACCCGCTCGAGGATCCTGCGCCCGATCTCCGGGTGCGCCATCTCGCGCCCTCGGAACATGATCGTGAGCTTCACCTTGGAGCCTTCGCCCAAGAAGCGCTCGACGTGCTTCATCTTGGTTTCGAAGTCGTGCCCGTCGATCTTGGGGCGGAACTTCATCTCCTTGATGACCACGTTGGTCGCTCGCTTGCGCGACTCCTTGCGGCGCTGATCCTGTTCGTACTTCCATTTGCCGAAGTCCATGATCCGGCAAACGGGAGGATCAGCGTTCGCGGCGACCTCGACGAGGTCGAATCCCTGTTCGCGAGACATCGAGAGCGCCTCGGGAAGAGGTTTGATCCCGTATTGGGTTCCGTCGCTCCCGATGAGCAGGACTTGACGAGCGCGAATGCGATCGTTGATGCGGGTGTCGTCAGCGGCCAGAGTTGCTTCTCCTGTTGTCGTCGGAGCCGACGCGAAACGGCGGCGGACTCGGGAAGCCCGCCGCCAAGGACCGCGCTGCGCGGACTCGGAACCGGACCCGGGCTCGGTGAGCGGCCACAATGGATGTGGCATCGATCCGGCCGGGCGGGGACCCGCAGGTCCCGCTTCCATTCAGTTTCCTGGGAGGATACCAGCGTGAGCAGCATCTGGACCCCTTCCGGCGAATATCGACCGCCCGACGAGCCGGTCGGGCCCGAGCCCGCCGCGGCCCCTCCCGGCGGCGACGACCTCGAAACGGGGGGTGAGATCACCCCCGAGGAGCTCGAAGCCATGCGGCGGCTGCACGAGCAGCTGCGGGCCACCCCCGCCGTCGACGTGGTCGCCAACCACGTCGTGCAGCTGTTCCAGCTCGCGCTCGTGTACCTCGGCGCCGGTGCTGCTCCCGACGACAGCGCCGGACCTCCCGTGGCCGATCTCGTGCAGGCCTCGATCGTGATCGACACGATGGCGGCCATCGTCGACGGCCTCGGCCCCCGCCTCGTGCAGCACGAGCAGACGCTGCGCGACGCGCTCACCCAGCTCCAGCTGCTGTGGGTCGAGATCGCCGACGAGAGCACCTAGCCCGCCGTGCGGAGGAAGTGGGGCTCGGTCCGCATCGCCTGCCTGATCGTCGCGGCCGGTGTGACGGCTGCCTCGTGCTCGAGCGGGAACGGCAACGGCGGCTCCGCCTCCGGGGATCACGGCTTCACCATCGCCGCTGTCGCCCGGTCGATGGCCGATTCCCGAACCGCGCGGGTTCGGTTCACGTCGTCGTCGTCCTCGAGCGGCACCGGGTCGCTGGTCACCACCGGCATCTTCGACTTCTCGCGCCACACCGGCGTGGTCGCCATGAAGCTCGGGAGCGCCGCGGCTTCCGTGATGCAGACCGCGCGTTACGTCGGCGGGTCGGTGTACGTCGCGATCAACCCGATGAACCGTGAGCTCGTGCCCCCCTCGCTCGCGTCGGGAAGGCACTGGATCCTCTACGACGCGCTGATCGCCCGGGCGGCGACCGCCTTACCGGGCAGCAATCCGTTCACGGCCCTCGACGATCTCCGCCGCGCCGGTGCGCGGATCACCGATCTCGGTGACGCGTCGATCGACGGGCAGCCGGTGCACCGCTACCGGGCGCGGTGGAGCCGCACCGAGCCCGTCCCTCCCGGGGTGCCGGGCGCCGCGGCGAGCGCCCGCACCGCGACGCTCCACACGACGGCCGACGTGTACATCGACGCCCGCACCCGCCTGGTGCGACTCGACTCGGCGACGACGCGCAACAACGAGCCGGCGATCCAGCGGGCGAGGTACGACTTCTCCGACTACGGCGTCGCCGTCGACGTGTCGGCGCCGGCGGCCTCCGACACCGTCGCCTACAGCACCGCGACGGCACCGACCCCACGCCTCATGGGGCCGTGGCACCTCGTCGCGACCGGAACCGCGCCGACCTTCACGTGGCGGTTGTTCCGCGCGCCGGCCGACGTCGACCGCGTGTGCTGGTCGTTCGAATCGTCGCCACCACTCGTGCCCGACCGCGTCAACGCGCAACTTGCGACCTACCTGCGATGGGTACTCGCATCCGCGGCCCCCCTTCCCCGCCACGACGGTCACGACGCCACCTGCACCCGAACCGGAGCCTGGCAGGACGCGCTCGCGACTGCCGCGGTCGGCACGATCGGCTCGCTCCGGGTCGTCGTGGGGATCGCCGCGCCCGACGTGGTCCGTGTGACCGCGTCGCCGCTCATCGAGATGATGCCCGGCCCGACCGCAGCGCCACGTCCGTCTCGCACGATTGCGATCGACCCGCGTTTCGACGGGTTCGTCGACGCCGCCGCGACGGCATCGGACGACTACACGGTGCGGACGCGAGACGGCGAGTTGCGTACGTGCCCGTCGTACGCGATCGCCATGCCGCTCGGGCCGTTCGACCCCTGTGCCCAACTCGGCGCGCTCGCTCACTCCTGAGTCGGGCCCTGCCGCGCGGCCACGGCTTGGATTTCGCGTGATCGCGTTGGTTGCACACGCAACCAACGCGATTTCGAAGATTTCGACTCTCGGCGGTGATGCCGGCAGCCGCTACGACGCGATGCGCTCGAGCGCGGAGGCTTCCCAGCGGCCGAGGCCGGGGGTGACGACGAAGTTGACACGCGTGCCGGGGTCGATGGCGCGGCTTCCGTCGGCGATGGCGGTGCAGTGGAACGGGAACTCGGTGCCGTCGTCGTCGACGACGGTGCCAGTGCCGCGATGCTCGTCGAACGAGCCCACCGACCCGACGTGGGTCGCCGACTCGATCACGCGACGATCTTGGAGATCGGCAGCTCGATGATGCCGGTCGCGCCCGCGTCCTTGAGGTCGGGGATGAGCGTGTTGATCTCCGTCTTCGGCACGACCGTCTCCACGGCGTAGGCATCGTCGCCGAACAGCTTCGAGACGGTCGGCGACTTCAGCGCCGGCAGGAGCGCGATCACCGCGTCGAGGTTGGCGCCGTCGACGTTGAGCTTCACGAGCACCCGACCGCGCGCTTCGAGCGCGCCCGCGAGCAACGTGCGCAGCTGCTCCATCGCCCGACGCTTCTGCGGATCGTCGAACGAGTGCGGGTTGGCGATCAGCTCCGTGTACGAGACGAGGATCGTGTCGAGGATCGTGAGCCCCGCGGCGCGCAGCGCGCGGCCGGTCTCGGTGATCTCGACGACCGCGTCGGCGATCTCGGGAATCTTCGCCTCGGTCGCGCCGTACGACAGCGAGACCTCCGCGTCGACGCCGTGCTTCTCGAGGAAGCGCCGCGTGAGCTCCGGGTACTCGGTGTGCACCCGAACACCCGCCGGGAGGTCTTCGACCGACTTCCAGCCGGCGTCGCCGCCGACGGCCAGCACCATCCGGATCGGCCGCGCGGTCGCCTTCGAGTAGTGGAGCTCGGCGAGGGTCGTCACCTCGGCGCCGGTCTCCTCGATCCAGTCGCGACCGGTGATCCCGATGTCGAACAGACCGCTCGCGACGTAGCGCGGGATCTCCTGCGGGCGCAGGATGCGGACGTCGACGACCCGCGGATCGTCGATCGTCGCGCGGTAGTCGACCTCCGACGATCGCACGACCGGGAGATCGGCATCCTCGAACAGCTGCAGCGTCGCGCGCTCCAGGGAACCCTTCGGAAGAACGAGTCGCAACATCGGACGATGAGGCTACTCGTCGGGCCCGCCGGCGACGTCAGGGATCGACCGGCTCCTCGCCGTCGACCAGGCCGAGCAGATGCCCGAGCTTCTCCTGCTTCGCCCGCAGGTACGCGATGTTCTCCTGCGTCGGCGGGCTCACCAGCGACACCCGATCGACGATCTCGATGCCGTACTCCGCGATGACCTCGCACTTGCGCGGGTTGTTGGTCATGAGCCGCATCGTGGTGACGCCGAGGTCGAGGAGGATCAGCGCGCCGATCCCGTACTCGCGCGAATCGGCGGGGAAGCCGAGCTCGAGGTTCGCCTCGACGGTGTCGCGCCCCTGCTCCTGCAGTGCGTAGGCCCGCAGCTTCTGACCGAGACCGATCCCCCGCCCTTCGTGCCCCCGGAGGTAAACGACGACGCCACGGTCTTCGGTCGCCACGCGCTCGAGGGCGAGGTCGAGCTGCGGGCCACAGTCGCAGCGCAAGGAGCCGAACACGTCGCCGGTGAGGCACTCGGAGTGCACCCGAGCGAGCACGGCGCCCGTACCGGAGAGGTCGCCGCGGACGAACGCGACGTGCTCGGTGCCGTCGGGCCGCGACTCGTAGACGTGCGCGGTGAAATCGCCGTGGGCCGTGGGGATGCGCGCCCGCGCGACCCGCACCACGAACTGCTCCGGCGGCGCGTCGACGACGGCCTCGACCGGGGTCAGGCGCGTCACCGGGGGGCTCCCGTCGAGATCGTCACGGTGACGATTCTGACCGCTGCCGGCAGGTACCGAGAACCGGAGGCGCCGGGAGCCTCTGCGCGGGGCGATCGCTCACGGTGATTCCGGCGGTTCGTACTCGAGGGCGACGTCGTCGCCGAGCGCCCGCACGCCGACGAGCCGGTAGCGGCTGGCGAGATCGAGCGGCGGCCCCGGATCGACGCCGTAGGCCGCCCGGCCGCCGGCTCCGAGCACGACCGGTGCCACGTAGGCGACGATGCGGTCGACGAGCCCGGCGCCGAAGAACCCGCCGTGCAGCGTGGGCCCGCCTTCGACCAGGGCCTGGAGCACGCCTCGACGTGCAAGGAGGGCGAGCAGCTCGGCGAGGTCGACACCCGAGCCGCTCCCGTTCGCCGGCAACTCCTCGACCGCGGCGCCCGCGGCGATCCACGCCCCGCGTGCCGCCTGCGGCGACCGGTCGGTCGTGACCACGAGCGTCGGTGCGAGCGCAGTGTCGAAGAGCGGGCCGCTCGCGGGGACCCGCCCCCGACCGTCGACGAGCACCCGCAGTGGCGGCGGACCCAGCGGGCCGGTGACGTCGCGAACCGTGAGCGCCGGCCCGTCGGCGAGGGCGGTGCCCGACCCGACGACGATCGCCTGCGAATCGGCGCGGCGTTCGTGCGCGTCGGCCCGCGCCGCGACGCCGGTGATCCACCGCGACGCGCCGTCGGACGCGGCGACGCGGCCGTCGAGGCTGGTCGCGGCCTTGATCATCGTGAAGCTGCGCCCGTCGCGGCGGTGCACGATGTAGGGGCCCAGCAGCGTGCTCGCTTCGCGCGCGCGGACACCGGTGTCGACGGTGACGCCCGCGATGCGCAAGCTCGCGTGGCCGCGACCGGACACCTGCGGGTCGGGGTCTTCGATCGCGCTGACGACGCGCGCGACTCCGGCGGCGATCACCGCGTCGACGCACGGCCCCGTTCGCCCTTGGTGCACGCACGGCTCGAGGGTCGTGAACACGGTCGCACCGCGTGCGCGCTCGCCGGCCGCCGCCAATGCCACGACCTCGGCGTGGCGACCGCCCGGCGGCTCGGTGGCGCCTTCGCCGATCACCACACCGTCGCGAACGACGACGCTGCCGACCCAGGGATTGGGCGCGGTCAGGCGGCGGACCTGGCGGCCCAACTCGAGCGCCCGGGCCATGACCTCGTCGTCGCGCACGTCTTCTCTCACTAATGGGGGTGTCCGCCGGCGAGGAGATCGAGGGCGTGGTCGAGCACCGGCCGGACCACCTCGAACGTCTCGCGCGCCCCGCCTGGGCTGCCCGGGCAGTTGACGATCAGGGCCGCGCCCCGACACCCGGCGACCGCACGCGACAACATCCCGAAGCCGCGGCCGTCCGCGTTGCTCGCGGCGCGCACCGCCTCGACCAACCCGGGGGCCGCGCGCTCGATCACCGCGGTCGTGCCTTCCGGCGTGAGGTCTCGGGGGCCGAAGCCGGTGCCCCCGGTGGTGATGACCAGGCCGGCAAACCCGTCGGTGAGCTCGCGCAGCGCGCCGGCGACCGGCTCGATCCCGTCGGCGACGGCTCGGCGCTCGACCACCTCGAAGCCCGCGGCCCCCAGCACCTCCACGAGCGCGTCGCCGGAGCGATCTTCACGCGTGCCCGCGATCACCCCGTCGGAGACGGTGAGCACCTTCGCCCGGCGGCCGCTCACCGGCTCGGTCGCCTCATCAGGTCAGCTCGCGGCGGCACGGAGCTCGCGTGCCGCCGCGCCCGGGTCGGGTCGTCCGAAGACGGCCGTGCCCGCGACCAGGATGTCGACACCGGCGGCCGCGGCGAGCGGCGCGGTGGTGAGCGAGATCCCGCCGTCGATCTCGATCTCGACCGGGAGCTTTCGGGCGTCGATCGCGGCGCGCGCCGTGCGAACCTTGTCGAGCACCTCGGCGATGAACGGCTGCCCGCCGAAGCCGGTGTGCACGCTCATCACGAGCAGCACGTCGATCTCGTCGAGGTACGGCTCGACGGCCGCGTACGGCGTCTCCGGTTCCAGCGTGAGGCCGACGCGCATGCCCAGCGTGCGGATGCGGTCGAACAGCGGCCGCGGATCGCCGAGCTCGACGTGCACGGTGCACCCGTCGGCACCGGCGTCGGCGAAGCCGTCGAGCAGGTCGCCCGGGTTGGAGACCATGAGGTGGCAGTCGAGATAGAGGTCGGTACGCGACCGCAACGACTTCACCACCGGCGGGCCGATCGTGAGGTTGGGCACGTAGTGGCCGTCCATGCAGTCGACGTGCAGCAGGTCGGCGTCGGCCGCGACCCGCTCGACCTCGGCCGCGAGCTCGGCGAAATCGGCGGCGAGGATTGACGGAGCGATCTTCACCGGCGGGAGGCTAGTGGGAGTGGCCATTCTCACCGGCTCCCGCGCGGTGCCGCTCCGCTACGCGCGCTCGAGGGTGAGCACGAACATGCCGTCGGTGTCGGCATCCGAGGGCAGCAGCAACGCCCCCCGCCCGTGGGGGCGCCAGGGCGCCGGCGGCGGGTCGACGGCACGGAACCCGGCGAGATGGGTCTCGGCCCACTCGTCGACCCCGAGCGTCTCCGCATCGCTGTAGGTGCACACCGCGTAGATCAAGCGGCCGCCGACGCGCACCGCAGGGGCGACCGCGGCGAGCAGTTCGCGCTGGAGCGCCGCGAGGGTCTCCACGTCGCCCGGGTCGAGGCGCCACCGCGCGTCGGGTCGGCGGCGCAGCACCCCGAGCCCCGTGCAGGGAGCGTCGAGCAACACCGCGTCGCACGATCCCGGCTGTACCGGAGGGCGCCGCCCGTCAGCGACGATCGGCACGACATTCGCCAGCCCGAGCCGCGTCGCGGTCATCGCGATGCGCGCCGCGCGCGACGGGTTGACGTCGCCGGCGACCACGAGCACGCCGTCTTTGAGCTCCGCGATCGCGGTCGCCTTGCCACCGGGCGCCGCGGCGACGTCGAGCACCCGAGCGCCGGAGCCGAGGTGCGCGGCGACGATCCGGGCGACGGCCTGGCTGGCCTGATCCTGCGGTGTCGCGCGGCCGTCCCGCACCGCGGGGAGCGCGCCGACGTCGCCGAGACCGGTCGTGACGAGCGCGTCGGCGAGCAGGCGGCCGCGCTCGACGCGCACGCCGGCGTCGACGAGCTCGGCTTCGACCGCCTCCGCGGTCGATCGCTTGCCGTTGACCCTCAGGGTGACCGCGGGCGCGGAGTCGGCCGTGCTCAGCACCGCGCTCGCGATCTCGGCACCGAACTGCCCGACGAGCATCGCGACGATCCAGTCGGGCTGCGAATAACGGACCCCGAGCGCTTCGGTACCGTCGCCGTCGGGCCACGGCCACGGCGGGCCCGCGCGCGCGACCGCGCGCAGCACGCCGTTCACGTAGCCGCGGGCCGCGGGCGCGATGCCCGCGACGGCCGTGACCGTCTCGCCGACCGCCGCGTGCGCGGGCACGCCGTCGAGCAGTTGATAGGTGCCCATGCGCAGCGCGGCGCGCACCACCGGCTCCAGTCGCGCGAGTGCCTGCGACGAGCGCGGCGTGAGCAGGAAGTCGAGCGCGCGGCGACGGCGCACGGTGCCGTAGACGAGATCGGTCGCGAAGGCGCGATCGCGCGCGTCGAGCCCCGAGCCGCGCAGCAGGGGCGGGAGCACGAGGTTCGAGAACGCACCGTTCTCGATGCGCTCGAGCGCGACGAGCGCCACGCCTCTCGCGGTCACGGGCGTCGTGACCGGTGGGGTGGCGCGCGGGGCGTCGGGCATGACGGGGGGTTTGCTCATCGCATCCTTGCGTTCTTCGTTGCGCTTCACGGGTCGAGGTGCCGGGCATCGGCGGGCAAGCCGGCGACGAACGCCGCGCCGGTCATCGGCTTCTTGCCCTCGGGCTGCACCTCGGCCAACTCGAGCAGCCCGTCGCCAACGACGAGGGCACCGCGGCGCGTGATCGTGCCGGGCCGCGCGTCGTCAGGGATCGGGAGATCCGTCGGGCGGGCGCGCCACACCTTCACTCGCCGGCCGGCGACCGTGCACCACGCGCCCGGCCGCGGGTTTCCGGCCCGCACGAGCCGCCCGACCGCAGCCGCCGCCACCGTCGGATCGATCTCGAACTCCTCGACCGTGAGCTTCTCGGCGTACGTCGTCTCACCGCGTTGGGGCTCCGGTTCGGTGCGCGCCACGTCGGGGAGACCCGCCACGAGCAGATCGGTGCCGACCTCCACGAGCCGCGCGCGCAGCTCTCCCGCAGTCTCGTCGTCGCCGATCGTGACGCGCGACGAGCGAAAGACACCTCCGGTGTCGAGACCGGCCTCCACGCGCATGAGGCATACGCCGGTCTCGTGATCGCCCGCGAGCACCGCGCGCTCGACGGGCGCTGCACCGCGCCAGCGCGGCAGCAGGGAGAAGTGCAGGTTGACGAAGCCGCCGGGGAGCGCCGCGAGGAAGTCGGGCCGCAACAGCTGGCCGTAGGCCACGACGACACCGAGCGACGCGCCGCTCGCCGTCACGTCGTCGATCGCGTCGCCCGCGCGTTGCGGTGTCACCACGGGCAGACCCAACTCGAGCGCGGCCTGTTTCACCGGGCTGGCGGTCGTACCCGCACCGCGGCCGCGCCGCCGGTCGGGCTGGGTGACCACGAGCGCGACCTCGTGACCCGCCGCGACCAACGCCCGCAGAGGCGGTACCGCGTCGCCGGGACTCCCGAGGAAGACGACGCGGACGCGATCGCTTCGCTCGACCCGGCCAGTGGGCTCGGTCGTGTCGCTCAGAGCGCGTGGCGGCGGGCGTTGGGAGCGGTTGCGCCGTTCATCGCCTGCTCCCGCAGCGTGCGCAGCGCGAGCTTCCGGTCGTCGGGCTCGAGCCGTTCGAGCATCAACACGCCGTCGAGGTGATCGACCTCGTGGAGCAGCAGGCGACCGAGCAGCTCGTCGCCGACCACGGTGATCGGATCGCCGTCGAGATCGAAGCCTTCGACGGTGACGACCTTCGGCCGGACGATGTCGAACGCGAGGCCCGGGAGCGAGAGGCAGCCCTCTTCGTAGAGCCACTCCCCTTCCGTGTCGACGATCGTCGGGTTCGCGAGCAGGTGCGGTCCGTCACCGATGTCGTAGACGAAGAAGCGCCGCTGCACGCCGACCTGCGGCGCGGCGAGACCGACACCGGGTGCCTCGTACATCGTCTCGTACATCGAATCGACGAGCTTCGCGAGCGCGCCGTCGAACTCGGCAACGGCCGCGGCCGGTCGCTTGAGCACCGGGTCGCCGAAGACCCGGATCGGATAGGTCGCCACCGTCGGATCGTACCTGCGGGACCGCCCGCGCCGGGCACGCACCGAGGACCGGGCGAGCGAGCGCGAGCATCAGCTCAGATGCGGGTGGGATCGACTCCGACGTGGATGCGGCCGAGAGCGCGAGCCGCGGGAACCGCGATGGCGAGGGCGTTGGCCACCGCGTCGGGCCCGGCACCGCGGACGAGGCAACGCGCCGTCTCGCCGTGATGGTCGGGGCCGAGCACCGTGACCAGCGGGCTCTCGCGCAGCAGGTCGGCCGCCCGGTCGACGGCCGCGCCGGCGCCGGAGATCTCGGCCAGACCGCCGAAGGGAGGGAACCCGAGCGCCCGGCGGCGGGCCCGCTCGGCCTCGGCGACGCGTTCCGGGTCGCCGGCGACCGCGGCCGCGACCACCTCGTGATCGGCCACGCGGGTCTGGAGGAGCACGCGCGTGCGCGAACGGTCGTGCCCGGCCACCAATCGCGCGGCTCGGACCACGAGCCACAAGGCCTGCTCCGCGGCGCGTGAGCGCGGGGCGAGCAGCTCCTGGTCGAAGTCGAGGAAGGCGACGAGCACCGGCCGAGTGCGCCGCACCTCGACCCGCTGCAACACCGCCTCGGTGCCCACGAACACGCCGGGGTCGCCGGCTTCGATGCCGATGGTGGCGGTCGCGGCATCGACCTCGACCACGGTCGTGCCCGGCAACAGCGCGGCGAGCTCCTCACGCACGCGGGTGACCCCGGACCGCAGCACCCGCAGCTTGGTGGCCCCGCAATGGGGGCAGACGTCGGGCCGCGGTGCCGGCACCGAGCCGACCGCGACCGGCGCGTCCGACGCCTGATCCCAGACCGGCAGCCCCTCGCGATCCCAGCGCACGAGCTTGCGACAGGTGGCACACGCGAGCAGCCGCACCCGCCCACGCCGGTTGAGCACGCACACGGCCGTCGCTCCCTGATCGTGGGCGTCGTGCAGCGCCCGGGCCAGACGCTCGGAGAGGAGACCCACGCCCGGCGGTTCCTCACCCCGATCGACGACCTCGACACGCGGCCAACCCGCGACCTCGACGGGGCGCACGGGCGCGTGCACATGCGCGCCCGCGAGCACCTCGGCCTCGACGCTCGGAGCGGCCGACACGACGGTGAACCGGGCGCCGGCTCGCCGGGCGCGTTCGGCGAGCAGCTCGCGTGCGTGCCAGGTAGGGGTGCGTTCCTCCTGGAGCGCCTGGTCGGAATCGTCGATCACGATCGCGCTCGCCAGGTCGGGTACCGGAGCGAACGCGGCGATACGACCACCGACCACGACGACGCGGCCGGCCGCGGCCGTCGCCCACGCGCGGGTGCGCACAGCGTCGGGCTGGTCGGAGTGCACGAGTACGGCGTGCGCGCCGGCGCGGCCGAGCCATTGCACCAGCGAGTGCCCGCGCGACGCGTCGGCGACGACCACGATGCTCGAGCCTTCGGCTGCGAGCAGCTGCGCGACGAGCAGGCGGCGATCGAGCAACGGCGGCCAGCGCACCGTGGCCACCGCTTCGTCGCGAATCGCCCGGCCCAGCGCGAGCGCGCCGCGCTCGACCTCGGATCCCGGTTCGGGCCACGCGCCGGGCAACGCGGCATGGACGCGCGGGGCGATGACCATCGCCGCCGTCACCAGATTGGGAGCCGACGCGCTGCGCAGGAGCGCGACGCGTGATCCGCAGTACCGAAGGGCGGCCCACGCCGTGAGCTCGACGACCGGTTCGGGCGGCCCGGCCGACGTGACCGCGAGCAGGGGCCGCAGGGTCTCGGTGGCGACCGCGGAGGCGACGTCGTCGGCCACCACCCACCCGCGCACCCGCCGGCCGTGCAGCGCGATGCGCACGATCGCGCCCACCCGCACCGATCCGGCGAGCTCCACCGGCACCGAGTAGTCGAACGCGCGCTCGACCGCGACGACATCGGGCACGACCCGGCACACCCGGGTTGTGGTCACGTCACGTCGTCGATCGTGCCGGTACTCATGGTCGCGTCCGCGTCCGCGTCCGCGTGCGCTTCGCCGTTCGCTGCCTCACGGGTTACGCCGGTTGCGGCCGCACCACCCTTACGCGCCGGCGGCGGCCTTGAGCTGTGTGGCGTAGGGCTCGGTGTTCTCCCACGTGAACCCGTCGCCGCCGTCGGAGCGACCGAAGTGTCCGTACGCCGCGGTGCGCTTGAAGATCGGGCGGCGAAGATCGAGCCGCTCGATGAGCGCGGCGGGGCGCATGTCGAACACCTCGCGCGCGATCTGCTCGAGCTTCTCGTCCGCGAGCTCGCCGGTGCCGAACGTGTCGACCATCACCGACATCGGGTGCGCGACACCGATCGCGTACGCGACCTGCGCCTCGCACCGCTTCGCGATCCCGGCCGCCACGATGCTCTTCGCCATCTGCCGCACGGCGTAGGCCGCGGAGCGGTCGACCTTTGTCGGGTCCTTGCCCGAGAACGCGCCGCCGCCGTGGCGGGCCATGCCGCCGTAGGTGTCGACGATGATCTTG
>DAIQOP010000073.1:0-15925 GCA_036787815.1 Actinomycetota bacterium
CGGGTCTGATGACGTTGCCGAGCGGGACCTTGACGAGGACGCTGCCGCTACCGACCTGCGAGTCCGGCGAGCAGCCCCGGGGGCCGTGTGCGAGCAGGGCCGAGCGCGTGCAGTTCGCGAGGCCGCTCGTGTCGACGCCCATTCCGGGAGGCAGGCGGACATCCAGGAGCGTGAGCGCGGCGGGCAGCGCTTGGTTGGGCGCGGTGATCTGAAAGGCGAAAGCGATCGTGGTGCTCGCACCCAGGCGCTCGGGGCTGAGGCTGACGTGGAGCTTGGCGGTCTGTGTCGCCCGGGCGGCGCCTGGCGAGCACGCGAACATCGTGAGGGCGCCCGTGACCGCTGCGATGCCAGCAAGCCCGGCCGCTTTACGCCCTCTGACTCGTGCGGTCATCTAGAGTCGCAGCCTGCCGGTGATGTTGGTGGTCATCGCGTAGCTCGTGCGGTTGATCGTGCCCGGCGGGATCACGTGACCGGGTGGGAACCCGGTGATCGCGGTGCCCGGCGAGACGCCGAGACTGCCGTTCAGGATGCTGCCGCCGGAGTTGGTGACGGTCGATGCACCGAGAACGGCGTACTGCGCCGCGGTGCCGAGTTGCACGGTCGGCACGATCGCCGCGTTCGCGGCGGTCCCGATCATGAGCAGTGCGGCCGCGGCCACGGATGTGCACGCGGCGAACGTCGCGCCACGCCGGCGGCCCACGCCTACGGAGAAAGTCATCACAGATCTCGTTTCGTACGAGCGAGGCATCGCCTCCAGCAGCACCGCCGCCGCAGGGGGGTTCTGGCCCCGTGTACGCCACGATCTGATGACCAGGCCCGCTCCACGCCCGCCCGACGACTCGTCGGGCGGCGGTGGGAAGACCAGCACTCGGGTGGGATGTCGGCACCCGTTGCTCTCTTGTCGGCACAACCGGACCCCGAACTGAAGGGATCTCCGGGGTCGACGTCGACGAATCCGCCGCGTGCGACAATCGCCGCCGTGCACAAGGCGAAGGTCACCGGGATCGTGGCGGGAGTCGTCGGCGGCGCGATCTATGCCGCGTGGCGCGCCTACCGGGCGCGCATGCCCGCGGCCACCACCGGTGGCTCGTGGGAACCGGCTCCGTTCCCGTTCCCTCCGATCCCCCGCCCGTCGGTGATCCGGCTCACGCCGCCCACACCCACGCCGGCGCCGAAGCCGGCACCCGCCTCCGAGACCGAGACGTGGCTCGAGCCGGTCGACGGCGAGTGCCCCCCGACGCACCCGGTGAAGGGCAAGCTCACGAGCGGTATCTACCACCGGCCCGGCGGGCTCAACTACGTGCGCACCCGCCCCGACCGCTGCTACGTCGACGCCGCGGCCGCGGAGGCAGCGGGGCTGCGCGCGTCGAAGCGCTAGCGACGCGTGTCATCCGAGCTCGGTGTCATCCGAGCTCGGTGTCATCCAAGCTCGATCGCCTTCGCGTCGACGATGCCCGGGCACGACCGCAGCGCCTCGACGACGGCTGCGGGCACCGGGCCGCGCGTGGAGATTGCCATCATCGCCGCGATACCGCTCGGGCTCCGACCGACGTCCATGTCGTCGATGTTGACCCCGGCCTCGCCGAGGATCGTGCCGACCATGCCGATCACACCGGGCACGTCGTCGTTGCGCACGACGAGCATGTGGCTCGACGGCGGCAGGTCGACGATGTGCTCGTCGAGGCCGACGATGCGCGGCGAGTCCGACTTCCCGTACAGCGTGCCGGCGACGTGGGTGGGCCGACCGTCGGCGATGCCGCGCACCGTCACGAGGTTCACGTAGTCGCGCGCGGAGGCCGAGCTGGTCGACCGCACGACGACACCGCGCTCCTCGGCGAGCTGCGGCGCGTTCACGAAGGTGACGGGCTCGTCGACGACCGGCGAGAGCAGGCCCTTGAGCACCGAGAGGGTGAGCACCCGGCAGTCGTAGTCGGCGATCGCCCCTTCGAAGTTCACGTCGACGGTCTCCGGCGCGGCGCCGGCGAGCGCGGTGAACAGGCGACCCAGGCGCTCGGCGAGCGGGAGGTACGGGCGCAGGGTCTCGGCCGCCTCGGACGCGGCGACGTTGACCGCGAAGGGCACGAAGTCCCCGTTGAGCGCGAGCACGACCTGCTCCGCGATCGTGTTGCCGGCCTTGTCCTGCGCCTCGACCGTCGACGCGCCGAGGTGCGGGGTGACGACGACCGAATCGAGCTCGAACAGCGGCGACTCCGTGGTCGGTTCCTTCACGAACACGTCGATGGCGGCGCCGGCGACCTTGCCGTCGCGGATCGCGGCCGCGAGCGCGGCCTCGTCGACGATGCCACCGCGCGCGGTGTTGACGATGCGCAACCCGGGCTTGGCCTTGGCCAGCACCTCGGCTCCGATGAGCCCGATCGTCTCGGGCGTCTTCGGGAGGTGCACGGTGACGAAGTCCGACTCCGCGACGATGGCGTCGACGGTGGGCACGAGCTGCACGCCGAGCTGGCGGGCCCGCTCCGCGCTGACGAACGGGTCGTAGGCGATGAGGTGCATGCCGAACGCGCTCGCGCGCTGCGCGACGAGCACCCCGACCCGACCCAGACCGACGATGCCGAGGGTCTTGCCGTTCAGCTCGACGCCTTCCCAGCGGCTGCGGTTCCAGCTCCCGGCGACGAGGTCGGCGTGCGCCTGCGGGATGTTGCGGGCCTGGGCGAGCATCAGCGCGATCGTGTGCTCGGCCGCCGACAGCACGTTCGACTGCGGCGCGTTCACGACCATGACGCCGCGGCGTGTGGCCTCTGCGACGTCGACGTTGTCGAGCCCGATCCCCGCGCGGCCCACCACCACGAGGTCGGGCGCCGCCGCGAGCACGTCGGCGTCGACACGGGTCGCGCTGCGGATCACCAACGCCGAGACGCCGGGGAGCACCGCGATCAGCTCGTCCTTGGTGAGTCCGATGCGCTCGTCGACCTCGAGGCCCGAGTCTCGGAGGAGCGCGAGCCCGCGCGCCGCGATCGGTTCGGCGATGAGTACCCGTTGCTGCTCAGACATGGAGAGGTCCCTCACGACAGGATCGTGGCGATACGGCCGACGCCCTCGCCGAGGTCGTCGTCGCCGAGCGCGAACGACAACCGGCAGTACCCGGGAGCGCCGAACGCCTCGCCGGGGACGATCGCGACCTTCGCGACGTCGAGCAGCACTTCGCAGAGCTCGAGTGTGGTGGCGGGGCGGCGACCGGCGATCTCGCGCCCGAGCACCCCCTCGAACGACGGGAAGCAGTAGAACGCGCCTTCGGGCTCCAGGCAGCGGACCCCGTCGATGCCGGCGAGCAGGCTGTGCATCAGCCGCCCGCGACGCTCGAACGCGGCGCGCATCTCACCGACCGCGACGAGATCGCCCGTCACCGCGGCGAGCGCGGCGCGCTGCGCGACGTTCGACACGTTCGACGTCGACTGCGACTGGAAGTTGACCGCCGCGGCCGTGACGTCGGGCGGCGAGATCATCCACCCCACCCGCCATCCGGTCATCGCGTAGGTCTTGGCGACGCCGTTGAGCACGATGCAGCGCTCGGCGAGGTCGGGCACCAGCGTGGGCATCGAGGTGAATTGGTGATCACCGAAGGTGAGGTGCTCGTAGATCTCGTCGGTGACCACCCAGATGCCGTGCTCGACAGCCCACCGGCCGATGGCCTCGACCTCGTCGGGCGGGTACACCGCGCCGGTCGGGTTGCTCGGCGACACGAACAACAGCGCCTTCGTACGGGGTGTGAGGGCTGCCTCGAGCTGGGCGATCGTGACCCGGAACCCACTCGCCTCACCGGTCGGCACCACGACGGGCACCCCTCCCCCGAGCGTGATCGCCTCCGGATAGGTGGTCCAGTAGGGGGCGGGGCAGAGCACCTCGTCGCCGGGGTCGAGCAGCACCTGGAAGGTCGTGTAGACGGCGTGCTTCCCGCCGTTGGTGACCAGCACCTGCGCGCCGGTGACGTCGAAGCCCGAATCGCGCTTGGTCTTGTGGGCGATGGCCTCCCGCAGGTCGGGGAGCCCGGCCGTGGGCGTGTACCGGTGGTTTCGCGGGTCCCGGCATGCCGCGACGGCCGCCTCGACCACGTGCGCGGGGGTCGGGAAGTCGGGTTCGCCCGCCCCGAAGCCAATGACGTCTTCACCCGCAGCCTGCAGTGCCTTGGCCCGCGCGTCGACCGCGAGGGTCGCCGATTCCTTGATCGCGGCGATGCGTCGCGAGATCCTGGCCATGGTCGCCCATCCTTGCACGACCCGCTTCGGCAACCGGCACGGATAACCTCGTGTGGATGGCTCGACGAGCCGGCCGGGTCCTGGTCGCGTTCACCTGCTGCCTGACCGCGCTCCTCGGCGCGGGACGAGGCGTTGCCTCGGCCCTGCCGACGCCGACCACCGCGCCTCCGATCCCTCCCCAGGCGTGGATCGTCGCCGACGCCGGCACCGGCGAGATCCTCGCCGCGGCCAACGAGCACACCGCCCTCCGTCCGGCCAGCACCTCGAAGGTCATGACAGCCATCACCGCCGTCGAACGCCTCCCCCTCGACGCGACCATCACCGTGAGCGCCCTCGCCGAGTCGCAGCCGGCCAGCAAGATCAACATGAAGGCGGGCCAGCGCTGGACCCTCCAGGACGCGCTCGCGTCGTTGCTCGTCGTGTCGGCCAACGACGCCGCGTACGCGATCGCCGAGGCGACCTCGGGCAGCGTCGCCGCCTTCGCGAAGGCGGAGGCCACGACCGGCCGCCAGCTCGGCATGAAGGACAGCACCTTCGCTGACCCCGCGGGACTCGACGACGGCAACGCGTTCCGGGGCGGACCCCTGATGAGCGCGTACGACCTCGCGATCTCGACCCGCAACGCGCTGCGGGTGCCGGCGCTCGCGCATCTCGCGGCGTCGGCGAGCGTCGACTTCACCGGGCCCGACGGCCCGCACCATCTCGTCAACCACAACAAGCTGGTGAGCGGGCACCTCTACGCGGGCGCCAACGGCTTCAAGACCGGATTCACCAACAAGGCCGGGCACACGCTCATCGCCACGGCGACCCGCAACGGCCGCACGCTCATCGCCGTGGTGCTCAACACCTGGGACGCCTACGGCTGGGCCGAGCACTTCCTCGACGTGGGATTCGCGAAGGCGCGGGGCACCGGGACCGGCACCGCACTGCCGGCTCCCCAGGTCACCACGTACTCGGCGCGGGCCGCGCAGTTCGCCGCCTTCCGGCACCTCGCCCCCGGATCGGTGTCCGGTGCGACCGCCGTGGCCGCGACCAACCCTCGTGCACCCTCGACGTCGGCACCCGCGTCGACGCAGGGTCGCACGGTCAACACCGCGCTCGCCTCAGGGGCGAAGCTCACGGGCAAGCTCGCGGCGGCGACGGTACCGGCAAAGTCGGGCGGCGGCGTGTCGGCGTCGACGATCCTGCTCCTCGTGCTCTTCTTCGTACTCGCCACGCTGTACGTGCTGCGCGTGCGGGCGGTCCGCCGCGCCCGTGCGCGGCGGCTCGCGCGGCGCCGCGCCACCCAGAGCATGATGCGACGCGGCTCGTTGCCGATCGTCGACGGCCGCTACCGCACCGGCACCCGCGTCGGGAAACCGGTCGAGTCACACGTGCAGATCCACCAGTCCCCCGACTCGGGGGACGCCCGAGCCTCGGGCTGACTACACGAGGGCTGCGGAGCCTTCGGAGGCGAGCGACGACAGGTCGGCGAGCCGGGGATCGTTCGAGAAGAGCTCGACGATCGGCTGCGCCAGTCCGAGGCGCTTCTGCAGCACCCGGACCGAGTTCTCCTCGTTCCAGAGCGAGAGCGTGACCGCGACACCCGCGGCGCCGGCCCGTGCGGTACGGCCCGATCGGTGCAGGTAGGCCTTGTGATCCTCGGGCAGGTCGTAGTGCACGACGACGTCGACGCTGTCGATGTCGAGGCCGCGGGCGGCGACGTCGGTCGCGACGAGCGCCTGGATCTTGCCGCTCGTGAAGTCGGCGAGCGCCTGCTCACGCGTTCCCTGCCGCAGGTCGCCGTGGATCGCGCCGCAGCGGATCTTTTCGCGCTCCAGATTGCGCACGAGCCGATCGGCGCCGCGCTTGGTACGCATGAAGATGAGCGTGCGCTCGTTGTTCTGCACGATCGCGGAGACGACCTTGGTCTTGTCCATCTCGTGGACGAGCAGGAACGCGTGGTCCATCTCGTCGACGGTCATGTCGTCGGACACGACTTCGTGCTCGATCGGGTCGTGGAGGTAGCGCTGCACGAGGCGGTTGACCGCGCCGTCGAGCGTCGCCGAGAACAACATCGTCTGCGGTTCCGACTCGATCTTGTACAGCAGCTTCTGCACCTGCGGGAGGAATCCCATGTCGACCATGCGGTCGGCCTCGTCGAGCACGAGCACCTCGACCTCGCGCAGGATCATCTCGCCGCGCTCCATGAGGTCGATGAGCCGGCCGGGGGTACCGATGACGATGTCGACACCACGATGCAACGCGCGGATCTGACGATCCATCGAGACACCGCCGTACACGGCGACGACGCTGCGGTCGCACACCTTCGCGAGGGGCTCGAGCACCGCGGTCACCTGGTTGGCGAGCTCACGCGTCGGGAGGAGGATGAGGGCCTTCGGGTGCTTCGGACGGGCCTTGCCGACCCGCTCGATGAGCGGGATGCCGAACGCCAGGGTCTTGCCCGATCCGGTCTTGGCCTTGCCGCAGATGTCGCGGCCGGCGAGCGCGTCCCGGATGGTGAGGGCCTGGATGGCGAACGGCTCGAGAATGCCGTCGGCACGCAATGCCGCGGCAAGGTCTGCGGAGACGCCGAGCGCCTCGAATCCTTCAGTGGTCACGAATCTGCTTTCGTCGTCGGGAGGACACCACCTGAACGGTGATGCTGGGTCACGCCTTCAGGCGGCCCGGTCCCGGCTCGACGAGCGTTCGTGAGGAGCGGAGCGATTGAGGATGACCCGCGAACGCAACGCGCTCGCAGAGGTAAGGCTACCACCGAACGCGTCAGATCCCGGCGTTCCCGCCTCGCACCCACCCGAGATGGCCCGGGCGGGAGACCACTCAGGCAATGCTCAGACGGCGGTGCGACCACGGCCGTGGCACCGGCGAAACTGGTGGGGCGATGCGGATACTGATGATCGAGGACGAGGTTCCCCTTGCCGAGGCGGTTGCCCGCGGCCTCCGGCGGGAGGGGTTCGACGTCGAATGCGTGCACGACGGCATCGGTGGGCTCGAGCGCGCCCGTGAAGGCGGCTACGACGCCATCATCCTCGACATCCTCCTGCCCAAGATGAACGGGTACAAGGTGTGCGAGACCCTGCGCGGCGAAGGCGTCTGGACCCCGATCCTCATGCTCACGGCCAAGGACGGCGAGTACGACGAGGCCGAGGCCCTCGACACGGGCGCCGACGACTTCCTGTCGAAGCCCTTCTCGTTCGTGGTCCTCGTCGCGCGGCTCCGCGCTCTGCTGCGCCGCGGTGCACCGAAGGTCGCGACGTTGCAGATCGGCTCGCTCACGCTCGATCCCGCCCGCCGCACCTGCCGGCGGGCCGGGCGCGAGATCGAGCTCACGCGGCGAGAGTTCACGCTCCTCGAGGCGCTCATGCAGCGCGGCGGTGCCGTCGCCTCGAAGGACGCGCTCCTCGAAGAGGTCTGGGGCCCAGAGTTCGAGGGCGACCGCAACATCGTCGAGGTCTACGTCGGCTACCTCCGCCGCAAGATCGACGACGGCTTCGACCCCCACATGCTGCACACGGTGCGCGGCGCCGGCTATCGGATCGTCGCCGACGATGGAACCTGACACCCCACGCCCCCCGTCATCGGAGCCGCCACGGCGGCGGCGGTTCCTCGCGCCGCTCGAACCGGTGCGCGTCCGCATCACCCTCGCGGCGACGATCGCGTTCGGTCTCGCGTTCGCGGGCGCGTCGGTCGGGCTCGTCCACACGGTGCGGAACTCGCTCGAGGCGCGCCAGCACGCGGAGGCGAACCGCGCGATGCAACGCCTCGCGAGCCAGCTCCAGGCCGGCGCGGACCCCGACCAGATCACGATCGGACCGGCGGAGCCGGTCTACTACCGCATCTACACGAAGGACGGCACGGTGCTCGCCGGGAGCACCGACGCGAGCCTGCCGGTCCTGCGCACCGGTCGCACGCACGTCACGCACGTGCAGAGCTCGGACGGCAGGGTCTTCCAGGTCGCGTGGCAGGAAGTCACGGTCTCGTCGGGGCCGCTCACCATCGCGATCGCGACGCCCCTCACCGAGGTGCGGCGCAGCGTCGACACGCTCGCGCGGTCCCTGTGGGTCGGCACTCCCGGGCTCATCGTGCTCGTGGGGCTCGTCGTCTGGGTGCTCGTCGGACGCGCGCTGCGACCGGTCGAGGCGATTCGCGCGCAGGTCGACGAGATCACCGACACCACGATGCACCAACGGGTCCCCGTCCCCCACACCGACGACGAGGTCGCGCGCCTCGCGCGCACGATGAACGGGATGCTCGATCGGCTCGAACAGGCTTCGGCGCGCCAGCGTGCGTTCGTTTCCGACGCGTCACACGAGCTGCGGAGCCCGGTGAGCACGATCCGCGCCGAGCTCGAGATCGCGTCGGCCGACGCGGGCGCCGACTGGCCGGAGGTCGCGCAGCGCACACTCGGCGAGACGGAACGCCTGAGTCGCCTCGTCGACGACCTGCTCGCGCTCGCGCGACTCGACGAGGCGCAGGGCCCGCTCCGCCGCCATCCCGTCGACCTCGACGACCTCGTGCTCGAAGAGGGGACCCGCACGCACCGCGTCCCGGTGAGCACCGCCGGCGTGAGCGCCGCGCGTGTCTCCGGCGACGAGCGCCAGCTCACGCAGGTGGTGCGCAACCTCGTCGACAACGCACAGCGTCACGCCGCGTCGCGGGTCGCGATCACGTTGCGACACGACGGCGACGACCTCGTGCTGATCGTCGACGACGACGGACCCGGCATCCCCGAAGCCGACCGCGAGCTCGTGTTCGACCGGTTCACCAGGCTCGACGAAGCGCGCGGCCGCGCGGCCGGAGGCGCCGGCCTCGGGCTCGCCGTCGTGCGCCGGGTCGTCGAGCAGCACGGCGGCACGGTCGCGGTCGTCGACGGCAACCCCGCGGAAGGCGGCCTCGGCGGTGCCCGCTTCACCGTGAGGCTCCCGGCCATATAGCGCCCCGACCGACTTGGTGGCTGAGGCGTCAGGAGCGGTGAGCGGAAGCCGCGAACTCGGGTGCAGCGCCGTGCCGAGACGTAGCGAGCGCGACCAGAAGGACAGTTGCCACGCAGTGCGCGGCCGACCTGGTGTGCGGTCTTTACCAGGGCATGCTCACGCCGCCGTTGGGGCGGAGGATCTGGCCGGTGACGAACGAGGCGGCGTCGGAGACGAGGTAGAGGATCGCCCACGCGACGTCTTGCGCGTCGCCGACGCGACCGACCGGCGATTGGGCACCGAAGCGCTTGCGGTACTTCTCCAGCCGCTCCGGATCGACGTTGCCGTCGGCGTCGACGAAGTGCTGCGACGAGAACTTGGTCTCGATCACTCCCGGTGCGAGCGCGTTGCAGCGAATGCCGTGCGCGCCACCCTCCATCGCGACGGTCTTGGTCAACATCGCGACCGCCGCCTTCGTGAGCCCGTAGACCGCGAGCGTCGGGGCCGGCGTGTCGATCGCGCCGGACGCGATGTTGACGATGTTGCCCGAACCCTGCGGCACCATCACGCGCAGCGCGGCCTGGCAGCCGTACCAGACGCTCTTCAGGTTGATCGCGAGGATGCGTTCGAACTCGTCGTCGGTCACATCCGCGATGAGCTTGTTGAAGGGCACGCCGGCGACGTTGCCCATCACGTCGAGCGACCCGTACTCGGCGACCGCGCGATCGGCGAGCGCGTCGACGTCCGCCCGCTTGGTGACGTCGGCCCGCATCGCGACGGCCCTGCCCCCGCTCGCGACGATCTCGTCGACCGTGACCTGCGCGCCGGGCTCGTCGATGTCGGCGCACACGATCGACGCACCCGCGGCGGCGAGTGTCAGCGCCGTGGCCTTGCCGATGCCGCTCGCGGCACCCGTGAGCGCAACGCTGCGACCCGACAGGTCGTGGATCTGGCTGATGTCGACCACAGGAGCCTCCGGCTTGGAAGAGAGTTGGGTGCTGGGAATGCCGAGCGCCGGATGTTACGGCGCGGCCTCGCGCCATCCCCAGCCCGCCGTCGGCCGGCCCGGAGCGCGCGTCAACGTACGGCGGCCGCGGGAGGTTTCGGTTGGCGGGCGAGCAGGCCACGCACCACCGCTACGAACACGGCGAATCCGGGTTTGTGGCGTCCCTGGGTGTCGACGAGTCCGAAGTGGTCGTCGCGGTTGCCCGGATCGGGGCCGGCATCTTCGTAGGCGAACCAGATCAACGGGCCCGTGAACTTCCACGCGGTCCACTGTTGGTACGCCTGCGTGATGATCTGCGACTGCACCGCCTCGCTGACCGCGCCGCCACCGCCTTGTGTCGGTGCGCCGATCTCGGTGCCCCAGATGCGCTTGGCGGCGTCGCCGTGGTCGACCATCACCCGGTAGAGGCCGGGCGCGGCGAGGAACGTGTTGTAGTCGGCGGGATAGGTGGGCAGTCGCGGGAACGAATAGGGATGCAGACCCACGGCGTCGAACGCCCGACCGCCGCCCGCCGCGTACACGCGCGTGAGGAACGTGCGCACGTCGACCTGGCTGCCGTCGGCCGCGTCGGACCCGGGTGCGAGACCACCGCTGATCACCGTCGCGGTGGAGTCGACGGCCTTGATCGCCGCCGACGCGCGCACCAGGAGCGCGGTGTAGCCCTCGGGATCGGGTCGCGGGTACCAGAAGGCCGCGACGTTCGGTTCGTTCCAGATCTCCCACGTCTTCACCCCCAGCGGTGCGTACCGCTGCGCGGCCGTGCTCACGAATCTGGCGAAATCGTCGGGATCGTTGGGTGGGTGCTTGTCGGGAGTGCCGAACGGGCGCGCCCAGTCGGGCGTGTAAGCCATCAACGCGATGACCGACAGACCCCGGGCGCGCGCAGCCTCGACGATGCGGTCGGTGCGCGACCAGTCGTAGCTCGTCGGTCCTCCGGCCTGGATGACCGACCAGTCGAAGTCGATCCGCATCCAGCGCACGCGAGTGCCCGCGATCGTGTCGAGTGCCGCGTCGAACTCCGGGCCGGAAAGCGCGTTGAGCCCGAATCCCGGTGACAATCCGGCCAGCATCGCGTTCGGCGGAAGCGTGGTCGACGTGGTCGACGTGGAGGTGCTCGTCGTGAGCGGAGTCGTGACCGCCGGCACGGTGAAGGTCGTCGGCGCGCTTCGATCCCGGCCCGAGCAACCCGCGGCGAGCGCCGCCAAGAGACACGCGGTCGAGATCACGACGAGTACGCGCGAGCGCGTGCGAGCGGCGCGTACCGACTTCAGGGGCGGCGCCGGCACGTCAGTCGGTGCGTCGGCGGTGAACGTTCACCACGTAGTCGCCGCCCGCGAACGGTTGCCGGTCCCAGGTCGCGAACCGCGCGACCAGATCGAGTCGCGCGCCAACGGCTGCGGCGTCGTACACGTCGAGCGTCAGCCGGCCCGACAGCTGGAACCCGGCCACCACGAGACCTCCGGGCCGCACGTGCTCGGCGATGCGGGCGAGCACGTCGGCCTCGGTGCCCGGCCCGACGAACAGCATCACGTTGCCGGCGAGCACCGCCGCGTCGAACAGCCGTCGCAGCCGCAACTGGGCGAGGTCTGCGTGCACCCACTCGAGCGCGGGCGCCTTGTGCCGCGCCTCGTCGAGCATCACCGGATCAAGGTCCACGCCGACGACCTCGAACCCGCGCGCCGCGAGCTCGATCGCGACGCGGCCCGTGCCACACCCCGCGTCGAGCACGGTCGCCCGCGCACCCGACGACGGGGCGGTTCCCGGTTCCCGGGCCTCCGCCGCGAGCAGCGCCTCGACGCAGCTCGCCTCTCCATGCACGTCGACGCCCTTGGCCTCGAGGTCGCGGAAACGCTCGTCGTAGCGGTTCCCTCGCGGCACGCCGGCTTGCTCCCAGCGGGTCACCTGCCCGTTCTACTCGCGTCGGGCGCACCTGTCAGCGGGCAGTGTCGATCTCGCACGGCTACATCCTGACCGAGCGGCGACCGGCGCCGGGGTCGGGATCGGAGGGCGGATTCGGGAACAATGTCCGGGTGATCCCCTCGGTCCTCGCGTTGCAGCGCATCTCGAACGTGAGCCCGCTCGCGTACGTGCTCGCGTTCGGCGGCGGGGTGGTGTCGTTCCTCTCACCGTGCGTGCTGCCGCTGGTGCCCGGCTACCTGTCGCTCGTCACCGGGCTCGATCTCGTGACCTTGCGCGAAGGATCCCGCCGCTACCAGCGCGAGATCGCCTTCACGACCGGCTTGTTCATCCTCGGGTTCGGCACGGTGTTCGTGCTGCTCGGGCTCTCGGCCTCGGCGATCGGCAGCACGCTCGTCGACCACCAGGATCTGCTCACCCGCATCTCCGGCGCGTTGATGCTCGGATTCGCGCTGTTCCTGGCCGGCTCGGTGTTCCTGCGCGCACCGTGGCTCTACGGCGAGGTGCGCTTCCACCCGCAGGTGACGCGGTACGGGCGGGCGGCACCGGTCGTGGCCGGAGCGGCGTTCGCGTTCGGGTGGACGCCGTGCCTCGGTCCGGTGCTCGGCTCGATCCTCACCATCGCCGCCGACGCGCACCGGGCCTGGGCCGGCGCGACGTTGCTCGGGGCCTACACGCTGGGCCTCGGCCTGCCGTTCCTCGCGTGCGGCCTGGCCCTCGGGCGGCTCACCGGCGCGCTCACCTGGGTGAAGCAGCACCTGACGGCGATCGTCGTGCTCTCCGCCGTCGTCGTCGGGATCTTCGGCGTGCTGCTCCTCTTCAACGAGCTGAGCCGGGCCAACGCCGAGCTCACGAAGGTGCTCGACGCGCTGCACCTCTCGTGGCTCGTCAACCTCGGCTGAGATCGCGCGAGGCTTGCGCCGTGCGAGTCGGGACGTCGCTGCGGAGCGGTTACGGGGTCGATGATCCACGCGAGGGCGCGCGCTGGATGATCGAACGCGCACGCGCGTCGTACGAGGCCGGGCTCGATTCGCTGTTCGTCGGCGACCATCACTCGACTCCGGTCCCCTACTACCAGAACACCCCGATGCTCGGGCGGCTCCTCGCCGAATGGCGCGGCCGTCCGGCCGGCGTCCTGCTCCTGCTCCCGCTCTGGAACCCCGTCCTGGCGGCGGAGCAGATCGCCACCCTCGCCGCGATCCACGACGGCCGGTTCGTGTTGCAGTGCGCGCTCGGCGGCGGCGAGTCGCAGTTCGCCGCGATGGGCACCGAGCTCCGTGTGCGACCCTCGCGATTCGAAGCGGCACTCGACATCGTCCGCCGGTTGCTCGCCGGCGAGACCGTCGACGCCGACGGCCCCTACGCCGTGACCGGCGCCCGCATCTCGCCCCGACCACCCGAACCCGTCGACGTCTGGATCGGTGCGGCGGCCCCGAAGGCGATCGACCGGGCCGCGCGCCTCGGCGACGGATTTCTCGTCGGCCCCGAGGCCACGCCGGCCGAGGTCGACGAGCTGATCGCCACGTATCGGGAGCGGTGTGCCGCCCACGGCCGGGAACCGGGCACGATCGCGATCCGACGCGACGTGCACGTCGGCGCGACCACCGCCGACGCCGAGCGCGTCGCCGGTCCGGTGATCGCCGCGGGTTACCGGGGTTTCAGCCCCGACGCGCCCGTGGCGGGAAGCGCGACCGAGGTGGCTGACGCGTTCGCCGCGTTGGGTGTGCTCGGCGGCACCGACGTGATCGTGCGCCACCTCGCCGACGACCAGCGCGAAGTGCTCGCGTCGATCGGCCACCTGGCCGAGGTGCGCAGCCTGCTCACGGGCTGACCTTCGCCACAGAACCACTCGGTCGGAAGATCGAGTCGGGCGAGACGGCCGGAGAGCGCGTCGGGACGCGACACGATCCGAACGGCGAACACCCCGTCGCCGCTGCCGACGACCAACCGATCGAACCGCCGCGCGACCCACGCGATCGGTGCGGCCTCGAGCAGCTTGAGGTCGGCACCGTGGGGACCACGCGCGGCGAACCGGTGGCATCCGATGCGATCCGCCGAATCGAGCTGCCACCACGCGAGCTCCACCATCAACCAGGGATTGCCCGCGACGAACACGAGGTCGCCCGAGTGGAAGCACGCGCAGTCGAGGTACTCGTCGAGCGCGTGCCCCACCTGCGGGCCGCGCGCCCAGGGGTCGGCGAGGAGATTCTCGAGGTCGACGAGGTGGAGGCTGCGGAGCCGACCGACGTCGATGGTCTGCCCCTGGTCGATCACCGCTGCAGCCATGACGCGCGTCCTCTCGCCGGAACTGCTCATTGTGCCGAGGCGGCTCGGGGGTGGGGTGCATCCCGTCTGGGTGGGCACGGCCGCGCGGAGCGCGTCGTTCGCAGGTGCCCAACCGTCCGCGCGCCCGTCCAGGATCGGGCAAGCTACCGGCCGTGTCCGACCTCCAGCTCGTTCAGGAACAGGCCGAGCTCGACGAAGTGGTGCGCGCGCTGCGTGACGTGCCGCTCTACGGCCTCGACACGGAGTTCCAGGGCGAGCGCACGTACCATCCGCGCCTCGCACTGGTGCAGATCGCGTGGCCGGGCGGCGTCGCCATCCTCGATCCCATGGCCGTCGACGTGGCCGCGCTCGCGCCCGTCTTTGCAGGCCCTGGAGTGCTGATCGCCCACGCCGGCGACCAAGACCTCACCATTCTCGAGCGGGCCTGCGGCGTGCGCCCGGCCCACCTCTTCGACACCCAGATCGCCGCCGGATTCCTCGGCTACGGCACCCCCTCGCTCGCCACGCTGTGTGAGCGCATCCTGGGGATTCGTCTCGGGAAGGGCGACCGGCTCACCGACTGGACCCGCCGGCCGCTCACCGCCGACCAACGCTCCTACGCCGCCGCCGATGTCGAGCACCTCGCCGCGATCTACGACGCGCTGGTGGAGCGGCTCACGGAGGAGGGGCGCCTCGAATGGGCGCTCGACGAGTGCGAGGAACGCCGGGTGCGGGCCCGCGGCCGACCCGATCCCGAGACCGCGTGGTGGCGGATCAAGGGCAGCCGGCAGCTGCGCGGGAAGTCGCGCGGCGTCGCGCAGGAAGTTGGCGCGTGGCGCGAGCGCGAGGCCGAACGCGCCGATCTCCCCCCTCGATTCGTGCTCCCCGACCTCGCGTTGGCCAGCATCGTGCAACGCGCGCCGCGCACGCGCGAGGAGCTCTCGGCGGTGCGCGGGCTCGACGGCCGGCATGTGCGCGACGCGACGGCCAACGCGCTCCTCGCCGCGGTCGAGCTCGGCCTCGCTCTCACCCCCGACCAGCTTCGGCTGCCCGAGACCGACGCATCCGACCGCACGCTCGCACCCGCGGTGACCGTGATCGGCGCGTGGCTCAGCCAACGGGCCGCGGAGCTCGATCTCGAACCATCGCTGCTCGCGACGCGCGCCGACCTGAGCGCGCTCATCTCGTCGGGCGAGGGACGCCTCGCGACCGGATGGCGGCTCGCGACGGTCGGCGAGCCGATCCGCCGGCTCCTGAGCGGCGAAGCGGCGATCGCGCTCGAGCAGGGCGGTCGGAGCATCGCGCTGGCCGAGATGCCGAGACCGGCACCCGAGACGCCTTGACGTGCGGAGCGCCGACGGGGCGCTCGCTAGCCTGCCGCATACTCGAATGAGGACGGAGTGAGATGGCTCGTTTCCAGGTCGGTGTCCAGCTCCACCCGCAAGCGACGACGGTCGATGCGCTGCGCGCGGCCTGGCGGGCCGCCGACGAGATCGGCGTCGACAGCATCTGGGTCTGGGACCACTTCTACCCGCTCTACGGCGATCCCGACGCCGAGCACTTCGAGGCCTACACCCTGCTCGCGGCGCTCGCGGCCGACACCACCCACG
>DAIQOP010000296.1:0-4342 GCA_036787815.1 Actinomycetota bacterium
GGGCGCGGGCGGTCGCGCAGTGGCGCCGACGCGGGCAGCGGTCCCGGCGGCCCGAACGGCGCCGCGACCCCGGGCGGATCGCGCGGGGCCGGTGGTGGCGGGGCCGGAGGGTCGACCCGAGCGAAGCAGACGTATGTGGAGGGTTCGTTCTCGGCCGACGACAGCGAGGGCGAGACGAGCGTGCTCGATCTCCTCGATGACGAGATGCTCGAGAAGCGTCGCGGCCTCACCCGCAAGGGCCGGCCGACGGGTCGCTACGCGATGGTGGTGCGCACCAAGCCCAACGGTGTCTCGCAGATCGCGGTCCTCGAGGGCCGCAACCTCATCGAGCACTACGTGTCGGAGCCCGAAGACGAGATCTGGTCGATCGACGGCAACATCTACCTCGGCCGCGTGCAGAACGTGCTGCCCGGCATGGAAGCCGCGTTCATCGACATCGGCACACCCAAGAACGGTGTGCTCTACCACGGCGACGTCGCGTTCGACCCGAGCGAGGTCGACGGGGGAGAGAAGCCGCGCATCGAGCGGGTTTTGCGCAACGGCCAGGCCATCATCGTGCAGGTCACCAAGAACCCGATCGGGCACAAGGGCGCGCGCCTCACCCAGGAGGTCAGCCTCGCCGGCCGGTTCGTCGTCATGGTGCCGGGCCAGCCCGACACCTACGGCATCTCGAAGCGTCTGCCCGACGACGAGCGCAAGCGGCTGCGGCGGATCCTCGATCACCTGCGTCCCGACGATGCCGGCCTCATCGTACGCACCGCGGCCGAAGGTGCGACCGAAGAGGAGCTCGAGCGCGACATGCGCCGGCTCCGCGGGCAGTGGGCGCAGATCTCGGCGCTGGCCAAGCAGTCGAAGACCGGGCGCTTGCTCTACAAGGAGCCCCCGCTCGTCACCCGAGTGATCCGCGAGGAGTTCACGAAGGAGTACCGAGCGATCGTCATCGACAACCGCGCGCTCTTCGACGACGTCAAGGGCTACGTCGAGGCCGTCGCGCCCGAGCTGGCCGATCGCGTCGAGTACTACGACAACGAGGTCGAGCCGCTCCCGATCTTCGAGCGCTTCCACGTGCACGAGCAGTTGCACAAGGCACTCGACCGGAAGGTGTGGTTGCCGTCGGGTGGCTCGCTCGTGATCGAGCGCACCGAGGCTCTCACCGTCATCGACGTCAACACCGGGAAGAACGTCGGTCGCACCAACCTCGAGGAGACCGTCTACCGGAACAACCTCGAGGCCGCCGACGCGATCGCCCGGGAGCTTCGCCTCCGCGACATCGGCGGGATCATCGTCATCGACTTCATCGACATGGAGATCAAGAAGAACCGCGAAGACGTCGAGCGCACGTTCCGCGAAGCGCTCTCGCGCGACAAGACCCGCACCCAGATCTTCCCGATCACGGAGCTCGGCCTGCTCGAGATGACCCGCAAGCGGGTGTCGGAGGGGCTGGTGGAGGCGTTCTCCGAGACCTGCGAGACCTGTGCGGGGCGGGGCTTCGTGGTCGACGAGTCGATGCTCGAATAGCCACTCGAATAGAAGCCCCGAGAGGCGACGGCTACACTCTCGCGGTTCAGCACCCGGCCATCCCCCGAGGACTTCGCGCCCCATGTACGCAGTGATCGAGACCGGCGGTAAGCAGTACCGCGTCGAAGAAGGCCAGCGTCTCGACGTCGAGAAGCTGAAGGGTGACGACGTGTCGCTGCGGCCGGTGCTCCTGGTCGACGGCGACGAGGTGCTCTCCACGGGCTCGCAGCTCGCGGCGGCATCGGTGAGCGCCCGGGTGGTCGGTGAGGCCAAGGGGCCCAAGATCAAGGGCTTCACGTACAAGAACAAGAGCAACCAGCGGAAGCGCTGGGGGCATCGCCAGCACTACACGACGATCGAGATCACCGCGATCTCGAAGAGCTGATCTCGAAGGGCTGAGGCGACACCATGTCGAAGAAGAAGGGCGCGGCCTCCTCGCGCAACGGCCGCGATTCGAACTCGCAACGCCTCGGCGTGAAGCGGTTCAGCGGCGAGACGGTGACGTCGGGCACGATCATCATTCGTCAGCGCGGCACCAAGTTCCACCCCGGCTTCAACGTCGGGCGCGGTGGCGACGACACGCTCTTCGCGACCTCCGACGGCGTCGTGAAGTTCGCCCGGCGCGGCGGCCGCAAGCTCATCGACATCGTCGAGGGCTAGCTTCCCGACCCCGTTTCGGGGCTCCTGGTACGACGCTCGCCACGCATGCGATGCGCGCGCCTGACCAGGGAGCGGATCGAGCGACGGGTCAGGTGCGCGCGGGGTTGAGCGCGAGGAACTCGTCGAGCAGCGTGTCGCAGATCGTGTGGTCCGCGGCCCGGAGGATGCACGTCTCGCGGATGACCGACGCGTCGGTCGTCGACGTCTTCGGCGTGTACCGGAGGATCGATCGGGCCGGGTCGGGTCCGAGCGTGCCGGCCGGGTCGTCGATCACGTAGACGTTGTTCCCGCGCGCGGTCACGTGCTCGCCCGCGGGTGGCGTGCGGCACAACCCGCTCCCGGCGAAGGAGGGGAAGTCGGCGTTGGCGCTCGGCACGACGGCACAGATCTCGCTGTATACACAACCCTGGCAGGTCGGGATCGAGATCGCGAACACGCCGTCGGTGCCGGGGTTGCGCGATTGACCGGTGTCGTAGGCCTTCGAGGTCGGCGAGTCGGGGAGCGTGAGGTCGATGGTGGCGCCGCCGTCGGTGGCATCGAGCGCCTTGCAGCCCCAGAACGGGGGCGCGGTGGTCACCAGGCGCCCGTCGTCGTCGGTGAACCCCGCGAGTCCGGGCGATTGGAACGGCGGCGTCGCGACCACGATCGAGGTGGGCGTGCTCGGTGGCGACGACGGCGGAACCCCGTGCTGCGTGCTGCACCGGAACACCTGCAGCGTGGTGGTGGCCACGGGGGGAGCCGGGCTCGAACAGCTCGTGATCGTCACCACGCTGGCGACGCGTGCGCGCGTTCCCGCGGCCGGGGTCTGCACGACGACCTGTCCCGCGGGATGCGCCACACACGACGTCGTGAACCGATCGACGGTTCCGAAGCCGAGCGACACGAGCACCGACCGGGCCGAGGCCCGAGTCATGCCCAATACGTCGGGCACGACCGCGAACCGCACCGGCGCGACCGTGGTGCTCGGCGCGGACGTCGTCGTGCCTACGGGTCGCGTCGAATCGTGACGCGACAAGCCAATGGCCGCGAACGCGACCGCGATCACCGCGGCGACGGCAACGGCGGCGAGCACCGCTGCGCGCGCGGGCCGGACCCGGACGTGCGGCGCGACCCGGTTGGCCGCCGAAGTGGCCGCCGTTTCGGTCGCGGCGTCGAGCGTGGCCCGGTACTCGCGGAGGTCTTCTTCGATGCTCATCCGGGCGCTTCTCCCAGGTCGCTGCGCAACCGCTCGAGCCCGCGCCGCACGTGATTCCGTAGTGTCGATTCCGATACGCCCAGCGCCTCGGCCGCTGCGGGATAGGTCCAGTCGTGCACGCAGATCAGCACGACCGCGCTGCGTTGGCGGGCCGACAACCGCTCGAGCGCGCGGGGGAGGCGGGGATCGAAGCTCGATTCGTCGGCGACCCGCCGGTCGGGCATCACCACGGGGCGCTTGCGGTAGCGGCGGGCCGCCGACTGGCCGACGCGCACGAGGTAGCCGGTCGGGTTCTCCATGGGGCCGACCCGGTCCCAGCGTTCCCACGCGTACGCCAGCGCGTCGGCCGCGGCCTCCACGCCGACCTCGAGCCCGAAGCGGGCGACGAGCACCCGCCGCAGGTCGGGACCGTGGCGGCGGGCGAACTCGTCGAACGACGCCGCGGATCCGGATCCTGTCCCGTTCACCGGGCTGCTCTCGCCGACGTCGATGCCCACACCCCCAGTAACCGCTCAGGGACCGGAAACCGTCACAGTCAGACGGGAGACGCGTCGTCCACGATCTCGAGGGCCTCGGGCAGGGGCTCGGCGTGCACGACGGCGAGTGTCTTCGTGGCCCGCGTGATCGTGACGTAGAGGAGGCGGAGCCCGGCGCGGTCGGTGCTCACGAGCGCGGCCGGCTCGACCACCACCACGTGGTCGAACTCCAGGCCTTTGGCGTCGGTCGCGTCGAGCACGGCGATGGGGGAGTCGAGCGCGATCGCGGGATCGTCGGTCGCGCCGACGTCGGTGAGCTGCGCGACGAGCTCGGCGTGCCGGGGGATCGGCGCGATGAGCGCGCCCTTGCCGCCGCTCGACGCTATCTGCTCGTGCAGCCAGTCGCTGAGGTGTGCCGCCAGTCGCTCCATGGTGCCCTCCGTCTTGACGAACGGGGTCAGTCTATCGCAGCGGCCGCACCGGGTGGCGTGCG
>DAIQOP010000074.1:0-15872 GCA_036787815.1 Actinomycetota bacterium
TGCGGGTCGCGACCTGCGCATGCTGCTGGCCCGGCAGGCGGAGGTGATGCGCGAAGAGTCGGATCTGCTCGAGGTGCTCGCGCGGCGCGCGCTCGACGCTGCCGGCGATCCGCCGCGCGCCGCCGCGATCGCCGCGCTGGAGCCCGCGCTCGCGCGCCGGGCGCTCCGCCGATGGCTCGGTGGCGCCCCGCCGTCGCTCGCGGCCGTCGATGCGGTGCTCGCCGTCGCGGCCGGCGCGCGGCGCGCCGTCGAGCTTCCGGGCGATCGCCGCGTCGTACGCCGGCGCGGCCGACTCGTGGTGGAGCCGGGCCCGGCGCCGGCCTCGGAGATGCTCGAACCGCAGTCGCCCGAGGTGGCGCGGCCGTTCGCGGTCCCGGGCGCGGTCGCGGCGTGCGGGCTGGAGCTCGAGACCTGGGTCGAGCGGGCCGCGCCGGTCGTGTGGCCCGACGGCCGCGAGACGTGCGTCGTCGACGCCGATCGGGTCGGCGATCGCGTGTGGCTCCGGCCGGCCGGCCGGGGAGAGCGGTTCGCCCCGCTCGGGATGCGAGGGACCAAGACGGTGAGTGCCGCGTGGGCCGAGAGTCCCGAGGGCACCACCGCGTTCGCCGGCGCCGGGTCGGTCGACACCGCGTTCGCCGGCGGCCCGCAGGTCGTCGCCACCGGGGCCTCGGATGGCGTCGTGTGGGTCGTGGGGTACCGTATCGACGATCGGGTGCGCATCACCTCGCGCACGCGTCGCTTCCTCTGGATGACCGTGTCGGCCCGAGCTCTCTCTCGATGAACGATCCTGATCTCGGCCGCGTCCTCGTCGACGCCGACGAGCTGCAGCAGCGCGTCGCGCAGCTCGGCAAGGAGATCACGAGCGACTACGCCGACGAGCCGCCGCTGCTCGTCGGGGTGCTCAAGGGCGCGTTCATGTTCATGGCCGACCTGTCACGCTCCATCGACCTGCCCGTCGAGTTCGACTTCATGGCGGTCTCGTCGTACGGGTCGGCGACGCGCACGAGCGGCGTCGTGCGCATCGTCAAGGATCTCGACATCGATCTCACCGGCCGGAAGGTGCTCATCGTCGAGGACATCGTCGACTCCGGGCTCACGCTCTCGTACCTGCGCAAGAACCTGCTCGCCCGCGGGCCGGCGTCGGTCGACGTCTGCGCGCTCCTGGTGAAGGACGGCCTGCAGCGCCACGATCCCGACCTGCGGTACACGGGCTTCAAGATCCCGCCGGTCTTCGTCGTCGGCTACGGGCTCGACGTCGCCGAGCAGTACCGAAACCTGCCCTTCATCGCCGAGTACCTGCCCGGCGAGGAGGAGATGTGAGCGCCGGCGACCCCGGCGCAAACGGCGACGACTCCGCCCCGGGCATCGACCTTCCTCGCATCGAGCGCGCGATCCGCGAGCTTCTCCTCGCGATCGGTGAGGACCCCGATCGCGACGGTCTCGCCCGCACCCCGGCCCGGGTCGCGGAGATGTACAAGGAGATCGCGAGCGGGCTGTTCGAGGACCCGGCCCGCCACCTCACGGTCACCTTCGAGGCCGACCACGACGAGATGGTCATGGTCCGCGACATCCCCATCTACTCGTACTGCGAGCACCACCTCCTGCCGTTCCACGGGCGGGCCCACGTCGCCTACATCCCCGGTGCCGACGGCCGCATCACCGGTCTCTCGAAGGTCGCCCGGTTGGTCGACGGCTTCGCGAAGCGGCCCCAGGTGCAGGAGCGGCTCACGACCCAGATCGCCGACGCGATCGTCACGGCCCTCGCGCCGCGCGGTGCGTTCGTCCTCATCGAGGCCGAGCATCTCTGCATGTCGATGCGGGGGGTCCGCAAGCCCGGTTCGGTGACCGTCACCTCGGCGGTCCGGGGGATGTTCAAGGACAATCCGGCCACCCGGGCCGAGGCGATGTCGATCCTGGGTCTGCCCGGCACACGGGGTTGAGGGCACCGAAGGCTGCGAGGCACGGCGGAGACGCGGGCTAACCTCCGCCCCGTGCCCAGGCCGTTCTCGGTGGTTGATCTGCCCGATCGAGCGGTCATGGGGGTCGTGAACGTCACTCCCGACTCCTTCTCCGACGGGGGCCGCTTCCTCGATCCGGCCCGGGCCGTCGCGCACGGCCGCGAGCTGGTCGCCGCCGGTGCGACCCTCCTCGACGTGGGCGGCGAATCGACGCGGCCCGGCGCCGATCCGGTCGCCGTCGACGAGGAGCTGCGGCGCGTCCTGCCGGTGGTCGAGGCGCTCGCCGCCGACGGTGCGGCGCCGGTGAGCATCGACACGAGCAAGGCGGTCGTCGCGGGCGAGGCACTGCGCTGCGGAGCCACGATCGTCAACGACGTGACGGCCGGGCTCGCCGATCCCGGCCTGCTCGGCGTGGTCGCCGACTCGGGCGCCGCGCTCGTCGTGATGCACATGCAGGGTGAGCCGCGCACGATGCAACGGGCGCCCCACTACGACGACGTCACGCGCGAGGTCGCCGAGTTCCTGCGCGCGCGACTCGATGCCGCGCGGGCCGCGGGCATCCGCGACGACGCGCTGCTCGCCGACCCGGGCATCGGGTTCGGCAAGACGACGGCGCACAACCTCGAGCTCCTCGCGCGGCTGGCCGATCTCCGAGCCACCGTCGGGGTGCCGCTCGTCGTCGGCGCGTCGCGCAAGTCGTTTCTCGGCGCGATCACGGGCGACGACCTTCCGGCCGACCGCGACGACGCGACGCTCGCGACCACCGTGTGGTCGTTCACGCAGGGCGCACGAATCGTGCGCGTGCACGACGTCGCGACATCGGCACGCGTCGCGCGTCTCCTCGACGTCATGAGCCGCGCCACTCCCGAGGGGGTCGCGGCATGACGCTGCGCGGGCGCTGGGCGCAGGGCCTCCAGCCCCGGTTCTTCTGCTGGATCATCAAGGACCGGCTCGCCGCGGCCGAGCGTCCGGGCGGGGTCGCACGCAACCACCGCAAGGTGCGCCGCCAGGAAGAGCTGATCTGGCTCAAGTCGCACGGGTTCACGCGCGTCGTGTCGTTGCTCGACTCGCCGCACAACCTGCACGCGTACGAGGAAGCCGAGCTCGTGTACGAGCGCCTCCCGCTCGGTCGCCGCGACGAGATGGCACTCCGGCTCCGCGACATCTACGAGCACCTCAGCCGGTGGCTCGACGACCCGGCCGAGAAGGTGTTCCTGCATCACGAGGAGTTCGGCGACCGCGTGCTCGGTGTGCTCGCCGGGTACCTCGTGTACTCGGGACTCGTCTCGGAAGGCCCGCACGCGATCTCGGTGATCGAGAAGATCACGGGTCGCAACATGGGTGCCGACGGGCGCGAGATGGTGGCGGTCACCCTCTCCGACAACCTCCGGCGTCCCTGAGCCGCCGTTCCCGAGGCGTCACGTCCGCACGATGCGGACGTTGTCGGTGTGGCCGCGACCGCGGCCGGGCATGCCCGACACCACCGCGACGAGCTCGCCCCGACCGACGATCCGCGCTGCGCGCGCGGCCCGCACCGCGAGCCGGGTCTGCATCTCCGTATCGGCGCAGGGCTCCAGCAGGAGGGGGTGCACCGAGCGGAGCAGGCACAGCTGCCCGAGCACCGCAGGGTCGGGCGACAAGCCGACGATCGGCATCGACGGGCGGAAGGCCGCCACTCGTCGCGCCGTCGTGCCGCTGCGCGTCGGGCACAGGATCGCGGCGACCTGAAGATCCTCCGCGGCGAGCATCGCCGCGTGGGCGACGGCCCATCCGACACGATCGCGCTCCTCGCCGCCGGCGACCGGCAACACCGCGGGTCGGGGCCAGGATTCGGCGCTCTCGGCGACCTCGGCCATGGTGCGGACGGCTTCCACCGGGAACGCGCCCACGGCGGTCTCCTCCGAGAGCATGAGGGCGTCGGTACCGTCGATCACCGCGTTCGCGATGTCGCTCACCTCGGCGCGCGTCGGGAGCGGCGATCGCGTCATCGACTCGAGCATCTGCGTCGCGGTGATGACCGGCTTTCCGGCCCGGTTCGCCGCCCGGATGATCTCCTTCTGGAGGAACGGCACGCGGCGCGCGGGAACCTGGATACCGAGGTCGCCGCGGGCGACCATGAGCGCGTCGGCCGCGTCGACGATCCCGTCGAGGTGCTCCAGCGCGGCCGCGGTCTCGATCTTGGCGACCAACGCGGGTTGCGCCCCGCGCTTCGGGAGGCGGGCCCGCACGGCGTGGAGGTCGTCGGCGGTGCGCACGAACGAGACCCCGACGAAGTCGGCCCGCACCCGCCGTGCGAGCGCGAGCGCGGCGGCGTCCGCCGCGCTGAACGACTCGACGCGGAGCTCGGCGCTCGGCACGTGCATGCCCTTGTGCGAGCGGAGGAGCCCGCCCCTCACGATCTCGGTCTCGACGTCGTCGCCCACCACGCGCGTGACCCGCAGCACGATCTCGCCGTCGGCGAGGAACACGGCGTCGCCGGGTGCGACCCAGCCGGCGAGCTCGGGCACGGTGGTCGAGCACTGTGTCGCGTCGCCGGGAGCGCCACCGCGTGTCGCGTCGCCCGTGAGCGTGAAGCGCGCGCCGCTCGCGAGCTGCACGAGATCGCCCGCGACCGCTCCGGTACGGAGCTTCGGCCCGGGGAGATCCACGAGCACGCCGAGCGCGCGTCCCGCGGCCTCGGCCGCGGTGCGGGCGCCCGCGATCGCGCGACGGTGGGCCGCTGCGTCGCCGTGCGCCGCGTTGAGCCGTACCACGTCGACACCCGCGGCGAGCAGCCGCGCGAGCGTCCCCTGCTCCGCCGTCGCCGGCCCCAACGTCGCCACGATCTTCACGCCCCGCATCCCGCTCCCTCCCGCGCGAACGCGGTTCTGATGGTCCGTCATGTCCGAGCCTCGTGTAATCCCATCAGAATCCGAGGGGGGCGAGAAACGGCCGTTCCGACGCTGCAACAGGCCCGAACCGGTCGGGTCGTCCCTTCAGAACGATTCGAGGCCGGGTTTATCGGGGTTATCGGGTCGGAAGTAGGGTGAGCGGTCGTGGATCGCATCCTCATCCCGGGACTGCGGGAGCTCGGTGTCCACGGGGTGCTGCCCGAGGAGCAGGTGCGCCCGCAACCCTTCGAGGTGAGCATCGAGCTGCACGTCGACCTCGCGAAGGCCGGAACGTCCGACGACCTCGCCGACACGGTCGACTACGGCGCGGTGTGCGACGCGGTGAGTCGCGTCGTCACGTCGGAGAGCTACCGGTTGCTGGAGCGACTCGCGACCCGTATCGCGGAAGTGTGCACCGCCGACCCGCGCGTGCAGGGCGTCGTCGTCGAGGTGCGCAAGCTGCATCCGCCGGTGCATGCGCAAGTGGATCACGTCGCCGTTCGCATCGAGCGGTGAACGCGGCACGCGCAGAGCGGCGCGCGTACCTCGCGCTCGGCTCGAACCTCGGCGATCGCGAGCATCATCTGCAGGGCGCGGTCGACGCGCTCGCCGCCTCGCCCGACGTGCGCGTCGTCGCGGTCTCGAGTGTGTACGAGACCGACCCGGTCGGCGGGCCCGAGCAGGGTCGCTTCCTCAACGCGGTCGTCGCGCTCGACACTGCGCTCACGCCGCACGAGCTCCTCGCCCTCGCGCAGCAGCTCGAAGCGGAGGCCCGCCGGGTGCGAAATGAGCACTGGGGGCCCCGCACCCTCGACGTCGACGTATTGCTCGTCGGCGACGAGGTCGTCGACGAAGCCGATCTCGTGGTCCCGCATCCGCGCATGTGGGAGCGGGGCTTCGCCCTCGCTCCGCTGCACGACGTCGCCCCCGACCTCGTCGAGCTCCCGCCGCAGGGTTGGCCGGGAGTGATCCGCGTCGCCGGCCCGCCGAGCATTCCCCGTGGCGCCGGCATCACCCGGAAAGGCACCGACCACCCGTGAGCTCCGTCTTCGTGTCCCGCCCACTTCCCGCTCCCGGCACCGCGCCGCTCGTCGCGGCCGGCATCGAGGTCGAGCAGCACCACCACGACCGTCCGCCGACGCGCGACGAGCTGATCGCGGGCCTCCGGGGCAAGCAGGCACTGCTCTGCCTGCTCACCGAACGCATCGACGCGGACGTGCTCGACGCCGCGCCGGAGCTGCGCGTCGTCGCGAACCTCGCGGTCGGCTATGACAACGTCGACGTCGCCGCGGCGACCGCGCGCGGAGTCGTCGTCACGAACACACCCGACGTGCTCACCGACGCGACCGCCGAGCTCACGTGGGCCCTGATCCTCTCGGCCGCGCGGCGCGTGATCGAAGGCGACGCGCTCGTGCGCGCCGGCCGATGGACCGGATGGAGCCCGACCCAGCTGCTCGGCACCTCGCTCACGGGCAAGACCCTCGGGATCTTCGGCATGGGGAAGATCGGCGCAGCCGTCGCGCGTCGGGCGCGTGCCTTCTCGATGTCGGTCGTCTACACGAACCGCTCGCGCAACGAGGCGGTGGAAGCCGAGCTCGGGGCACGCCCGGCGTCGTTCGACGAGCTGCTCGACGTCTCCGACGTCCTGACGCTCCACGCCCCGTCGACCCCGCAAACCCACCACGTGATCGACGAGGCGGCGCTGGCGCGATTGCGGCCCGGCGCGATCCTCGTCAACACGGCCCGCGGTCTGCTCGTCGACGAGGCCGCGCTCGTCCGCGCGCTGCGGGCGCGCCGGCTCGCCGCGGCCGGGCTCGATGTATACGAGCGCGAACCCGCGCTCGAGGCCGGCCTCACCGAGCTCGACAACGTCGTGCTGCTCCCGCACCTCGGTTCGGCGACGGCCGAAGCCCGAGCCGCGATGGTGGAGCTCTGCTGCCGGAACATCGTCGCGGTGCTCGCCGGCGAGCCGCCGCTCACCCCCGTGGGTCCGGTGGCGCCGAAGCCGTGAGCGCCGCGGCCCGCCGGGCCTGGCGGGTACCGTGAACGAAGGGGCGGGTTGCCGATCGGCCCCACCGGGCAAGGACCGCAGGAGGCCGTGGCCGAGGGCAGAAGCGGGGCGCAGTTCGCCCTCATCGGTCCGGGACGCGCCGGCGCGACCGTGGCGCTGGCGTTGCTCGCGCGCGGCTACGTCGCCGTGGCCGTCGCGGGCCGGGCGCCCGACGCGCCGTCCACCACCGCGACGGCCGCGTGCCTCGATGCCAAGCCCGCGCTCGTGTCGAAGGCCGGCAAAGGTGCCTCGATCGTCATCATCGCCACGCCCGACGCCGCGATCGAAGGCGCCGCGACCACGGTCGCGCCCTCGCTCGAGGCGCACGCGCTCGTCGTGCATCTCGCGGGTTCGCTCGGCGTCGGCGTGTTCGATCCGCTCCTCGCGCTCCGGCCCGACGTGCGGGTCGGTGCGCTGCACCCGCTGCAGTCGATGCCGTCGGTGACGATGGGCCTGGACCGCCTCCCGGGCTCGTGGGCCGCGATCGCGGGCGATCCGCAGGTCGCGGAGATCGCGGAGGCGCTCGAGTTGCGTACCTTCGTGGTGCCCGACGAGCAGCGGGCCCGGTATCACGCGACCGCGGTCGTCGCGTCGAACCACCTCGTCGCGTTGTTGGGTCAGGTCGAACGCCTCGCGGCGTCGGCGGGAGTGCCGTTCGAAGCGTTCGCACCGCTCGCGGAATCGAGCCTCGCCAACGTGTTCGGGCTCGGCGCCCGCGCCGCGCTCACCGGTCCGATCTCGCGCGGCGACCTCGCCACCGTGGCCGCGCACCTGCGCGAGCTCCCGCCCTCCGAACGTGATGCGTACCGCGCCCTCGCCCGCGAGGCCGCCCGCCTCGCCGACAACCGCGACAACGCGCTCGACCGCCTGCTGGCCGATCTCCTTCCCGGCGATCCGCCGACAGACCCGGGGTAGCAGGCGTTCGGCCCACGCGGGGCGAAACGGCCGATGGGTGGGGTCGAACGGCGCTCCCTCTACACTGCCGATTCCGCCTGTCCGCCACCCAGACCGGTCGTCCGGCACCTTCACGAGGGCCGGAACGAGAGAGGTGCGATGGCCGCGCTCATCGAGACGATCCCCGGTTTGCGCGACGCGTGCGACCGCGCGCGTGCCGCGGGTGGCACCGTCGGTCTGGTGCCCACGATGGGATTCCTTCACGAGGGGCATCGCTCGCTCATGCGGCGCGCCCGCGCCGAGAACTCGTTCGTCGTCGTCACGATCTTCGTCAACCCGTTGCAGTTCGGGCCGACCGAGGATCTCGGCCGCTACCCCCGCGACCTCGACGGTGATGTCGCCGCCTGCGAAGCCGAGGATGTCGACGTCGTGTTCGCCCCGAGCGTCGCGGAGATGTACCCGCGGCCTTCGGCGACGACCGTGCGCGTGGCCGGATTGACCGACGGGTTGTGCGGCGAGCACCGTCCCGGTCACTTCGACGGCGTCACCACCGTCGTCACCAAGCTGTTCGCGATCGCGGGCCCGTGCCGCGCGTACTTCGGCCGGAAGGACGCCCAACAGGTCGCGGTCGTGGCTCGAATGGCCGCCGATCTCGATCTGCCGATCGAGGTGCTCGCGTGCCCGCTCGTGCGCGAATCCGACGGCCTCGCGCTGTCGAGCCGCAATGCCTACCTGGCACCCGCCGACCGCGCCGCCGCGCCCGTGCTCTTCCACGCGTTGCGCGCGGCTTCCGAGTCGGTGGTCGCGGGTGAGCGCGACGCTGACGTGCTCACGGCCCGTATCCGCGGGGTCGTCGCGGCCGAGCCGAGGGTCGAGCTCGAGTACGTCGAGGTGCGCGACGCCGAATCGATCGTCCCCGTCGTGCGGGTCGACGGCGCGGTCCTGATCGCGCTCGCCGCCCGAGTCGGGGGAACCCGGCTGATCGACAATGTCGGCATCTCCGTGGTCGGCAGCACGGTCACCGTCGATCTCGGCACGCTGTCGGCGGGTGCGAAGCCCGCGCCGCCTGCGCCGCCTGCGTCCTAGTCTCAAGGGCTCATGACCGACCTGCTCGTGCTCGGAAGCGGTGTGGCCGGCCTTACCGTCGCGCTGCACGCGCGGGCGGCCGGGCGCTCGGTGCTCGTGCTCACGAAGGGCGAGCTGGCGCACTCGGCGACGTGGTTCGCGCAAGGAGGCGTCGCCGCGGCGCTCGGTGAGCCCGATTCGCCCGAGCTCCACTTCCGGGACACCGTCGTGGCGGGCGCGGGTCTGTGCGACGAAGCGGCCGTCGACGTGCTCGTGCGCGAGGGCCCCGATCGGGTCCGCGAGCTGGCCGACCTCGGTGCGCAGTTCGACGATCACGACGGCCGTTGGTTGCTTGCCCGCGAAGGTGGGCACTCGCTCGCCCGAGTGGTGCACGCGGGGGGCGACGCGACCGGAGCCGAGATCGAACGCGCACTCGTGGCCGCGACGGTGGCGTCGGGATGCGACATCCGCGAAGGGTGGTTCGCGCTCTCGCTGCTCGTCGTCGACGGCGAAGCCGCCGGAGTGGTCGCGCTGGATCCGGCGGGGAAGCGGGTCGAGGTGCGGGCGACCGACACCGTGATCGCGACCGGTGGCGCCGGCCAGTGCTACGCGGTCACGACCAACCCTGCGCTCTCGACCGGCGACGGCGTCGCGCTCGCGCTGCGGGCCCGGGTCGCGTGTGCCGATATGGAGTTCGTGCAGTTCCACCCGACCGCGCTCCATCATCCGGCGATGCCCCGGCCCCTCCTTTCCGAGGCGTTGCGGGGCGAAGGCGCGGTGCTGCGCAACGCGAAGGGCGAGCCGTTCATGCAGGGGGTGCATCCCCTGGCCGATCTCGCGCCGCGCGACGTCGTCGCCCGCGCGATCCACTTCCGGATGCGCGACGAAGGAACCGACCACCTCTGGCTCGACGCGACCGGTATCGACGAGTTCGCCCGCCGGTTCCCGACGATCTGGAACGCGTGCCAGGTCGTCGGTCTCGATCCCACACGCGAATGGCTCCCGGTCGCGCCCGCGGCCCACTACCTGTCGGGAGGCGTCGTCGCCGATCTCGACGGCGCGACGACGATGCCCGGGCTCTGGACGTGCGGCGAGGCCGCGTGCAGTGGGGTGCACGGCGCGAACCGGTTGGCGTCGAACTCGCTCCTCGACGGCTTGGTGTTCGGTGCGCGTGTCGTCGCTGCGCTGTCGAGCGGCAAGCGCGGGCCCGAGCCGAGTGGCGTGATGGCCGACCTGCTCGAGAGTGGGTGGTCGGCCGAGCCCGCCGACTCGAAGCCGGGAGCGTCGGACGAGTGCGAGCCGATCGATCCGCGCCAGCGCGAAGCGATCCAGGGCACGATGTCGAGCGACGTCGGTGTCGTGCGCGACGCCGACGGTCTCGCGCTCGCAGCCAAGTCGCTCACTTCGCTTCGCGAGGGTGGCGGGGCGAGTGTCGAGCCCACGGTCGCGGGGTACGAGGTCGCGAACCTCACCGCCGTCGCGTCCGTGATCGTCGCCGGCGCGACCGCGCGCCTCGAGTCGCGCGGATCACACACACGGGCCGATTTCCCCGACACCGACCCGGAGCAACGCGGCCGCTACGTGCAGACCGCGGATGACGCGCCGCGTTTCGTTCGGGCGCGGCGCGAGAGCGAGGAGACGCGAGCGTGACGGCCTTCGATCCACCCAGACACGCGGTCCGCGCGCTCGTCGAGCTGGCGCTCGCCGAGGATCTCGGTGTGCTCGGCGACATCACGACGATCGCCTGCATCCCCGACGACTCGTGGGGTCGAGCGCGATTCGTGAGCCGCGCCGAAGGCGTGGTTGCCGGCACCGCGCCGGCTGCCGAGACGTTCCGCCAGGTCGACACGTTCGCGATCGTGCAGTGGAAGGTGCCCGACGGCACCGCGGTCGAGGCGGGCGACGAGATCGGCAGCGTCGAGGGACCGCTCCGTTCGATCCTCACCGGCGAGAGGGTCGCCCTCAACTTCATGACCCACCTCTCCGGGATCGCGACGATCACGCGCCGGTACGTGCGCGCCGCGCACGGGCGCGCCCGCATCCTCGACACCCGCAAGACCCTCCCCGGTCTGCGCGCGTTCGAGAAGGCCGCGGTGCGCGCCGGTGGAGGTTTCAACCACCGCGAGTCGCTCTCCGACGCGGTGCTCATCAAGGACAACCATCTCGTCGGGGTGGGCGTCGCGGGCGCCGTCGAACGCGCCCGGGCGCGCTGGCCGAACCGCGTCATCGAGGTCGAGTGTGATTCGCTCGAACAGGTGGCGGAGGCCAAGACCGCAAGCCCCGACGTGGTGCTCCTCGACAACATGAGCCCCGACACCGTGCGTGAAGCCGTCGCGGTCCTCGGCGGCGCGGCGAAGACCGAGGTGAGTGGCAACGTCTCGCTCGAATCGGTCGGCGCGTACGCGGAAGCGGGTGCCGATTACATCTCGGTCGGCGCGCTCACCCATTCGGCCCGTGCGCTCGACATCGGCCTCGACGTCGAGGGGAGCTGAACCGTGCTGCTCGCGATCGATGCCGGCAACACCCAGACCGTGGTCGGGCTGTTCGACGATGTCGAGCTCGTCGACCACTGGCGCATCGCCACCGCACCGGAACGCACCTCCGACGAGCTTGCGCTCATGATCCAGCAGTTCCTCGGGTTCCACGGCTTCTCGTTCGACGCGAACATCACCGGCGTCTCGATCTCGTCGGGCGTGCCGATGGTCACCGCGGCGCTGCGGGAGATGACCGAGCGGTACTTCGGCTTCCCCGCACTCGTCATCGAGCCCGGGATCCGTACGGGGATGCCGATCCTCTACGACAACCCGAAAGAGGTCGGTGCCGACCGGATCGCGAACGCGGTCGGCGCGTTCGACCTCTACGGCGGGCCGTCGATCGTCGTCGACTTCGGTACCGCGACCACGATCGAAGCGGTGAGCGCCAAGGGCGAGTACCTCGGCGGCGCGATCTTCCCGGGCATCGAGATCTCGCTCGACGCGCTCTTCGGTCGCGCCGCGGGCCTGCGGCGCATCGAGCTGGTGGAGCCGAAGCACGTGATCGGCAAGTCGACGGTCGAGTCGATCCAGTCGGGTGTGATCTACGGATTCTCGGGCCAGGTCGACGCATTGGTCGATCGGTTCCGCGCGGAGCTGGGAGACTGCACCGTGATCGCGACCGGTGGCCTGGCCGAGCTCGTCGGGCCCTACACCCGCAACGTGAAGCACTACGAGCCGTGGCTCACCCTGTTCGGGCTGCGCATCGTCTTCGAGCGCAACCGATGAGCGACCCGGCGGTCGGAGCCGCGGAGGGCGAGGCGCAGGCCGGAGGCGGGGGCATGCCGGAGGGCGGAGCCGCCAGGAATACCGAGGCGCAGGCCGGCGGCGGGGGCATGCCGGAGGCCGCAGCCGCAAGAGGCACCGAGCGGGTCGCGCGCATGGCGAAGGTCGAGGCGCTGCGCGAAGCGGGGGTCGATCCGTATCCCGTGCGCTTCGACCGCACGGCCACTGCAGGTGAGCTCCACGACCGGTACGACACCCTCGCCGACGGTGAGGAGACCGACGTCGTCGTGCGGGTCGCGGGGCGCGTGCTGCTGCGCCGCCAGATGGGCAAGCTCGTGTTCCTCACCTTGCGCGACGGCAGTGGCAACGTGCAGCTGTTCGTGTCGCGCTCGATCGTCGGCGACGCGGCGTTCACGGCGATCGGTGATCTCGATCTCGGCGACTGGGTCGGGGTCGAGGGCGCGGTCATGAAAACGAAGGTCGGCGAGCTGTCGATCAAGGTCTCCACCTGCGCGCTGCTGTCGAAGGCGCTCCGGCCACTGCCCGACAAGTGGCACGGGCTCAGCGACGTCGAGACGCGGTACCGGCAGCGCTACGTCGATCTCATCGCCAACGACGACGCCCGTCGCGTATTCGCGATCCGGTTCGCCGCGGTGGCGTCGATCCGCGCCGAGCTCCTCGCACGGGGATACGTCGAGGTCGAGACACCGGTGCTGCAGCCCATCGCGGGCGGCGCCACGGCGCGTCCGTTCGTCACCCATCACAACGCGCTCGACGTCGATCTCTACCTGCGCATCGCGCCGGAGCTCTACCTCAAGCGCCTCGTCGTGGGGGGGCTCGAGAAGGTGTTCGAGATGGGCCGCGTCTTCCGCAACGAAGGCCTCTCCACGCGTCACAACACCGAGTTCACGATGCTGGAGCTCTACGAGGCCTTCGTCGACTACACCGACATCATGACCCTCACCGAGCAGCTGATCTCGCAGGCCGCGTTGGCCGCGCTCGGCACCACGACCGTCGAGTGGGAGGGCAGGACCCTCGAGCTCGCGGCGCCGTGGGAGCGGCGATCGCTGCTCGATCTCGTGCGCGAGCACGCGGGGCTCGATCTGCACCCGAGCCAACCGGTCGAGGATCTGCGCAAGCACTGCGACGATCTCGAGATCCCGTACGAGTCGATGTGGAGATCGGGCAAGCTCATTCTCGAGATCTACGAGAAGACCACCGAGGCGCGCATCCTCGGGCCGACGTTCGTCTGCGACTACCCGCGTGAGGTCTCGCCGTTCGCCCGCCCCCACCGCGACGACGGTGATCTGACCGAACGGTTCGAGCTCATCGTCGGTGGGCGGGAGATCGCGAACGCGTTCAGCGAGTTGAACGATCCCGTCGACCAGCTGCGGCGCTTCGAGGCGCAGGCCCGGTTGAAGGCCGCGGGCGATCTCGAAGCGCAGTCGATCGACTACGACTACGTGCGCGCGCTCGAGTACGGGCTGCCGCCGTGTGGTGGTCTCGGGATCGGGATCGATCGCCTCGTGATGCTGCTCGCCGGTGTGACGTCGATCCGCGAGGTCGTGCTCTTCCCGCAACTCCGACCGGAGGTCAACGAGTCGTGAGGGAGACAGCGTGAGGGTGCTGGTCACCGGCATGGGCGGCGAGTTGGGGACGCGCGTCGCGCAGTTGCTCGAAGCGGAAACCGGTGTCACCGAGATCGCCGGCGTCGACTTCGTGCCGCCGCGCCGCCGCCTGCGGCGCGCCGAGTTCCGCCGCATCGATCCGCTCCATCGCGACCGCCTCCGCGACTTCGTGCTCGAATTCGCGCCGACCGCCGTCGCGCACTTCGGCGTGTACGAGCCGGCGTCGCGCATGGGTCCGGCCCAGGCGGCCGAGCGCACCGAGCTGTGCACGATCGTCGCCCTCTCCGCCGCGGCACGCGCGGGCCGGCTCGAACGGCTCGTGCTGCGCAGCGGGCTGGAGGTCTACGGCCGTGGCCCGGGCACCGCGTCGGTGCCCGACGAGTCGGTGCCGCCCGAGCCCACCACCCCCTACGGCCAGAGCCTCCTGCAGGTCGAGGCACTCGCGGCGGGGCTCGGTCGCCGCCACGGTGTGTCGGTCGCGTCGATGCGGTACGCGCCGGTCGTCGGTTCGCACGTCCCGAGCCCGCTCGGGCGCCTGCTGCGGCTTCCGGCCGTCCCGGTTCCCGCGACCACCGATCCGCCGTTCCAGCTCGTGCACCCCGAAGACGCGTGTGTGGCGATGGTGCGCGCGCTCATGCTGGGCTACGACGGCCCGCTCAACATCGCCGGGAGCGGCGCGGCCAGCCCGTGGCAGGCGGTGCGGCTCGGCGGGCGGATTCCGGTGCCCGTGATGCCCTGGCTGTGGCCGTGGGCGTCGCGCACGGTCGAGTTCGCCGGCGCGGCGATCGCACCGCACGTCGTGGAGCTGCTGCGCTCCGGCTGCACGGGCTCGAGCGAGCGCGCGGTGGAAGAGCTGGCGCTCGCGCCGCCTCGCCCGACGCAGCAGGTGCTCACCGAGCTGTACCAGTGGGCCGACATCGTTCCGCTCGTTCCCGCGAAAGCCGTCGCATGAGCCGCGCGAGAACCGTGTTCGACACCGACCGCGTCTCCGATCCCGAGGCGCCGCTCGACGGGTTGCGCCGGCGCTTCAACGGCCGGTACCCGATCGACCCGTTCGGGCTCGATCCCCAGCTCTGCGACGCTGCGTCACCGGTCGTCGAGATGTTCGTGCGGGTGCGCGTCGAAGGCGCAGAGCGCATCCCCGAGACCGGTCCCGCGGTGCTGATCATGAACCGGGGGCTCGGGCTGCTCGAGCCGACGGCGCTCGCGCTCGCGGTGCGCCGCGAGGTCGGCCGGCGGCTGCGGGTCGTCGGCACTCCGGGTGTGCCGTTCGTCGGCGGCTTGTTGCGTCGGCTCGGATCGGTCGACGGCTCTCCCGAGGATCTCGGGGCGTGCCTGCGCGCCGGGCACCTCGTCGCGGTCCCACTCGCGCCGACCTGGCTGCGCTCCGGTGCCGGGACGCCGCCGCTGCGGTTGGTGCAGGCGATGATGGGCTCGACGGTGCTTCCGGTCGCGGTGATCCCCGGCGGTCCGCTCGGCACGGCGTTCGCGCCGTGGCGGATCCTCGTCGGTGAGCACATCGCGCTCGACGCGTCGTACCCCGCGGGCGACCCGCTCGGTGCCGCGGAGCTGGCCGAGGAGGCGCGGGCCGCGGTTGATGCGTTGCTGGCGGGCGAGAAGCCGGCCCACGAGTTGCGCAGCACCGCCGGGCTCGCCGCCGGCTGACGCGAGGCCGTTCCGGAACCGCACTCGTCACGCAGCGTCTACCCTGGGTTCACGCTCGGGAGGCTCGCGTGCGGGAGGTAGTTCTTGCCTGAGGTGACGGCGTCCGACGGGATACAGATCGCGTACGACGCGTTCGGCCGTCGCGACGGGTCGCCGGTGCTCATGATCCAGGGGCTCGGTGCCGACGCACGCGGCTGGGCCCTCCAGCGGGGCCGGTTCGGCCGTCGCCACCGCTGCATCGCCCCCGACAACCGGGGTGTGGGGCGCTCCGGCAAGCCGCCGGGGCCGTACTCGTTGTTCCAGATGGCGGAGGACGCGCTCGCGTGCCTCGACGCCGAGGGCATCGAGACCGCGCACGTGATGGGCGCGTCGATGGGTGGTGTCATCGCCCAGATCATCGCGACGAGGTCGCCCGAACGGGTCCGATCGCTCACCCTGGCCTGCACCGCGTGCCGCCACCACGACTGGCGGCGCGAGCTGCTCTC
>DAIQOP010000297.1:0-4337 GCA_036787815.1 Actinomycetota bacterium
CGCATTGACCCGATAGCCCTCGGCCTCCCGGTGCGAGAGGTGTGCGCGCAGCGCGGCGTCATCGTGATCCACGACCAGCGCACCCACGATCTGGCGCAACCGGCGGCGAGCGAGCGGCATGACCAGCCACGGCAGCAGCCGCGAGCACGAGGCACCAACCCGCAGCAGCAGCCGATCGAGACGGGAGAGGAACGACGGGAGCTGACGGGCCACGAGCCGGCGGAGTTGCTCCGCCGCGACACTCGCCGACTCCGGCCGCAGCACGCGGTCGGCGAACGCCATCGTGAAGTCGACCGACGACGGGTCGCTCGTCAGACGATGCAGGCGCAGGCTGTCGCGTCGCTCGGCTCGAGACAATGCACGGTCGGCGCGGTCGAGCCAGCCCCGCACCAGGTCGACGGCCGGATCGACGAGCGAGTCGGCGGCGTCGTCGGGCGGGCCCGAAGGCTCGGGATCAACGCGGTCAGAAGGGGCGTGTGCCGGGGACATCTCCTTGCATCGTTCCATCTCGCGGTCGCCTCCGCGACCGTCCTCGATGGGAGCTACCGCCCAAATCATCCGAATCACCGGCGCAACTCCCACTCGATCTCGAGGTTCGTCATCCGGCTCTCGCAGGGGGGACGTCGGTCTTGGGTCGCGTTCGACGTCGTTCTCGGTATGCTCCGCGGCGACTCTGTACGGGCAGTCGGTCAGTCGCTGACGGTCGCGGCCCAGGCCGACTGGTCGAACGGCGACGACCCCGGCGCGGGGCGCGACACGTCCCACACGGCGACGAAGCCGCGAGGCGACGCCGCCGCGAGGCGACGCCGCCGTGCCCTGGTAGTCGCCGAGCACGGCACTGGTGAGACGGCTGCGGACGAGAGGTCGGCTGCGGGGCCCAATGTCTGCGCGGCACCGAAGTGCAACCCGCCGTCGGTCGAGATCGCGTCGCGCTGCTGCACCTGGCTACTGAGGCCGCCAGCGTGGTCGCGGGTCCGGAAGGTCACGATCACCCGGCCGCCGCGCGCTACGTCGGCCCGCTCGCGAGCCACGATCCGTTGTGCCCAGTGGACGCAAGTTCAGGGGCGTGAAGCCCGGTGGGCCTGATGGCGGCCGGTGATAGAAGCCCGTCGACGCGTGGAGCTAGAAGCCCGAAGCGCCAAGCGAGCCGTCGCCGCACGGATGAGGCCGACGAGCGGCGCGACGCGGGCCGATGTCGGGCAAGGTAAGGAGACGCCGGGTTGTGCTCGCCGACCCCGATGGCGACGATTCTGCGTTCTCGGATCGAAGACGCAGACCGTCTAACCGGCGTTCGGGACGCGGTCGCTCTTGCGTTCCGCATCTCGACTACCAGTCGATGCTCGGCTGGGTACATCTGGTCCGCTCGACTGACAACGCTGGCGCGCTGGCTAATCGGCGAACACCGCGCGGCTCTGTTCGATGAAGAACGTGTGGTCGTGTCCCTTGTTGGGGTCGTTGCCGTTGTACTTCGCGCGCGGCGTTCCGTCGGGCACGTGCTCTTCGGAATAGATGGCCCCCACGGGGCAGACGTCGGGTTGGTAGCAGGCGGTGCACGACGTGCACTCTTCGAGGTTGACATAGAGGATGCTGTCGGCGAACACATCGATCGCATCCGGGGTGGCGCTATGGGAGTTCTCGATGACGCCGCTTCCCGCTTCGACCTCCGAGACCAGCATGGTCGAGCTGGGGTCGTACTCGTAGATGCACTGCACAGGACACACGTCGACGCACGCGCGGTCTTTGACGTCGATGCACGCCTCCGTGATGATCGCTACACCTGCCATCGTGTGCAGTCCTCCGGTCGGCGCCGCGTCAGAGTCCGCTGGGTCCGCGTGCTCCCGCCGAGCGTATCCAGGTGGAGTGCGCCGCCAACGACGAGAGCGCATGCCGCCTCCCTGACCGCCGGGCACGACCCTCCGCCAATGCAACAGACCCCGTGTCAGGGATCCTCGAGGCCGCGCAACGCGCCGGCCGCCTCGAGCCGGACCCGGAAGTCGGGGTCCTCGGCGAGCGGCGAAACGGCAGCGCGGCTCGGCTCGACGCCGAGATCGACCAGGCCGCGCAACGCCTTCCAGCGCGTCCACGCGTCGGCGTCGCCTAGCGCATGCTCGAGGAGGGGGCGCAGCGCCGGCCGCTCGACATCCACCATCGCGTCGACCGCCGCGCGCCGAACACCACGGCTCGGGTCGCCGAGCAGACGGCCCCACTCCTGTTCCGCGACTTCGGCGCCGGCGTCGACGAGGACGCGGGCCGCCACCTGACGAGCGGCACTGTTCGGTGACGAGACGGCCGCGAGGATCCGGTCGAGGTCGCCGGGCTCGTCGGGTCGCAGCGACCCGAGTTCCTTCCACGCTCGTTCGAGGGCGCTCCTGCTGTCGTGCGCGAACTCCGAGCGCGAGCGGGAGGCCTCGTCCCTCGGCTCAGCGTCGGTCGCGCCGATGGGCTCGAGACCCGCGGCCGGAGAGGCGAACTCGGTCGTGATGGCGCGCAGCACCGGGTCGAGCAGTTGTTCCCACCGATCGGGACGGCGGAGCCCGACCGCGACGAAGTCGGGGCCGACGAGCACGTTGGCGACATCGTCGAACTCGGCGAACAACCGCGCCACCCGCGGATCGTCAACGCCCACCGCCGACTCGTACCACCGGCTCGGCCCTTCGTGGACCTTTGGTGTGACGAATCGAATCGTGCGCGGATTGGGGGTCGCCTCGGGAACCACAGGCCCGGCGAACGTCTCACCGGGCCTGTGTCGCGGTGCAACCTCCATGCGGAACGCGCCGTCGCGCCAGCCGAACTCGAGCCCAATATCCTCATCCAGCTCGTGTCGCCACCAACCGTCGCCCGAGCCAACGAGCTCCGCGAGCGCGTCGTCATCGTTCGCTAGCCACGCCTCGTCCGAGAAGAAACGCTTGAGAAGGCTCTTCACCGGAGCCAGCGCGGCGCGGTCGATGGCTCCAAGCGCGTCGCGCGTCAGGTGCGTTACCGCGGTGGGTGTGAGCCCGCGGGCCGCGACCTCACGTCGAGCTTCGTCGCGAACGGGTTCCCGCATCACGCGCGCAACCGTACGCCCGCGCTACAGCTTGCCCTTCGCGATGCAGATGGCCATGTGCGCGTCGATCACGGCCTGACGGGCTGTGTCCGAGACGCCGGGGTCGGCTTCGGCCGCGGCCTTGGCACTGTCGCCTGCTTGCTCCAGCTCGATCACGGCTGTGCGCTCGTCGGCGGTGGTAGTCGCCTTCGCCGCCTTCTTGGCGAACTCGTTCACTACTGCCACCAACACCGGAGACGCAGCGGAATCGGCTTGGACGCGATCGCGTGCCTCATCGATCTTGACTTGCGCGGCGCGCAGTCGCTCCGTCGTCGTGGCCATAAGTTCAGGCTACGCCGAATCGCCAGAGCGTCCCACAACGACGCCCGCGAGCCCGACGCCGGGCTATCCCAGTACGCCGGGTCGGTGAGACAAGGGTGTCCCCGAACGTCGGGGCGAGGTCGCTCCTGGAAGCTACGTCAGCGAGTCGATTCGAACGATGACTCCACCCTCCGGGCGCAGCGCGCTCAGACCGACGCCGCGAACGGTGGGGCGCGGCATGAGTGTGAGGCGGGTGCGCTGTACGAGTCGGGTGACGGCGACCTGGATCTCGGTGAGTGCGAGCGCGAACCCGAGGCAGCGCCGGTAGGCACCACCGAAGGAGATGAAAGAGAAGGGCTGGGGTTCGCGTCGTTCGAGCCAGCGCGCCGGCCGGAAACAATCCGCGTCGTCGCCCCACACGTCACCGCTGCGCCCTGCGACGAACGGCGAGAAAACGACGATGGAACCGGCAGGGATCGTGTATCCAGCGACATCGAACGCCGTTGTTGCCCGTCGACCGGACAGCGGTGCTGGCGGCCACAGCCGCAGCGTCTCGTTCACGACCGCGGAGCCATAGGGCATCGCTCGCAGGTCATCCGCGTCCGGTGCCCGGCCGTTGGGTCCGAGCCGCGCCGAGATCTCGGCTTCCATGGCCTCCCATTCGCGAGGGTGGCGGAGAAGCTCCAACACGGCCCATCCGACGGCCGCCGATGTCGTGTCGTATCCGGCTGCGATGAGTGAAACGACCTGGTCGCGAAGCTCAGCGTCGGTGAGATCGGTGTGGAGGAGCGTGCCGAGGACGTCGTCGCCGAAGTCGTCGCCTTCGCGTCGACGCGCGATCTCGGCGTCGACGATCGCGTCGGCTTCGCGGCGCGCTCGGCGGGCAGCGCGTGAGCCAGGAGCTCCCTTGAACTGCAGCTGGAGGGGACGATCCACGAACCGGATCGCCGGCTCGAGGACTGCTCCCAGCCGATCGGCGTGGTCGGCCAGC
>DAIQOP010000075.1:0-9593 GCA_036787815.1 Actinomycetota bacterium
GCAATTCCACGTCTTCGCTGGAGAGGAAATCTCCGTTGGTCGTCTTGCCAAGACGCGTGTAGAGACCCGCGTATCTCGGGTTCACGAGGATGCTGCGTACCGATGTGACGTTCCACATCCCGCCGCGTGTCGCTCGCGGTGCCTTGTCCTGCACGACCAACACGTTCAACGCGTCGGCGATCTTCCTCAGGCTGCTGGCCTTGAGGAACATCTTCACCATCGTGCGAACGAGCTTCGCTTCGGCCGGGATAATGGTGACACCGGGGATCATCGTCGGGTCTTGTTCTCGGTGCTCTCGACCCGCGTAACCGAACGGTCGTCTGCCTCCGGTGTAGGTCCCGGCGAGTGCAGCACGTTCACGTTGCTGCTTCACTCGCTCGGAAAGTTTCGCGGCTTCGTTCTCCGCGACGGCTCCGAGCATCTGTACCTTGAACCTGCCGTCCGCTGCTGTCGTGTCGATCTCGTCATCGAGCAGCAGGATCGCGACGTGGTGCAATTTGCAGAGATCGAGCAACCGACCGAGCCCACTCCACTGACGACTGAGGCGGTCTTGGTTCTTCGCCACGATGCCGTCGACGGTTCCGGCTTCGATGTCGGCGAGCATGCGCTCCCACTGTGGTCGCCGGGCACCCGTGCTCGCGCTGATGTTGGAGTCGACGTACTCGTCCACCACCGTCCACCCGCGCTCGTCGGCTCGGGCTCGCGCGAGTGCGATCTGCGCCGCGATGCTCAGGCTCTCGCCCGTCCGATCCTGGCTCAGCCGTGCGTAGATCGCGGCTCGTGTCGGCTTCCGCACGTTGGTCCCTTCCGTGGGTCCATAGCGAGTGTCGTTAATCGTATCGGCGAGACGATGCGCCGCGTCGTGCACACCACCGAAGACGCGCGCGAGGGCATGGCCGCGTCGGCCGAGCGTCGGGCGCCCCACTGGCAGGGCAAGTAACGCCGGCGCGGGAGCGCCGCGCCTCTGTCGATCACGCGCCGCCTCTCGGCAGGGTTACTCCGCCGCTGGAGGCGATGCGGGATCTGCATGACTGTCGTACAGTCCGCCGAGTTTCGGTGGCGGGTGACGACTCAGGAGTAGGGCAGATGGTTCGTCGGTTTGTCATCGGTGTGGTCGCCTCTTCGGTGATGCTCTTCGGCGTGGTTCCCCCTGCGAGCGCAGGCGCGACGATGGCGCTGCTCCTCCCCCAGTCGACGGCGTTCTCCATGCTCGGTCACTCGTGCGGCGGCATTCAGGAGCAGGCGTTCGCAACGGGCTTCGACGGCACGAGCGGGTACCCGAGCGGAGACGTGTACGTACAGACCCGATGTGGCGGAAGCGGCCGTGGCGGTGGATACCACTCCACCACGTACTCGGCCTGGGCCGCGGTCACGTGGGACTTCACCGGTTCGGTCGTTTCGTCCACCGTGCTCCCGACGGCTCCGCCGGGCGTCGATCCGACGTTCTCCGCGTTCGACGCCCAGGGCAACGAGGTCTTCAACGTCTTGAACGCGGTCAACGTGTTGCCACCCGACTGCACCGTCGGCAACACGGCCTACTGCACGTACCGCGCCTGGCTCACGCTCAGCGACACGTTCGTCCCTGCACCGAGGGTCATGGGAATCTCGCCGGCGGTGGGGCCGGCGACCGGCGGCACGACCGTGACGATCGCCGGCAGTGGGTTCACGGGCGCGACCGCGGTGAGCTTCGGGGCGACGCCGTCCTCGAGCTTCACGATCGACTCCGACACGTCGATCACGGCGATCTCGCCGGCCGGCTCGGCCGGCGCGGTCGACGTCACCGTCACGACACCCGGCGGCACGAGCACGCCGAGCGTTCAGGATCAGTTCACCTACACCGCGGCAACTGCGTGCGGCGGAACCTGCCTCGCCGTGGGTGACGCGTCGATCCTCGAAGGCGACTCCGGCACGCACGACGCGACGTTCGCGGTGACGCTCTCGCAACCGGCGACCACCACCGTGTCCGTGCAGTACGCGGTCACCGGCGGCACGGCGACGGGCGGTATGACGCCCGGTGGAGACGTCGACTTCCAGCTGAGGTCGGGAACGTTGACCTTCACGCCCAGCGCGAAGACCGGCGTGACACCGATCTCGAAGTCGGTGACGGTGCCGGTCTACGGCGACACCGTGAGGGAGCCCGGCGAGACGTTCGCGGTCACGCTGTCGAACCCGACCACTGGCGTCGACGTCGTTCGGTCGGCCGGCATCGGCACGATCCTGAACGACGACCCGTCGACCGGTCCGACCCTCGGCATCGGCGACCGATCGGTCGCCACGGCGAGCGCGGGGAGCCAGTCGCTGACGTTTCCCGTGACGCTGTCCGTACCGGCGACGGGCACCGTCACGGTCGGGTACGCCGTGACGCCGGGCACCGCGACGTACAGCTCGACGTCGACGGGCGGTGGAGCGTTCGGCGGCAAGCTGAGCGGCACCGTCACCATCTCCGCGGGGAAGTCGAGCAAGGTGATCACGGTGCCGATCTGGCCCGGCACCGGCGCCGCGACCGACGAGACGTTCACGATCACGCTGACCGGCGTGAGCGACCCCGCGGTCACGCTGTTCCGCGCGACCGGCACCGGCACGATCCTCGGCGGTCCGTAGGCCGAGCGAACATCGATCTCCGACGAGATCGAGCAGCTCGGCCCGCGTGCCACACTCTCGGCGTGCCGGAGCTGCCCGAGGTGGAGACGATCCGCCGGCAGCTCGCGCCGCGCGTCGTCGGCCGCACGATCACCGCCGCCGACGCGCACCCCTCACCGAAGTTCGCCGCCGCCACCGACGCGATCTCGCATCGCATCGAGGCCGTGGCGCGCCGCGGCAAGTACCTGATCGCGCGCCTCGACCGCGACCGCGAGCTCGTCGTGCACCTCGGCATGACCGGGAGCCTCCGCATCGCCGATCCCCACGCGCCCGCGGATCCGTACGTGCGCGGCGCCTGGACCCTCGACGACGGCAGCGTGCTGGAGCTGCGCGACGTCCGCCGCTTCGGCCGCATCGCGGTGGTGCCCGCCGGCGTCTACGACTCGATGCCCACACTGCACGCGCTCGGGCCGGAACCACTCTCCGACGACTTCGATCCCGCCGCGTTCCACCACGCCCTCCGGTCGAGCCGCCGGCCGGTGAAGACGTTGCTCATGAGTCAGCGACCGGTCGCGGGTGTCGGCAACATCTACGCCGACGAGGCGCTCTGGAGAGCCGGCGTGCACCCCGCGTCGCGACGCACGAGCCGCCGGCAGTCCGACCGCATCCACGCCGAGTTGCGCACCGTGCTCTCCGACGCGATCGAACGCGGTGGCACGACACTGCGCGACTACCGCACCTTCGAAGGCGACACCGGCCGCAACCAGGAGTACCTGGAGTGTTACGGCCGCGCCGGCCGACCCTGCCTGCGGTGCGGCGCCGTGCTCCGGCGGAGCGTGATCGACCAGCGGGGCACGACCTGGTGCCCGCAGTGCCAGCGCCGGCGATGACCGAACCATCGATGCACGCGTTGCTGGGGGCGTCGCCCCGGCGTTGACCGGCGATCGCGCCGTCGGGGAGACTGACACCGATGTCAGGGAACGCGGGCCCCGTCGAGATCCCTCGGGGCGCGGAGTGAAGCCGGCACCGTTCGCGCTTTGCGCCCCGACCACCCTCGGCGAAGCCGCCGATCTCCTCGCCGAGCACGGCGACGATGCCAAGCCACTGGCCGGCGGGCAGAGCCTGGTGCCGATGCTCGCCCTGCGCCTCACCCGCTTCGAGCACCTCGTCGACCTCAACGGCATCGCCGAGCTCCGGTCGATCTCGGTGTCCGACGGGTTCCTGCGCATCGGTGCCGGCGCCCGCCAGGCCGCGGTCGGGCGCGACGCGCTCGTCGCCACGCACGCACCGCTGCTCGCTCGGGCCACGCCGCTGATCGGCCATTTCCAGATCCGCAACCGGGGAACGATCGGCGGCTCGATCGCCCACGCCGACCCCGCGTCGGAGTACCCGGCGGCCGTGCTCGCACTCGGCGCCGAGCTCGAGGTCACGAGCGTGCGCGGTGTGCGGACGGTGCCGGCCGAGCAGTTCTTCACCGGCACCTGGACCACCATCCTCGAAGCCGACGAGCTGCTCAGCGCGATCGTCGTGCCCACGCGCAGCGGCCGGCGGGGCGAGGCGATCGAAGAGGTCGCACGGCGGCACGGCGACTTCGCGCTGGCCGGCGCGGTCGCGGTCGTCGAGCTCGATGCCGCCGACCGCGTCGCCGCGGCGGCCATCGCGATGTTCTCGATGGGCTCGACTCCGCTGCGCGCCCCCGACGCCGAGCACGCGCTCGTCGGCCACGCCGCGTCGGACGTCGACGTCGCCGCGATCGCCGAGCTCGCGGTGCGGGCGACCCAACCCCCTGACGACGTTCACGCGTCGGCCGAGTACCGCAGGCGCGTCGGCGGGCATCTCGTCGGCCGCGTCGTCGCCCGTGCGATCGAGGAGGCGACGAATGCCCCACGTTGAGATGACCGTCAACGGCGAACGCCGCCACACCGAGGTCGAGGACCGCAAGACGCTGGCCGACTTCCTGCGCGAAGACTGCGGGCTCACGGGCACCCACCTCGGATGCGAGCACGGCGTCTGCGGCGCGTGCACCGTGCTCCTCGACGGCGACGCGGTGCGCTCGTGCCTCCTGTTCGCGGTGCAGGCGGCAGGCCGCGAGGTCACGACCGTCGAAGGCATCGCGCCGGCGGGTGAGCTCTCCGCGGTGCAGGCCGCGTTCCGCGACTGCCACGGGCTGCAGTGCGGGTTCTGCACGCCGGGCCTCGTCGTGTCGGTGACCGCGTTCCTCGCCGACAATCCCGACCCGGGCGACGCCGAGATCCGCGACGCGCTCTCGGGCAACCTCTGCCGGTGCACCGGCTACCAGGGCATCGTCCGCGCTGTGAAAGAGGCCGCCGAAACGTTGAGTGGCAAGGCATGACCGGCACGACCGCGGGCAGGTTCGTCGGGCAGTCGGTGAAGCGGCGCGAAGACCCCCGCCTGCTCACCGGCCACGGCGAGTACGTCGACGACGTCGCGTTCCCGGGCCTGCTGCACGCGGCGTTCGTGCGCAGCGACATGGCGCGGGCGCGCATCGTGTCCGTCGACGTCACCGAAGCGAGGGCGCTTCCGGGCGTCGTCGCGGTGCTCACGGCCGCCGATCTCAATCACCGCGCCGGTCCGCTGCAACCCACGATGCTCCTGCACGACCCCGCCAACGCGCCGTTGCGACCGCTGGCCGATACCGACGTGCGCTTCGTCGGCGACCCGGTTGCGATCGTCGTCGCCGAGAACCGCTACGTGGCCGAGGACGCGTGCGACCTCGTGCAGCTCGAGCTCGACCCGCTCCCGGCCGTCGTCGACTTCGAGACCGCGGCCGGCGACACCGAGAACCTCGTGCATCCGGAGAAGGGAACGAACGTCGCGCAGGAGTCGGCGTTCCCGCTCGACGCGGCGTGGGACGCGATGGTCGCGGAGGCCGCGCACGTCGTCACCGAGACGTTCCATCAGCACCGCCAGACGAACGTGCCCATGGAGACGCGCGGCATCGTCGTCGACTTCGACGCCTCCAGCGGTGAGCTGCACGCCTGGATGTCGACCCAGAACCCGCACGAAGCGCGCGCCGCGATCGCCCGCGCGACCGGAGTGGGCGAACATCTCGTGCGCGTCACCGCGCGCGACGTGGGCGGCGGTTTCGGCCAGAAGTACTTCACGCCGCACGACGAGCTCGTCGTCGCGCTCACCGCTGCGCACCTCGGGCGCGCGGTCAAGTGGATCGAGGACCGGCGCGAGAACCTCATCGCGTCGAACCACGCGCGGGTCGACCGGTCGACGTGCACGCTCGCGCTCAACGCCGACGGCCACATCCTCGGCGGATACATCGACAATCTCGAAGATTGCGGCGCGTTCCCCGTCGGCAGCACCGGGGGCGTCGGCCCGTTCGTCGGCATGCTCTTCCCCGGCCCGTACCGCATGCCGATGTTGCGCTGGAAGTCGACGGCCGTCTGGACCAACACGTGCGGGCGCGGCGCCTACCGCGGGCCGTGGATGATGGAGACGGTCGCCCGCGAGCAGTTGATGGACGCAGCGGCGCGCGCGATCGGCCTCGACCCCCTCGAGCTGCGCCGGCGCAACGTGATCCACGCGCACGAGCTGCCCCACACCACGGCCATGGGTTTCGAATACGACGTCGTCACACCCGATGAGACGCTCGAGCAGGCCGCGGCGCTGCTCGACTACGACGCGTTCCGCGCCGAGCAGGAGCGGGCGTTCCGCGAAGACGGCCGGCTGCTCGGGGTGGGCATCGGGCTCTACGTCGAGCCGTCGAGCATGGGCTCCATCGATCCGTTGAGCACCGAGACCGCGACGATCCGGGTGCAACCCACGGGCAAGGTGGTCGTGAGCATGGGCTCCGGCTCGCACGGCCAGGGGCTCGAGACCACGATGCCGCAGGTGGTCGCCGACGAGCTCGGCATCGCGCTCGACGACGTGGTGCTCGTGCAGGGCGACACCGCGTCGTCGCCGTTCGGGCGCGGCACCGGCGGGAGCGGAAGCGCCGTCATCGGGGGCGGCGCGTGCCGCGAGGCCGCGCAGATCGTGCGGGCCAAGGCGTTCGAGATCGCGGCGCACCTCATGGAAGCGGCGCCCGCCGACCTGGAGATCGTCGACGGCGAGATCTCGGTGCGGGGGACGCCGGCGCGCACGGTCGCCTTCGCCGAGGTCGCGCGCGTCGCGCACCTCGAGACCGCACGTCTCCCCGACGGCCTCGCACCCGGTCTCGGCGCGACCGCCTCCTACAAGGCGCCCCCGTTCACGTGGTCGAACGCCTGCCACGTCTGCACCGTCGAGCTCGATCGTCACACCGGGCTCGTGCGCATCGACCGCTACATCGTGAGCGAGGACTGCGGCGTGATGATCAACCCGATGGTCGTCGAGGGCCAGATCGCGGGCGGGGTCGTGCAGGGGATCGGCGGCGTGCTCTACGAGCACTTCGTGTACGACGCCGACGGCAACCCGCTCACCACGACGTTCCTCGACTACCTTCTGCCCACCGCGGCGGAGGTCCCGACGATCGAGTACGGCCATGTCGAAACCCGGTCCAACACGCCGGGCGGTCACAAGGGCATGGGCGAGGGTGGCGCGATCGGGGCGCCACCGGCCGTCTTCAACGCGGTGGCCGACGCGCTCGCGCTCGTCGGTGCGCGGGTCACCCGCCAGCCCCTCGGGCCCGCGCAGATCCTGGCGCTCCTGCCGTAGAACGGCTCAGATCACCGGGCAGTTCCACTGCTCGATCACCGCGGTCTCGCGCTCGTAGCCGAGCACCGAGACACGAGCGGGCGTGAGCGCCAGGCGCGCGCCGTCGGCCGCCGCGAGGCCGACCCAACGCACCGCGAGCACCCGGAGCAGGTGCGCGTGGGCAAACACGAGCACATCGCCGTTCGCCTCCCGGATCCGTATGATCACGCGGTCGGCACGCGCGGCCACCGCGTCGGCGTTCTCGCCACCGGGCGCGCCGTCGGACCACAACGACCAACCCGGATCCTCCGCCCGGATGTCGGCGGTCGTGCGGCCCTCGAAGTCGCCGTAGTCCCACTCGCGCAGGTCGTCGTCGACGCGCGCGACGGCGCCGAATCCCGCGAGCGCGCACGTGTCGCGCGCCCGCGTCGACGGGCTCGTCAGCACGAGGCCGAACACGCGGGCGCCGAGCGGCGCCGCCAGCGCAGCAGCCGCGCGGCGGCCCTCGTCGGTGAGGGGAACGTCGGTCCGGCTCGTGTGGCGGCCGGCGCGCGACCACTCGGTCTCCCCGTGCCGCACGAGCACCACCGCTCGCGTGCTCGCGGTCACGGCCCCGTCGTTTCGCCGGCTGCCGCCTCACGCACCGCGGCGACGAGATCGACCGGATCGAGCGTCGGAACCTCGGGCGCGGCCAGCGCGCCCCGCCAGTCGAACGGTCGCTCGAGCGCGGCCTGCCCACCGCGTATGCCGAAGAGACGTTTGCTCCACAAGAGGAACACGAGCAGCGCCACGTTCACGATGAACGCCCCGACCCGCACCACGGTGAACCGCGCCACCAGCTCGTGCACCTCGAACGGGAGGAACCCTGCGGTCGCGATGACCGTGAGGTACTCGGCCCAGCGCCGTTCCCGCCACAGCCCGACGGCCTCGACGCCTTCGACCACCGCGTACACGGTTGCGGTGACCGCGAGCACGGTGATCGTCTTGCCGTGCAGGCCGAGCACGCGCTGGACGCCGCTGTCGAGGAACGTGCGGCTGCCGGCACGCCCCGATTGCGCCGCGACGGTGTCGAGCTGGTCGCGCACGCGCTGCGCGGAGTCGTGCAGGGCGCGCAGGTGCGAATCGAGGAGGGCCAGCGCGATCGCGAGCAATCCGAACACGACGCTGTGCACCGCGCGTTCGATCGCGATCAGCCGGAGCACGATCGCATCCAGCAGCGCCTCGCCGCGTCGCGGCAGCGACAGCTCCGACAGCGGGGGCACGACGTCGAACCGGGGCTGCCGGGGCGCGGGTACCACGAACCACGCGTCGCAGCGCAGGCAGCGCCCGAGCCGGCGGCCGTCGGCGACCTCGATACCGAGCATCGCGTCTTCCGCACGCACCCGCGAGGCCGAGGCCACGGGCACGCGGTGCCCCCGAAGCGAGCAGATCCAGGTCTCGGCGCTCCAACGACGCGGGATCAAGCGCACGGCATCAGGATGGCACGCGCCCGCACCCGGCGGGCGCCCGGGCGCCGGCCTACTCGATGTCGAGGGCGACGAGCGCGTGCCCCTCACGGGCCGCGCCGAGGCAGGCCTGCTGCATCGCGTCGAAGTCGATCGTGTACGTGCGGCGGCAGCGTTGATCACACCGGTACGTGAGCCGCGCACCGGCGTTGCCGTCGGGATCGACGTTCTCGCGCAGCTGCACCGAAGGCCAGCGGCCCCGGCGGCGGCGGATGCGATCGCGGAAGAAGACGCGCTCGCGCTCGAGGTCGACGGCAACCCATTCGAGCACCCGGCCACACCGCCCGCAGACGAGCGGTAAAGCCGGCGCCACGCGCAGGTCGTATAGGGCATCTTCACGGACCGCCATTGACCGGAAACGGTAGCGAAACCGGTCCCCCATTCCGGGGATGGGAGGTGCAGCGCTTTCGTGATCCGACACGCGAACGATGCCGGATCGGAGAGCCGTGGACTCGGCTCCCTGATCCGGCATCGCGTGCTCAACCTCTCCGGCCACGACCTCTCGGGCCACGACCTCTCAGGCGTTGACTCCGCTCATCGACCCGGCGGCGGGAGGCATGCCACCGGGGCCGCCGTGCCCGTCGCCACCGGGACCGCCACCGAAGCCCGACTGGGTCGCGGTGACCTTGAACGAGGCGTCGAGCTTCAACGTCACGTCGGTGCCGTCCGCCTTCGTCAGGTGGGCCTCGTACGGCGACCCGGCCGAGTCCGTCTCGACCCTGATCATGGTCGCTCCGGGTACGGCCGCGAGTGCCGCGGCCTTCACCTTCGCGGCCGTCGTTCCGGTGAGCAGCGTCTCACCGGGGCCGTGGCTCATCTTGGCCGGATCGGGCCTGGTGGCCGTGGCCGCCGCGCCACCGG
>DAIQOP010000075.1:9603-11327 GCA_036787815.1 Actinomycetota bacterium
CCCGGTCTGGCTGACGACGCACTGACCAATTCACCCGCCGCCGCGCCACCGGGCGCCGCGGTGTTGGCCGCCGACGTCGACGCGACGGACGAGCCGGTGGCGGCGCTGGCAATGCCGGCTGCGCCGAGGGCGACGCCGCCGGCGATCGCGCCGGTCACGAGCCACTTCCGAGCCCGGCTGGGGTTGACATCCATGGGTCTGCTCCTTGTTTTGGGGGGCGCACGTTCTGTGCGGGCATCAGCAATATGCGCCCCGAACCCGTGAATGATCTGGGAGCCGGTCGGGTCGTTGCCGAGAATCGGCGAACGGCTCAGCTCCTCATCGTTCGCGGCGGAGCGCGGCGCGCGCCGCGTGCCAGCCGCACATCCCGTGCACTCCGCCGCCGGGTGGCGTCGACGACGAGCACAGGTACACGTGCGGGATCGGCGTCACCCACGGCCGCAATGAGACCACCGGCCGCGTGAACAGTTGGCGCAGATCTCCCAGGCCGCCGTTGATGTCGCCGCCAACGTAGTTCGCGTCGTGGCGTTCCATCGCGACCGTGTTCATCGTGTGGCGATGCACGATCGTGTCGCGAAAGCCGGGCGCGAACCGCTCGATCTGGGCCTCGATCACCGCGCTTCGGTCGAGCGTCGATCCGTTGGGAACGTGGCAGTACGCCCACACCGTGTGCCCGCCGTCGGGCGCACGGGTCGCGTCGAAGAGCGACGGCTGCGTGACGATCACGAACGGCCGCTCGGCGTGACGCCCGGCCGACACGGCGGCTTCCGACGCCGCGATCTCCTCGATCGACCCCCCGACGTGGACGGTGGCGGCGCGCCCGACCGCAGCGGCGCGCCACGGGATCGGGGCGTTCGTCGCCCAGTCGACCTTGCACACGCCCGGCCCGTAGCGGTACCGATCGAGGGCACGCGCGTACCGCTGCGGCAGCGCGTCTCCGGTGATCCGTCGGACCTGGCGCGGCGTGAGGTCGAGCAGCACCGCGCGCGCCGGCGGCAGCTCCGCCAAGGTGGTGATCTCCGTGCCGGTCACCACCTCACCGCCGTGGGCACGCAGCAACGCGACGAGCGCGTCGGCGATGCGCTGCGACCCGCCTTCGGCGATCGGCCAACCCACCACGTGTCCCAACATCGTGAGGAAGAGCGCGTAACCGGCGGTGCCGGCCGCGTCGAGGGCGAGCATCGAATGCGCCGCGCTGCCGGCGAACAACGCGCGCGCGGGGTCGTCGGAAAATCGCGACGTGATCGCCGACGCGGAACGGAGGGCGCGCAACCCGAAGCGCGCCGTCGCGAACGGAGCCTTCGGCACACCGAACGGCGAGAGCACGGAATCGATCACTCCGAAGCCGTGGTCGACGAGCGGGTGCAGCAACGAGCGGTACGCGTCGCCGTCGGCGCCGAGCCCCCCGGCGGTCTCGGCGACCGACCGCTCGAGCATCGCCGCCCGATCGCCGTCGAGCGGGTGCGCGAGCGGCGCACCGGGTTGGATCCAACGCAGGCCGTGCTGCTCGAGCGGCAGCGCGCGCAGCGCCGGCGACCCGACGCCCAGCGGGTGCACCGCCGAGCAGACGTCGTGCACGTATCCCGCACCGGTCAGCGCAGCCGAGCGCAGGCCACCACCGGCGGTCTCCGCCGCCTCGAACACGACGACCCGCCAACCCGCCCGGGCCAGCGTGACCGCGGCGACAAGACCGTTCGGGCCCGCGCCCACCACGACCGCGTCGA
>DAIQOP010000075.1:11427-15815 GCA_036787815.1 Actinomycetota bacterium
CGTCAGCGCGCGGCGCGCTCCCGGAACCAGTCGACGGTGCGCGCCAGACCCTGCTCGAACGAGACGGCGGGACGGTATCGGAGGTCGGCCGCGGCGGCGCTGATGTCGGCTTCGCTGTGGCGGACGTCGCCGGCGCGCGGGTCGGTGAACTCCGGATCGGCGACGACACCCTGGATCTCGCCGAGCAGCGCCAGCATCTCGAGGAGCGAGTAACGATGCCCGCCGGCGACGTTGTAGGCCTTGCCGCTGCACGCGCCCGCGGGTGCCGTCGCGGCGGCGATGTTGGCCGCGACCGCATCGTCGATGAACGTGAAGTCTCGACTCTGCCCGCCGTCGCCGTGGACGACCGGCCGGCGGCGCTCCGCGAGCGCCTCGATGAAGAGCGGGATCACCGCGGCGTACGCGGAGTCGGGCCGCTGGCGCGGGCCGTAGATGTTGAAGTAACGCAGGCTCACCGTCTCGAGCCCGTGCAGCTCCGCGTAGACCCGGCAGTACTGCTCGCCCGCGAGCTTCGACACCGCGTACGGCGAACGCGGGATCAGCGGTGCGCGTTCGGGTGTGGGCATCTGCTCCGCGCCGCCGTAGACGCTGCTCGACGACGCCGAGACGACCCGGCGCGCACCTGCGAGGCGGGCCGCGTCGAGCACCGCGAGCGTGCCGTGCACGTTCGCGGTGTCGGTGCGCAACGGATGCTCGACCGATCCGATGACCGATCGCCGCGCCGCCTGGTGGAACACGACCTCGACACCGTGGATCGCCGCGCGCACGACCGCTTCGTCGGCGACGTCGCCCACGATGAGCTCCACCCCGTCCGGCACGTTCTCGCGGTAGCCGGTGCAGAGGTCGTCGAGCACGCGCACGTCGTGCCCGTCGGCGATCAGGCGGCCGACGATGTTGGAGCCGATGAATCCCGCCCCACCGGTGACCAGTGCCTTCACGGTCGGACGCGACGTCGGGCGCGGATCAGTGGTTGCACTTGACGGTGCCGTGCCGCGTGTTGCGGTGCGGCTCGAACCGGCCGCAGCGCTGCGACTCGGAACCGGTCACCTGCGTGAAACAGAACTGCTTGATCTTGGTGTCGATGCAGGTCGTGCTGTGCCCGCGGCCGCCGGTGCAGACCAGGGTCGAGTTGACCTGCAGGACGATGTTGGCCGGGTAGGCGGTGACGTGCACCACGCAGGTGTCGCCGGCCTGGGAGAAGAGCGAGCAGCCCTGGGCCGAGACCTGGCTCCAGAAATGGGTCTCCGACGTGGGCTGGCAGCCGAGCCGGCTCCCGCAGCTGCCGCCCGTGAAGACCTTGAGGGACACGTACTTGCCGGAGTGCTTGATGCGGTGGTTGATGCCGGGCTCCGCGTGGCAGGCCACGGGGATGATCTCGACGATCTTCTCGCTGCAGATGCAGCCGCCGGGATCCTGCGATCCCCGGAAGTTGGCGTAGGCGGAGCTGTGGCCGAGGGTCTGCACGACTGGAGTGGCCCAGAGGAGGGCCCCACCCGCGATCGCGCTCCGACGGATCAGCGTCCGCCGGGTCATGCCCCCCTCGTCGCCCCGATCGGCCCCGTCGGCCCGGCCGGTGTCGACGTCGTCGTCCATGGCTCCGCCTCTCTCCGCAAGCGATTGTACCGGCCGCGCCCCTCCCTTGCCTATGGCCGGCGAGGAGCACCGGGAATTCACTCTTCGTCCATCGGCCGACTCCCCTCGTGACGGCAGCGGGCGGACCTGGCAAGATGGACGGTGTGACGGGGGTTGGGCTGTGAGCGGGGACGGCACCCGAGTTCTCATCCTCGGACAGGGCTACGTCGGACTCCCGCTCGCCATGCGCGCGGTCGAGGTGGGCCACACGGTCGTCGGCTACGACACGAACGAATCGCGCGTGAAGCGCCTCTGCGCCGGTGAGTCCTACGTCGAGGACATCGCCTCGGCCACCCTCGCCGCCGCGCTCGAGACCGGGCGCTACAGGCCGACCGACGAATCGAAGGCCTGCGCCGGGTTCGACGTCGCGGTGATCACGGTGCCGACGCCGCTCCGCGAAGGCAGCCCCGACCTCTCCTACATCGAGGCGTCCGCAGCGACGCTGGCGCGGTTCCTGCGCCCGGGCGCGACCGTGATCCTCGAGTCGACCACCTATCCCGGTACCACCGAAGAGCTGGTGGCCCCGATCCTCGAGGCCGGATCCGGGCTCACGGTGGGCACGGACTTCCACCTCGGCTACAGCCCCGAACGCATCGATCCCGGCAACCCGACCTGGACGCTCGTGAACACGCCGAAGGTCGTCTCGGGTGTCGACGAAGCCTCGCTGGCCGCGGTGAAGGCGTTCTACGACTCGATGCTCGACCGCACCGTCCCGATCACGGGAACGCGCGAGGCCGAGCTCACGAAGCTGCTCGAGAACACCTTCCGCCACGTCAACATCGCGCTGGTCAACGAGCTCGCGATGTTCGCGGCCGACCTCGGGATCAACGTGTGGGAGGCGATCGACGCCGCGTCCACCAAGCCGTTCGGTTACATGCGATTCACGCCCGGGCCCGGTGTCGGCGGCCATTGCCTGCCGGTCGACCCGAGCTACCTCTCGTGGCGCGTGAAGCGTTCGCTCGGGCAGTCGTTCCGGTTCGTCGAGCTGGCGAACGAGGTCAACGAGCACATGCCCGACTACGTCGTGCGGCGGCTCGTCTACGCGCTGAACAAGGACCGCAAGGCGCTCAACGGCTCGAAGATCCTGCTGCTCGGCCTCGCGTACAAGAAGAACACCGGCGACGCGCGCGAATCGGCTGCGATCGCGGTCGCCGATCGCCTCCTCGGTCTCGGAGCGACGGTGCACGCCGTCGATCCCCACGTACTGGCCGAACAGGTCGACACCCGGATCCGCCTGGTCGACCTCGACCGCGAAGAGGTGGCCGGCGCCGACGCAGTGGTGCTCCTCATCGACCACGACGCGTTCGATCTGCAGATCGTGGAGACCGCGGCCCGGTACGTGCTCGACACCCGCAACCGCATCCAGCGGGGCTGCTTCGAGCGTTTGTAGCCCACGCTGCGCCGGCCCCGCCGGTGCTCACGACGTGCGGATGTCGGTGCTGCCCTGGCTCGCGACGACCGTGCGCCCGGCGTTGACGAATCGGTTGCCGGTCACCACGACGTGATGAGCGTTGCGCAGCTCCACCGCCGGCATGGCCTTGCCCGCCGGAAAGGTCACGTCGTTCGCACGAATCGTGACGTCGGTGGTGTACGAGAAGAAGAACGCGCCCGTCGCGCCCTCGTCGCTGATCACGCCTGCGGCGATGAACCGGTTGCGCTCGACGTCGTACGGACCACGCAGGTCGCCGCGTTTCGCATACACGAAGACGAGGCCACCGCTGGCGACGTCCATGCGATTGTCGGTGATCTGCACGCTGCCGATGTGGGCGGGGAAGCCCTTGTTGGCGAGCCAGAAGTTGACCGCGGCGCCGGTGACGTTCCCGACGATACGGATGTCGCGGATCTCCGTCTCTGCGGTGTTCGCCTCGAGATCGAACACCGAACGGGCGACGTCGGAGATCGTGTTCGCCTCGATGACGACGCCCACCGCCGATGTGACCGAGATGCCCTGGCGACCGCTGCGATCGAACGTCGAGTTCGCGACGGTCACGCCGCGGCTCGGCAACTGTCTGGCGGGGCCGACGTAGACAAAGTCTCCGTAGGTGTCGTACGCCTGCACGTGATCGAGCAACACGTTCGTCACGCCGTTGAGCTGGAAGCCGCTCTGCGCCTCGAGCTCGGGGTGGTACGCCTTCGCGTTCGCCCCGGCGTTCGGGTTCGCACCGCGCACGATCAGGTTGCGCACGGTCAGGTCGCTACCGCCCTTCAGCTTGAGTTGGGCTCGAGTGCGGCTGCCGGTCGTGACCGACTTCAGGGTCGCTCCGTTCCCGTCGAGCAGGATGCGATTGCGCCCTTCGAGGAGCACCGTCTCGTCGACCCGGTAGCACGCGTTCCGCGCGAGGCGGAGCGTCGAGTTGTCGGGAACGGACGCGATCCACGATTGCATCGCGGCGCTCACGTCGACGGAGCAGTCGTGCGCGATCGCCGCCGGCACCTGGTGCACGGCCCCGGTCGGCAACGGGGGCGGCGCGGCGACTCGCCAAGGGGTCCAGTTGGAGCCGGCTTACACAGACTGTAAAAGCCCGCCGTCTAGGCTCAGAGACCAGGTGTTACACAGAAGGGGCAGCTGTGTTTGCGGTGTTACACAGTCTGCATAATCCTTGTTAGCGAGAAGGAGGCGGAGCCGTGAGCATGGGCGGAGCTGATCAGGCGGCGGGTCACGACCTCGCGCGCTTCGACGTTCGCGCGCCGTCGCTCGATTCTCCCGTCGCGTCGCTGTCGGGAGGCAACCAGCAGAAGATCGTCGTCGGACGCGC
>DAIQOP010000076.1:0-15747 GCA_036787815.1 Actinomycetota bacterium
TGGTCCCGATGTTCAAATGCGGCTTGTTCCGCTCAAACTTTGCCTTCGCCATCGGGACTCTCCGTGGTTGCTGATCGATCGGGCTGGGTGGGCGTGACGGTGGGGGGTGGTAGCGGAGGCGGGACTCGAACCCGCGACCCCACGATTATGAGCCGTGTGCTCTTGCCAACTGAGCTACTCCGCCAAACGGGGCCTGCTACGCAGGCCCCCGGAGCCCCCTTACGGAATCGAACCGTAGACCCCTTCCTTACCATGGAAGTGCTCTGCCGTCTGAGCTAAGGGGGCAACCTGCCCAGGATAGCGGACGGCGCGCGCTACCTTCCGGGCCGTGGACCTGCAGCTACGCCTGGCCGAGCGTCGAGACGCCGAAGCGATCCGTTCGATCTACAACCCCGAGGTCCTCGAGTCGACGGTCACGTTCGACCTCGTGCCCCGCACGCTCGAGGACCAGTTGGCCTGGATCGACGACCACGCCGGCGGCCACCCCGCGATCGTGGCCACCGACGGCGCCGACACGGTGCTCGGTTTCGGGTCGCTCAGCCCGTACCGGCCCCGGGCCGCCTACTCGACCACGGTCGAGGACTCGGTCTACGTGCATCGAGACGCCCGCGGCGCCGGCGTGGGCGCGGCGCTGCTCGGCGAGCTGGTGCGCCTGGGCACCGCCCACGGCTTCCACTCCGCGATCGCCCGGATCGTCGGCAACCACGAGGCGTCGATCGCCCTGCACTCCGGGTGCGGGTTCTCGACGATCGGGACCGAACGCGAGATCGGCCGCAAGTTCGGACGCTGGCTCGACGTCGTGCTCATGCAACGCATGCTCTGACGTCTGATCCACAGGGCTGATGGCCGAGCGCCGGAACGTCGTCGACGCGACGGCAGTGATGACGCAGCTCGGCGCGAGACCGGGCGCCTGGGCAACCGGCTCGTCAGAACGTCGGGACCTGGGGGCCGACGAGAGAGAAGCCACACGCGCCGCCCACGAGATCCGACGAGTCGCGGAGCGACGCGAGCCCGTTCGTCAGTGGCGTCATGCTCTTGCCGAAGAAGGTCCCGAAATCGGGCGACGTCCTCAGGTCCACCCGCCCGACATCCACCTGGCGGGCGGTGTCGGCGAGCGTGGCGCGCAGCGGCGCGGGCGCATCGAGCGCGGCGACCCGCAGCGACAACTCGAGCGCGTCGAGGCGAGGACCGAGCGCGACCTTCGCGCGAGCATCCGATGCAGGTGTCATGTTCCGGGCACCGAGCCAGGTCTCCCACACACCGTTCGCAGTATCCGCAGTGACGCGCACCGCCCGCAGCGAGGGGCACGAACGTGCGGGGATCGCGATCGGCTTCAGGTGGGGCCGTTCCAGGGAACCGATCGAGAAGCTCGCGCTCGAGGCGATCGCCGCGAGGCCGAGGGCGAGCAGCCCGCCGCTGACGGCCGGAAGCAACAGCAGCAGGCCCACGGTCCGGGCCGAGCGACGGGCAACGACTCCCACGAAGGAGATTGTGCCATTGTGCAGCGTCGAGCGTGGGCCGGGTTGGATTCGAACCAACGTAGCGGTAACGCAACGGGTTTACAGCCCGTCCCCTTTGGCCTCTCGGGTACCGACCCGGCGCTACGTTAGCAGCGCGCTTCGCGCGCCTTTCCCAGGGGAGCAGCCGCCATGCCGTCGTTCGACGTCGTCTCCGAAGTCGACCATCAAGAGGTCCGCAACGCAGTCGATCAGGCCGCGCGAGAGGTCGCGACCCGCTTCGATTTCAAGGGCACCGACAGTGCCGTCGAGCTGAAGGAGTCGACAATCGAGCTCGCGTCGGCGAGCGAAGATCGACTCAAAGCCCTCGTGCAGGTGCTCGAGGAGAAGCTGGTGAAACGCAAGGTCTCGCTGAAGCTGCTCTCGTACGGCAAGGTCGAGGAGGCGACGAAGGGCAGCGTCCGCCAGACCGCGACGCTCAACGTCGGCATCTCCTCCGACAAGGCTCGCGAGATCGGCAAGTTCCTCAAGGGCCTCGGCCTCAAGGGTGTGCAGCACCAGGTGCAGGGTGAGCAGCTCCGGGTGACGGGCAAGAAGCGCGACGACCTCCAGGCCGCGATCGCCGCGCTGCGCGAGCACGACTTCGAGGTACCGCTGCAGTTCACCAACTTCCGCGACTGACCGCACCGACTCGCGTCGGTGCAGTGATGCGGCGACGCGTCAGCCGTGCTGGTGACGCAGGCGCGCGACCCGGTCGGCCGTGGGCGGGTGGCTGGAGTACAGGTTGGCGAAGCTGACCTTGCGGCCCGAGAACGGGTTGATGATGTACGCCGTCGCGTGCGCAGGGTCGATGTCCATCGGCACCTGCTTCGCGTAGGCCTCGATCTTCAGCAGCGCGGCTGCGAGCGGCTCGCCGGTGCCGATGAGCTCCGCACCGCTGCGGTCGGCCTCGTACTCACGCGAGCGCGAGAGCGCCATCTGGAGCAGGCCGGCGGCGATCGGGGCGAGGATCACCATCGCGAGCATCCCGAACACGTTGTTGTCGCGGTTGCGGTTGTTGCCGCCCCCACCGAACAGCGCGCCCCACATCGCCATGCGGGCGAGGAACGTGATGCCGAGTGCGACCGTCGCGGCCACCGAGCCGATGAGGATGTCGCGGTTGCGCACGTGGGAGATCTCGTGCGCGAGCACGCCGCGCAGCTCGTTCTCGTCGACCACCTGGAGCAGGCCCTGGGTGACGGCCACCGCCGCGTGGCGCTCGTTACGACCGGTTGCGAAGGCGTTCGGCTGGGATGCCGGCGCGATGTAGATCGCGGGCATCGGCATGTCGGCGCGCTGGGTGAGGTCGCGGACGATCGCGTAGAGCTGCGGCGCTTCCTGCTCGGAGACCGGCTTGGCGCGGGCCGCCCTCACGGCCACCTTGTCGCTGAACCAGTACGAGCCGCCGACGAAGACGATGCCCAGGCCGAGGCCGAGGATCAGGCCGCCCTGGCCCCAGATCGAGCCGACGCCCATGAAGAGCGCGCCGAGGAGGGCGAGGAGGACGAAGGTCTTGGTGGTGTTCTTCAACATCTCGTGTCCCTACTGACGGGAGTGTCGTTGGCGGAAATAACACTGCATCCGGCGGTTTGTTTCCGAGCCGCTCTCAGCTACCGCTCAGGGAGCGGCAAACGCTGCCAAGACCCCAACGATGGAGCAGGCGCAACAACCGTGACCAGTGCGATGCACGAAGGCGAAGCGCACGCGGATGCGACCATGTGATCAGTCGTAATAACCCGAGTGGACGTAGAGGCAGGGGATGCCTTCGGAGCGGAACATCTCGACGTTGCGGCGGTCGTCCTCGAAGGCGAGGCGCAGGTCGAAGCCGGCCGAGCGCAGCTCCCAGACCGTCGACTGCTTGAAGTCGCGCGAGAGCTCGTAATCGCCCCAGGGCCGCATGACCAGGAGATCCCAGCGGATCCGGTAGCGGCGGAGCCAGGCCTCGGTGAGCTCGTGCACCCGGTGCGGCCGCGCCGTGAGCAGCACGATCCGAAGCTCGGGTGCGAGCAGATCGAGCAGCCGTTGCACCTCTTCGATGACCGGGTCCTCGCCGCAGGCATCGAAGAAGGCCCGCCAGTTCGACCGCGGCGCCTCGATGTAGTGCTGGCGGGTCGATGCATCGGAGAGCACGCCGTCGATGTCGACGACGACCGCCGGGCCGGGATCGACCGGGCCGTCGCGCCAGGTCCAGTGGTCGGGCAGGAAGCGCATCGGTGTTGCGGCGCTCACCCTTCCTCGGACGGGCCCACCAGGTAGCGCGCCTTGATGCTGTCGACGATGCCCGGATCGGCGAGCGTGGTGGTGTCGCCCAGCACCTCGTCTTCGGCGACGTTGCGCAGCAACCGGCGCATGATCTTGCCCGACCGGGTCTTCGGGAGCTCGTCGGTGAAGAGGAGCGACTTGGGCTTCGCGATCGGACCGATGAGCTTCGCGACGTGCTCGCGCAACTCCTCGCCCAACGCGTCGCTCGGTGCGGTGCCGCCCCGCAGGATCACGAACGCGGCGATCGCCTGACCGCTCGTCGCGTCGTTGCGCCCGACGACCGCGGCTTCGGCGACCGCGGGGTGGTCGACGAGGGCCGACTCCACCTCGGTGGTCGAGATGTTGTGCCCGGCGACGAGCATGATGTCGTCCACGCGCCCGAGGAGCCAGAAGTACCCGCCGTCGTCGCGCTTGGCGCCGTCGCCGGCGAAGTACCGGCCGGCATACGTGCTCCAGTAGGTGTTGCGGTAGCGCTCGGGATCGCCCCAGATGCCCCGCAACATCGACGGCCACGGGCGCTCGAGCACGAGGTAGCCGCCGCCGGGGGTTCCGACGACCTGGCCGGAGTCGTCGACGATGTCGGCTGCGATACCCGGCAGCGGGAAGGTGGCGCTTCCGGGCTTCAAGGTCGTCGCTCCGGGGAGCGCGCTGATCATGATGGCGCCGGTCTCGGTCTGCCACCACGTGTCGACGACCGGGCAGCGGCCGCCGCCGATCTCCTGCCAGTACCAGACCCACGCTTCGGGGTTGATCGGTTCGCCGACGGTGCCGAGGAGACGCAGCGACGACAGGTCGTGCTTCGCGGGTTCGTCATCCCCCCACTTCATGAAGGTCCTGATCGCCGTCGGCGCGGTGTAGAAGGTGGTCACCTTGTACCGCTCGACCATCGACCAGAGGCGCGCGCGATCGGGATGGTCGGGCGTGCCTTCGTACATGACGCTCGTCGTCCGGTTCGCGAGCGGGCCGTAGACGACGTAGGAGTGACCCGTGACCCAGCCGACGTCGGCGGTGCACCAGAACACGTCGGTGTCGGGATGCAGGTCGAACACGTACCGGTGCGTGAACGCGACCTGCGTGAGGTAGCCACCGGTCGTGTGCATGATGCCCTTGGGGTGACCGGTCGTCCCGCTCGTGTAGAGGATGTAGAGGAGATCCTCCGCATCCATCGACTCGCACGGGCACTCGGTGGATTGCAGGGGCACGAGGTCGTGGTACCAGACGTCGCGCGCGGCATCGAGCGCGACCTCCTGCTCGGTGCGCCGGAGCACGACGACGCGCTCGATGCTCGGCGTGCCCGACAGGGCCTCGTCGGCGATCTCCTTCAGCGGGACGATCCCACCGCGGCGCCACGCGCCGTCGGCGGTGACGAGCACCTTGGCCTCGGCGTCGTTGATGCGGTCCTTCAGCGACTGGGCAGAGAAGCCACCGAACACCACCGAGTGCGCGGCACCGATGCGCGCGCACGCGAGCATCGTGATCGCGATCTCCGGAACCATGCCGAGGTAGATCGCGACGCGGTCGCCCTTCGTGACACCGAGCGACTTGAGCGCGTTGGCGACCCGGCAGGTCTCCGCGAGCATGTCGGCGTAGGTGAGCACACGCACGTCGCCGGGCTCACCCTCCCAGTAGAACGCGACCTGGTCGCCGTGGCCGGCGGCGACATGACGGTCGAGGCAGTTGTACGCGACGTTGAGACGGCCGCCGACGAACCACTTCGCGAACGGTAGGTCCCAGTCGAGGATCGTCGACCACTCCTGATCCCAATCGAGCGCGAGGGCCTGCCGGGCCCAGAAGCCCTGCCAATCGCGGTCGGCCTCCTGGTAGAGGTCGGTACCGGTGACGAGGGCCTGCTTCCGAAACGCCTCCGACGGCGCGAACGTGCGCCCCTCCTGCAACAACGCCTCCAGCGCCTCCGACATCGTTCTCTCCCTCGTCGCCGTGCGCCGCCAAACCTATTACTCACACGTGACGGCCGAGCACGACGACTCGGTGGGCGCCGAGGCCCGAGGGGTCGGTGAGCGCCGCGGCCTGGGTGGCGATGCTGCGGGCCTCGAGCGCGGCGAGATCGCCGATGGCGGCGCGTTCCTCCCAGCGCCGGCGTCCGTCGTCGACCATGGCCGCGAGGCCGAGGGTCTCGAGCCATGCCGCCTGGGTGGTCTCGGCCAGCACGACGAAGCCGGCGTCGACCGCCGCGTGGCGCACCTGCTCGATTCCGACGTCGGAGACCAGATCGCGCGAGCCGGGCTCCGCGAGCGGCGGGCCACCCGGCGCGTGCCCCCGATAGGTGCGGAGCCAACCGTCGGGCCCTCGGGCGATCGTGCCGGCCGCCGTATCCATGGTGTCGAGGAGCACGACGTACCCGCGATGCAGGGTCGCGGCGGCCCGGCGCAGCCAGTCGTTGATGCCGCGGGGAATCGGGAGGCGGTCGCCCGCCGCGAGCGCGAGCCCCGCCGTGACCCGGGCGAGCGCGGCCTCGTCGGCCGGGAGCGCGGGCACGAGCACCTCGACGAAGTCGCCCGCGTCGTCGAGGCCCACACGAACCTCGGCCCACCCGTTGCCGGTGCACGACGCGATCCCGAACGGCAGGTTGTCGAGGAGCTCGTTGGCCAGCACGACACCTTCGAACTCGACGCCCGGGAGCTCGTCGATGCTGGTGAACACGGGGCCGCTCGCGAGCGCGGGTTCCGGCGCGTCGGGACCGGCGACGTACGCACCGAAGGCTTCGCCGGGCGGCTCGAGCCGGAGCCGGGCGCGCTGCGCGTCGCGCAACGCGGCCGAGCGCTCGACGAGCACGTACCGCAGCGCCGCCAGGCACCGTGGCTCGGCGCGCAGGATGTCGGCCGCGAGGCGCCCACGCCCTGCGCCCGCCTCGACGACGACGTACGGATCGGGCTGCTCGAGCTCGTCCCACCAACGATCGAGCGCCACACCCACCAGCGCACCGAAGACCGGACCGACCTCGGGGCTGGTGATGAAGTCGGCGCGGTCGCGTCCGGCACCGTGCCCCGACGCGAAGAACCCACCGACTCCGTAGAGCGCTTCGGCGACGAACGTGTCGAAGCAGATCGGGCCCTCGCGCCGGATCAGCCGGGCGAGGCGTTGCGCCGGAGCGGTGCTGTCGTCAGCGACCACTCAGGAGACGAATCGGGTGGCGAGATCGCCAACGCGTGCGAAGAGCTCCGGGTAGACACCGACCGCGACGACGGTGACCGACGTGAGCGCGATCGCCGCGCCGAGCGCGGGCGGCACCGTCACCTTGCGCTGGTCGTCGCCGACCGGGTCGCGGAACCACATCTGCCGGATCACGCCCGAGTAGTAGAAGAACGCGATCACCGAGTTCACCGCCGCGATCACCGCGAGGACGATCGCCCAGAACGATCCGGCTTCGAGGATGGCGCGGAACATCACGAACTTGGCGTACCAGCCGGCGAGCGGCGGGATGCCGGCGAGGGATGCGAGGAAGATCGTCATGGTGAGCGCGAGGCCCGGCGACGTCGCGAACAAGCCCGCGTACGAGGTGATCTCGGCCGAGCGCGTGCGGCGCGCGACCGCGATGAGCACCGCGAACGCGCCGAGGTTCATCGCCCCGTAGATCAGGAGGTAGACGATCGTCGCCTGGAACGCCGAGGTGCGCACCGACGCGTCGCGCGCGATGCCGTAGGCCGCGAACGGGACGAGGAGGAACCCGCCCTGCGCGATCGACGAGTACGCGAGCATCCGCACGAGGTTCGTCTGGCGCAGCGCGGCGAGGTTGCCGAGCGTCATCGAGAACGCGGCGAGCAGCCCGACGACCCACCACCACGCCTTGCCGTCGTTGCCGAAACCGAAGAAGACGATGTTGAGCATCGCCACGAATCCACCGGCCTTCGACGCGACCGAGAGGAACGCGGTGACGGGAGTGGGCGCGCCCTCGTAGGTGTCGGGCGCCCAGAAGTGGAACGGCACCGCGCTGACCTTGAAGGCAAAGCCGACGAGCGACAGGAAGATCGCGACGGTGAGCAGCGCGGGGGCGTTGCCGTGCGAGCCGATCCAAGCGGAGATCCCGCTCAACGTGGTGGTCCCCGTGAGCCCGAAGATCAACGACATGCCGTAGAGCATCACCGCCGACGACAGCACGCCCATCAGGTAGTACTTGATCCCCGCCTCGTTCGACCGCCGGTCGTGCTTGCGATAGCCCGCGAGCACGTAGGTGGGGATCGAGATCGTCTCCAGGGCGACGAACAGCGTGATCAGGTCGCGCGCGGATGCCATGACGCTCATGCCGAGCACCGCGGTGATCAACAGGAAATAGAACTCGCCCTGGTAGTAGTCGCCCTCGGAGATGTAGTCGACCGAGATCAGGATCGTGATGTAGGCGACGACGAGGAAGAACCCCTTGAGCGCGATCGCGTAGTTGTCGACCACGTACGCCCCGCCGAACATCGAACGGTTGTGGCCGTCGACGGCGAGCGTGAGCAACGGGATGAGCGCGCCGAGCACACCGACCGCGGCGATGCGCGACGTCTGCCACACCGACCGGTCCGGGAGGAGCAGGTCGGCGAGCAGGATGATGACGATCGTCGCGACGAGGACGACGTCGGGCGCGAATGCGTGCCAGTCGATCGCGGGGTTCACGGTGTCACCTTGCGATCGCCTTCCCGATGGCGACCGTCATCGGGTGCACCGCGACGTCGCTCACCTTGAAGAGCAGGTTCGGGTAGATCCCCAACACCAGGATCAGGAGCAGCATCGGCGTCCAGGCGATCCACTCGGCCATGCCGACATCGTGGATGTGCGCGTCGGCGAACTCGTCGCGCACGGTGCCGAACGCGACCCGCTGCAACATGTAGAGGAGGTAGCCGGCCGCGAACACCGTGCCGATGGCGGCGACCACCATGAACGAACGGAACACCGGCTCACTGAGCGGCGCGGCCGGCTGGAACGCCGAGAGGATCGCGGGGAACTCGCCCCAGAAGCCCGCGAGCCCGGGCAGGCCGAGCGAGGCCATCACGCAGAACCCGAGGATCCAGCCCATCTTCGGAGCCTGGAGGAGCAGGCCGCCGAGTCGGCTCATCTCGCGGGTGTTGAAGTTGTGCTGTACCGAACCGGCGATGAAGAAGAGCATGCCGGTGATGAGCCCGTGCGCCACCATCCCGAAGACGGCCGCGTTGATGCCGAACGACGTGAGCGTCGCGATGCCGAGCATCACGAAGCCCATGTGCGCGATCGACGAGAACGCGATCAGCCGCTTCATGTCCTTCTGGGCGAGGCAGTTGAGCGCGCCGTAGATGATGCCGATCACCGCGAGCAGACCGATCCAGGGAGCCCAGGTGCGGGCGGCCACCGGCAGGATCGGCAGCGCGATGCGGATGAAGCCGTAGGTACCGAGCTTCAGCAGGATCGCGGCGAGCAGCACCGAACCGACCGTGGGCGCCTCGGTGTGCGCGTCGGGGAGCCAGGTGTGGAACGGGAACATCGGCACCTTGATCGCGAAGCCGAGGAAGAGACCGCCGAAGATCAGCAACTCGGTGCCGTGCACCAGCCCGGCACCGTGCGCGGCGGCAAGGGTCGGGATGTCGAAGGTGTGGTGCATCGCCCCGTGGGTGACGGCCGTGACGTCGACCTTGAAGTAGAGCGCGAGGAAGCTCAGCAGCATCAGGGCCGAGCCGAACATCGTGAAGAGGAAGAACTTGATCGACGCGTACTCCTTGTTGGGCCCTCCCCAGACCCCGATCATGAAGAACATCGGGAGCAGCACGAGCTCGAAGAAGATGAAGAACAGGATCAGGTCCTGGGCCACGAACGTGCCGTTCATGCCCGTCTCGAGCAACAGGATCAGCGCGAGGAACGCCTTCGGGTTGTGCGGCTCGGGGAAGTGGTTCCACGAGTAGATGACGCACAGCACCGTGATGAACGACGAGAGCGCGAGCATCGGGAGCGAGATGCCGTCGACGCCGACGTGGTACCGGCTGTTGATGACCTCGATCCAGTTCTTGTTCACGTCGAACTGCAGCCCGGGATGCCCCGCGCCGTAGTGGTAGCGGGCCAGCACCGCAATGGTGAAGCCCAGTGTCACGAGGGTGGTGAGCAGCGTGGCCAGCTTGACCGCCTGCTCGTCCTCCCGCGGGAGCAGGAGCACGATGCCCATGCCCACCACCGGCAGGAACACCACCAGTGTCAGCCCCCAGGAATCGAACCAGTTCATCGGACGAGAACCCCTCCGGTCAGTGCGCGATCCACAGGAAGACGCTGAACAGCGCCACCCCGGAGAACATCATGAGTGCGTACCACTGCAGACGACCCGTTTCCACGGCGCGGGCCGCTCCCCCTGCGTCGCCGGTCCCGAGCGCCAGGCCGTTCACGATGCCGTCGACACCGCGCTGGTCGAGGACGTCGTAGGTGAACCGGGCGACCGACAACGAACCGCGCCCGACACCGTTGAGCACGGCGTCGATCACGTGTTGGTTCACCCAGTACGAGGCGTTCGCGATCGGACCCTTGATGGATCCGACCACGATGTCGGTGTACAGATGGTCCAGGTAGTACTTGTTGACGAGGAACGTCTTCCCGGCGCGTGCGAACGCGTTGCGCGACGAGAAGTCGCGAAGGCCGCGGCGCAGCCAGTAGAACTGGTACGAGATCCCGATGCCGACGAGTGCGATCGTCACCGACAGCGCCGCGGCGGGCCAGCTGAAGGCCGGGTGCACGAGCTCGGGGAACGCGTAGCGGGGCTCGACCCACTGCTTGAACTTCTCGATGTGGAACGGCTCGGCGTTGAGGAGCCCGGCCGTCACCGCGAAGAACGAGAGGATCCAGAGCGGGGCGGTGATCGCCGTGGGTGACTCGTGCGGGCCGGCGTGCGCCTCGTGCGCGTCGTGGGCCACATCCTGTTCCGCCTCGGTAGCGAGCGGGTCGTGACCGTGGTCGGCGCCGCCACCGCGGTACTCGCCGTAGAAGGTGAGGTAGATGCAGCGGGTCATGTAGGCCGCGGTCATGAACGCGCCGGCGAGCCCGACGACCATGAAGAACGTGTACCCACCCTTGCCCGCGGTGACGAGGATCTCGTCCTTCGACCAGAAGCCCGCGAGCGGGAAGATGCCGGCGAGCGCGAGCGAACCGATCACGAACGTGGCGAAGGTCTGCGGCATGTACTTGCGCAGGCCACCCATGTCCTTCTTCATGTCGAACGAGTGGTGCGCGCCGGAGTGGCTCACCGAGCCGGCGCCGAGGAAGAGATCGGCCTTGAAGAACGCGTGGGTGAAGAGGTGGAAGATCGCGGCGATCCACGCGCCCACGCCGAGGCCCATGACCATGTAGCCGAGCTGGCTGATCGTGGAGTAGGCGAGCACCTTCTTGATGTCGTCCTGCACGAACGCGAGCGCCGCCCCGATGATCACGGTCGTGCCGCCGATCGCCGCCATGAGGTTGACGCCGCCGTGGCCGATCGAGAAGCCCTCGAAGAGCACGGGGTAGACGCGTGCGCCGAGGTAGACACCGGCGACGACCATGGTGGCCGCGTGGATCAGCGCGGACACCGGAGTGGGGCCGGCCATGGCGTCGGGGAGCCAGGTGTGGAGCGGGAACTGACCGCTCTTGCCCATGATCGCGGCCATCAACGCGACCGCGGTCATGAGCAGGATCGTGTGGCCGACCTTGCCCGACAACGCGGCCTGGTTGAGCGCCACGATGTTGAACGAGCCGACGCCCGTGGCCCGCTGCACGATGAAGTACGTCATGATCACGCCGCAGATGAGGCCGATGTCGCCCGTGCGGGTGGTGAGGAACGCCTTGAGGGCCGCGTCCGAGTTGGGCTTCTCTTCCCACCAGTGGCCGATGAGCATGAACGAGCAGAGGCCGACGAGCTCCCAACCGACGAGGAGCTGCAGGGTGTTGTCGGCGACGACGAGCAGGAGCATCGACGCGGTGAAGAGGCTGAGCGCGGCGAAGAAGTAGGTGTACCGGCGGTCGTCGCGCATGTACTCGGTCGAGTACACGTGCACGAGCAACGAGATCGTGGTGACGACGAACATCATCATCACCGCGAGGCCGTCGATCTGGATGCCGACGCCGAGCTTGATCCCGGCGTTCTGGAACCAGGTGACCGAGTGGACGATCGGCGCGACCGGTGCCGCGTGCTCGCCGCTGCTGGTGGCCGCGAGCTTGAGGCTCGACGCGAAGGCCTTGACCGAGCCGGCCGCGCCCTTGGCGCCCGCGGCGTTGTCGACGTGCCGCACCCATTGGTAGAACGCGCCGCACGCGAGCACCCAGGACGCGCCGAGCGCGGCGACGCCGACCTCGGAGCCGCCCTTCGGCATCCGCTTCCCGAAGAAGAGGATGACGGCGAAGGAGAGCGCCGGGATGAGGGGGACCAGCCATGCGTGGTCGAGGAAGAACACGGCTCAGCCCTTCAGCACGTCGACGTCGTCGAGATCGGAGCTGTGCAGGTTGCGGTAGATGAGCAGGATCATCGCCAGACCGACCCCGACCTCGGCCGCGGCGATGGTGAGCACGAAGAGCGCGAACGTCTGGCCCGCGACGCTGTGCAGCGACGCAGAGAAGGCGACGAGGTTGACGTTGACGGCCGCCAGCATCAGCTCGACGCTCATGAGCACGAGCACGCTGTTGCGGCGGGTCACCACGCCGTAGACGCCGGTCGCGAAGAGGAAGGCGCCGAGGAGGAGGAACTGGTTGAGCAGCACGGTCAGTCCTTCCGGGCCAGGACGACGGCACCGATGAGCGCGGCGAGCAGCAACACTCCCACGACTTCGAACGGTACGAGATAGACGCGGAAGATCGAGTTGGTGATGGCGACGTTGGGGGTGGGTGCGTCGAGATGGATCTTGTCGCGCCCGAACGCGTCGATCAGCAGACCACCGAGCACGATCGCGAGGAGCCCCGACGGCAACAGGGCCCAGAACCGCAGGTTGTTGTCCATCGGTTCGGTGGGATGCATCGGCGCGCGGGTGAGCATGATGCCGAACAGGAAGAGCACGATCACCGCGCCGATGTAGACGAGCACCTGCACCCAGGCGACGAACTCCGCGCCGAGCAGGATGTACTGCGCGGCCGAGCCCGCGAGCACGACGACCAGGAACAGGGCCGCGTGCACGACGTTCTGGGTGCGCACGACCCCGACCGCGCCGAAGGCCATCGCCGCCGCGATGATCCCAAAGGCGACGTTCTCGGCGATCATTCTGGTCGCGCTCGCTTCGATTCGGCACGGCGCTTCACCGTGGTTCGCGCGCGTCCGCTCGCCGCTCCGCACGCCTCAGCCGACAAGTCGGCCTTTGTGGCTCTCGTGCTCACAATCACTTCTTCTTGGCCTTCACTTCGGCGCCGAGCTCGAGGGGCTCGGGCTCCGGGACCGACTCCATCCACTCGCCGAGGCGAACCTTGTCGTGGAGCAGCGACGCGATGTTCGGCTCGGAGTACTCGAACTCCGGGCTCCAGAACAGCGCGTCGAACGGGCACACCTCGACGCAGATGCCGCAGTACATGCAGAGCGCGTAGTCGATGTCGAAACGGTCGAGGATGCTGACCGTGCGCTCACGCCCGCCCTCACGGCGCGGCGGCCGCTTCTCCTTGTGCCCCTCGATGTAGATGCACCAGTCGGGGCACGAGCGGGAGCAGAGCATGCAGACGGTGCAGTTCTCCTCCTTGAGCGCGATGACGCCACGCGACCGGGGCGCCGGGTCTTCGCGCTCGTGCGGGTACTGCACCGTGACGGCCGGCTTGAGCATCGTCTTGAAGGTGATGCCGAGCCCGCCGAGCATCCCCTTGATCTGCCTGCTGGCCATCAGAACGCCACCTTCAGGATGCCGGTCACCAGGATGTTGCCGAGGGCGAGCGGGATCAGCCACTTCCAGGCGAGCGCCTGGAGCTGGTCTTCACGGAAGCGCGGGTAGGTGAACCGCGCCCAGAACATGAGGAACGCCACCAGCATCACCTTGGTGAAGAGCACGAGCGGGCCGAGCAGGTCGGCCGAGGTGCCGTGCACTCCCGGCACCGCCCAACCACCGAGGAACAGCGTGGCCGCGAGGCCGGCGAACGCGAACGCGGTGCCGAACTCGCCGATGAAGAAGAACAGGAACCGGAAGCCCGTGTACTCGACCATGTATCCGGCAACGAGCTCCGACTCCGCGACCGGCATGTCGAACGGCGGCTGGGTCAGCTCGGCCTGCGCCGCGACCATGAAGAGCGCGAAGCCCACGAACTGGGTGAGGATCAGCGGGAAGCCGAGGCCGCCGAACCCGAAGATGTGGCCGCTCTGCTGGAAGAGCACGATGCCCTGGAGGCTCATGGTGCCGGCCTGCACGACGACCCCGACGACCGCGAGCACGAGCGGGAGCTCGTACGCGATGAGCTGCGCGGCGGCGCGCAGCGCGCCGAGGAGCGCGTACTTGTTGGCGCTGGCCCAGCCGGCCATGAGCACGCCGATCACCGAGAGGCTCGAGACCGCGAGCGCGTAGAACACCCCGACGCTGAGATCGTCGACCTTCACGCGCGGCCCGGCCGGGATCACGACGAAGATCAGGAACGTCGACATCACCACGACGACGGGAGCCAGCATGAAGACCCGCCGGTCGGCGTTCTCCGGCGTGAGGTCTTCCTTCTGCATGAACTTGATGCCGTCGCCGATGAGCTGGAACCACCCGTGGAAGCCGCCCGGGTCCATCGGACCGAGCCGGCTCTGCATGTGGCTCATCATCTTCAGCAGGAACACGTAGCCGAGGATCAGCGCCGCCAGGGGCACGAGACCCAGCACGACCAGGGTCTTGATCGCGAGCGTCGTGCCCCACCCGACGTGGAGGCCGAGGATCGGTACCAGGGTGACTGCCGTCATCGGTCGATGTCACCCAGGATGAAGTAGAGACCGGCGAGGATCGTCACGATGTCGGGAACGTAGACGCCCTTGAGCAGCCACGGCAGGATCGAGACGTTGCTGAACGACGCCGACCGGATCTTGACGCGGAACGGGCCGGTCGCACCCTTCGAGATGACGTAGTAGCCCATCTCGCCCAGCGGGTTCTCGGTGTTGACCCACACCTCGCCCGCCGGCACCTTGATGATGCGGGGCACCTTCGCCATGATCGGCCCCGTCGGGAGCCCGTCGAGCAGTTGCAGCACCATGCGCGCCGACTCGCGCGTCTCCTGGAGCCGCACCCAGTACCGGGCGAAGGAGTCGCCGTCGGGGTGGGTCCAGACCTTCCAGTCGAGCTCGTTGTAGGCGAGGTAGGGCTTGGCGTCGCGCCGGAGGTCCCAGTCGACACCCGACGCGCGCAGGTTCGACCCGGACACGCCGTAGGCCGCGCCGAGCTCGGGCGGGATGATGCCGATCGAGCGGGTGCGCTGCTCGAAGATCGGGTTGCCCACCACGAGATCCTCGAACGTGTCGCAGCTCTCGAAGACCTTGTCCATCACCTGGCGGCACTCGGCGATGAAGCCCCAGGGCAGGTCGTCCTTCAGACCGCCGATGCGGTTGAAGTTGGGGTGGAAGCGCCCGCCCGTGACCGCCTCGATGAGGTTGAGCACGTACTCGCGGTCGCGGAAGCCGTAGAAGGCCGGCGTGATCGCACCGACCTGGAGCCCCATCTCGCCGAGGAACAGCAGGAAGGTCGCGATGCGCGAGAGCTCGGTGAGCAGGGTGCGGATCCACACGGCGCGCGGTGGCGCCTCGATCGCCATGAGCTGCTCGGCCGCGTGCACGAACGGAACCTCGTTCGCGAAGCTCGAGAGCCAGTCGATCCGGTTGATCAGCGTGGTGATCTGCGGGTAGGTGCGGTACTCGGTGAGCTTCTCGTAACCGCGGTGCATGTAGCCGATGATCGGATCGGCGGCGATCACGCGCTCGCCGTCGAGACGTACGACGAGCCGCAGCGTGCCGTGGGTCGCGGGGTGCTGTGGGCCGAGCGACAGGATCATGTCGCCGGTGTCGAGCTCGACGTTCACCTGCGCGTCGGCGAGGTGGCGGTAGAGCGACGGGTCGATCTCGACCTCGGGGAGGCCTCCG
>DAIQOP010000077.1:0-15684 GCA_036787815.1 Actinomycetota bacterium
GCCTCCGCGTCGGGTTCGGGCGCCATCCCCTCGATGTAGTGGAACGCGCCGAACCGAAGGTGCGCCGCGACGCGTTCGCGCATGTAACGCTGGAAGCTCGCCGGGTGCGTCGACGGAAGCCCGACGTACTCGTCCATGTGGAAGCCGGTGACGACCGACCAATCGATCGTGTCGCCGGCCGCGGCGATCAGGCGGTCGAGGAACACCAGCTGCGACGTGCCCGTGGCGAGCATGAGGTTCGCGTGTCCCCGCTGCTCGATCGCATCACGCAGCAACCGGGCCGCGTCGTCGGCCGCGCCGACCGCGAGCGCATCGGCGCTCTCGTAGACGCGGACCGTCAGCTCCTCGACCCGCCATTCCCTCACGCGAACTGTGGGAGCCACTTCGAGGTGGCCGTGATCATCTCGTCGGCCATCTTCTGCAGCGCCCGGTAGTCGATGCGGCCGGCGAGAGGGTCGACGAGCATGGCGTCGACGACCGCGTCACGGTTGCCCGAGATCGCCGCCTCCACCGTGAGCTCCTGCGACAGCGACACGCGTCGTACCGCATCGGCGAGCACCGGCGGCAGCACCGCGCGGTCGCGGCCGTGCACACCCGATCCGTCGACCGTGCACATCGATTCGACGACCACATCGTTCGGGAGGTCGGGGCACTGGCCCGTGTTGGCGATGTTGACCGGGTAGTCGCGCGGCTTGTCGCGCAGGCGCGAATCGATGAGGCCCGCCACCATCTCGCCCGAGGGCATGCGTGACACCTCGTTCGACGCGAGCGTGGCCTCGAAATCCGCGATGTGCCGGCCCTGCCACCGCTCCCGCTCCGCCATGTCGGTGAGCTGCACGCCCCAGTCGAGTCCCCAGTGCGATTCCTCGGTGAGGAACCCGGAGAAGAACTCGACCAGATGCCGATCGCCGGCGCCGGGCAACGCGCCGGTGCGCCGGAAGATCTCGAGCTTGACCCGATTGAGGTCGAGCAGCTGGGCCTTCGTCCACTGACCGCCCTCGGAGACGGCCTCGTGGCCGATCATCTCGGCGAAGTTGAACGCGATCGGCTCGCGGCGAACTTCGTCTTCGCGTTCCATCAGGTCGGCGAGCATCGCGAGACCGTCGACGCCGTCGATATCGCAGCGGGTGACGATCGGCAGGTGGTTCACGCCGCTGATCTCCATCTTCATGTTGCGCATGTCGCATTCGAGCAACAACGACAGCATGAAGGTGGCGATCGTGACCTCGTGGCACAACCCGACGGCGTTGATCGACGTCTCGCGTAGCACCGAACGCGTGAGCGTGGTCATCGGGTTGGTGAGGTTGAGCAGCCACGCGTCGGGGCAGACGGCCTCCATGTCGCGCGCGATGTCGACCATGACCGGGATGTTGCGCAGCGCGCGCACGATCCCGCCCGGCCCCACGGTGTCGCCCACCGACTGCTTGATGCAGTAGCGCTCGGGGATCGCGATGTCGAGCCCCATGCTCTCGAGCGCGCCGGTGGAGATGCACACGACGACGTAGTCGGCACCGTCGAGGGCTTCGCGCTGGTCGGTCGTGCCGGTCGCGTGCAGGCCGATCCCCCGCACCTTCGCCATGTGCTCGACGAGCTCGATCATGCGCGGGATCGGCGTGGGATCGATGTCCTCGATCACGACGTGCGCGTCGACGAGCGACGGCATGTTGACGAGGTCGATCAGCAGCTTCGACGTCCACTGGTACGAGCCGCCACCGATGAACGTGATCCTCGGAGCCATCCCCGCCTCCTGCACGCGCCGAACCTGACGGCAGCGTCAGACTCTATCGGCGGGTTCCCTCGGGTTCCGGCGGGTTCCGGCGGGTTCCGACGGGTTCCGGTCGGTTCCCGCCGGTGCACGCCCGGCGGCTGAGGCGTCCGGAGCGGCGAGCGCCCGCGAGGCGGTTCCCTCGCCGATCGACGCGCGTGCACTCACCGCGAACCCGAGCCAAGCCGCCTCGCAGCGAGCGCGACCGTCAAGACGAGCGCGACCATCAGAATTGCGGCAGCCACTGCGCGGTCGCGATGAGCATGTCTTCGGTCATGGTGGCGACGGTCTCGTACGGCAGGCGGCCGGCCATCGGGTCCGCGAGCATCGCCTCGAACACCGTCGTGCGATCGCCGGTGAGCGCGGCGTCGACGGTGAGCTCCTGCGACACCGCGACGCGACGCAGGTACTCGCCCAGGATCGACGGGACCTCGACACGGTCCCGGGCCCGCACGCCGTCGGCGTCGACCGTGCCCATCGCCTCCACCACCACGCCGTCGGGCAGGTTCGCGACCTGTCCCCGATTCGGGAGGTTGACGGGGAGGTCGCGGCGGTTCCCGGTGACGATCGCCTCGAGGAGTGGAGCCACGAGCTCGCCCGACGGGAAGCGCGAGACGTCGTCGAGGTCGCGGACGGCCTCGTAGTGGGTGACGTCGTCGTCGGCGTCGGTCATGTGCTTGCGCAGGCCGTAGATGTGCACCTTCCACTCGGAGCCGTAGTCGTTCTCGGGGGTGACGAAGCCCGGGAAGAACTCGGCGAGGTGGTGGTCGCCCGAGCCCGGCAGCACTCCGAAGCGGTGAAAGAGCTCCAGCCGCACCTGGTTGTTGTGGATCACGTCGGCCTTGTGCCAGCGGTCGCCGGGCGTGATCTTCTCGTACTCCATCGCGGGCGGCGGATCCATCCACATCGTCTCGCGCGCGGCGCGCTCCGGATCGTCGAGCAGGTCGCGCAGCGCAGCGAGCGCGTCGGCTCCATCGGCATCGTGCAGCTCGGTGACGAGCGGCAGATGGTTGACACCACCGACCACCGGATCGAGCTTGCGCATGTCGGCGTCGAGGAGGAGGCTCATCACGTACTGCATCCCGACCAGCTCGTTGCACAGACCGATCGCCTGGACCTTGGTCTCACGCGTGACCGCGCGGCACAGCGCCGTGAGCGGGTTGGAGACGTTGAGGAAGAGCGCGTCGGGGCACACGGCCTCGATGTCGCGGGCGATGTCGAGCACGACCGGCACGCTGCGCAACGCCCGCATCACGCCGCCCGGGCCGACCGTGTCGCCGATCGGTTGGCGCATGCCGTGGCGCTCCGGAATCTCGAGGTCGTTCGCCATGCTCTCGAATCCACCGACCGAGAGGCACGCGACGACGAACTGCGAGCCGTCGAGGGCGCGGCGGCGATCGGTCTCCGAGGTGACCGACAGCCCGATGCCCCGGCGTTGCGCGAGCAGCGCGCCGAGCGCCTGCATCCGCGGCAGCTTCGACGCGTCGATGTCGTGGAGCACGACGTGGGAGTCGGCCAACGCGGGCGTGTTCGCGAAATCGGCGAGCAGCCGAGGCGCCCAGTGGTAGCTGCCGCCACCGATGATCGTGATGCGCGGTGCCATGTGCCGGCCTCCCCCGTGAGTGACCGGGAGAGTAGCGGCGCTCAGGAACCGGGACCGTCGAGTGCGTGCGTGTCGAGACCGAGACGCCGCGCGACGGCCGCGGCCTCGCCGCGGTTCGCCACGCCGAGCTTCGTGAGGATGTTGGAGACGTGGACGCTGGCGGTCTTGGGGCTGATGAACAACGCCTCGGCGATCTGGCGGTTCGTCCGACCCTGCGCGACGAGTGCGAGCACCTCGCGCTCCCGGTCGGTGAGGTGGAGGCGATCGACGGCGACATCGGCGCGTCGCTCGACCGAACCGTCGGCCGAGTGCTCGTTGCCGGCGTCGGCGCCGATGTCGACCCGCCCGCGCCGAGCCAGCGCCTCGGCCTGCTCGACCAGCAGACGCGCGCCGATCGCCCCGGCGATCTCGTGCGCGGCGCGCAGGGGCTCCCGGGCCGCGGCCGCTCCCGCCCCTGATCGCAACTGCGCGTCGGCCTCGCGCAGCCGGGCGTACGCGAGCCGGTACCGCCGGCCCTGCGTCGTCCACACGTCTGCCGCGGCCTGCCACGGTTCGGGATCGTTGCGCCCCTGCGCACGCGCCAACTCTCCCGCGGCCGTCTCGGCGAACCCCGCGCTGGCCGACTCGCCGTGGGGCCCGGTCTGGTCGGCGCGGAGCTGCTGGAGCGCGTCGACGCACAACTGCGCGTCGCGCAACGCGGCCTGCAGCGCGGGTTCGTCGGAGCGCCGGCGGGCCTCGTCGGCCCGATCGGCGGCGACCCCGGCGCCGACCGCGAGGAGCGCGACCCGGTCGCCGCAATGGGCGGCCCACAGCTCGGTCACGAGCGCGCCGAGGCGCGCCCGATCTCCCCGGGCGTACGCGAGCTCCGCGGCGCGGAGGTGCTCGCGGTATCCGGGCTCACCGCGTGCCGCCGCGAGTCGGTCGAGCCGGTCCAGGCACTCGGCCGCGGCGTCGAGCTCACCGCGCCCTGTGTGCAGCGCGGCGCGCAGATCGAGGAGGCGCATCTCGTCGAGGCCCACCGGACGCGTCCGGTCGATCCGGTCGAGCAGCGCGTCGACCTCGTCCCAGCGACCGAGCTCGAAGAGGCAGTCGATGGCGTTGTACCGGAGGAAGTTGGCGTGGCTGCGTTCGAGGCCGTGGCGCGTGGCGTCGTCGGCCGCGGCCAACGCCAGGGCCGCAGCTTCCTCGAGCCGGCCGATCGCCTCGAGTATCCCGCTCTCGTTCACCGCCGCGCGCGCGAGATCCGTCCACGACTGCTTCTCGCGTGCGATCTCGGCGGCCCGGTGCAGATGCTCGAGCCCGGCGTCGACGTGACCCGAGTAGCCGAGCGCGGTGCCGAGCGAGTTGCGGGCGTGCCCCTCGACGAGGCGCGCGCCCACCTCGCTCGCGAGCTCGATCGCCTGCTCGCACCACGGGACGGCCTCCTCGTGGCGGCTCGCCACCATGAGCTGCTGGCCGAGCGCGGCAACGACGAGCGCACGCGCCTCCGAGACCGGTTCGGCGGGCACGAGCGCCACGGCTCTCTCGTTCTCCTCCATGCCCGCGGCGCCGGCTCCCATCTGCCACAGGTAGCGCGCGATCCGCTCGTGGATGAGACCCGCGGTGACCGGATCTGCATCCGCGTCGACCTCGCGCAGCGCGTCGCGTGCGAGGGCCAACGCGCGGTCGGGGTTGCCCGCGAGCTCGGCCATCCGCGCACTGAAACGCGTGAGCTCGACTCTCGTCATCGCAACGCGCTTCGCCGCGTCGGGCACGCGGTCCCAGAGCCCGAGCGCGCGCTCGCCGTGCGCGAGTGCCTCGGGAAACGCGCACATCTCCTCGGCGGCGCGCGCCGCGTCGAGCGCGGCGGGCAGTGCGCGGTCGAGGTCGTGGGCCTCGAACCAGTGACACGCGACCTCGCTCACCCGTTCCGCCTCACCGCCTTCGAACAGTGACGGCTCGTCGACGAGCAGCTCGGCGAACCGCGCGTGCAGACGCGTGCGCTCGCCGGGGAGCAGGTCGTCGTACACGGCTTCCTGCACGAGGGCATGACGGAACGCGTACCGGTCGCTCTCGATCACGAGCACCTGGTGCTCCACGGCCCGGCGCAGGTCTTCGAGCAGCTCGTCGTCGACGCGCTCGCACAGCGCGGCGAGCAGGGTGTGCGGGAAGCGACGCCCGATCACCGCAGCCGTCCGCAGGATCTCGCGGGTCGTTGCCGGCAGCTCGTCGACCCGGGCGAGGAGCAGGTCGCGCAGCGTCTGCGGCAACGCGCAGCACTCGCCGTCGCGGCTGGCGACAACGATCTCCTCGGCGAAGAAGGGGTTGCCTTCGGAGCGCTCGAACACCGCGTCGATCAGGTCGGTGGTGGGAGCCGATCCGAGGATCCCGAAGAGCTGGTCGCGCAGCTCGTCGCGCGTGAACCGCTCGACCTCGACGAGCTGGGCCGAGCCGGCCCGATCGAGCTCGGCGAGCACCGAACGCAGCGGATGACGCCGGTGGAGGTCGTCGCTGCGGTAGGTGCCCAGGAGCATCACGCGTGTGTCCTGCAGGTTCCGGGCGAGGAAGACGAGCAGATCACGGGTCGACGTGTCGGCCCAGTGCAGATCCTCGATCACGAAGAGCAGCGGTACCTCGGCACCGAGGCGCTCGACCACGCCGAGCAGGTGCTCGAGCAATCCGCCGTCCTGCCGTTCGAGCGCGGCGTCCCCGGCCGCGCGGAGCTCGGGGAGCAGGTGTGCGAGGCCGGGTCGGGCCGAGCCGACGACGGCATCGAACTCGGCGGGCGACATCGTGCGGGCGACGTGGCGCAGGACCTGCACGACGGGGCCGTACGGCAACGCGCGGTCGACGAGCTCGAGGCACGCACCGGTGACGACGCGGCCGCCACGGGCCACGACGTCGTCGGCCACGACACCGACGAACCGGGTCTTGCCGACCCCCGCCTCGCCTCCGACGAGCACGACCGACGGGCTCCCGGTCGCCGCGGCGTCGAACGCGGTGCGCAGACGCCGGCGCTCGTCGACCCGTCCGACGAAGGTGGAACTCGAGACGCGACCGGGCACGGCCACGATTCTGGCCGCGCCGGCCGGCGCCGCGCGCCCACGCCCGGCCGTCCGGGGGGAGCCGGCGGGCCGGGCGGGGGACGGCGCGAGGTCAGTCGCGCGCGGCACGGGAGGCGCGGCGGACGCGGAACCGGACGGCCGCGACCCGGCGCTCGACGAGCCGCTGGCGGATCAGCTCCGGCGGGATGTACTGGTGCATGGTGGACCCCTTCTCTCTCAGCCCGTGTTCGTTCTCGCACGTTCCACGATGGGCCTAAGGAGGGGGCCGCCGCATCGGGCAGCCGCCGTATTTTCGCCGGCTGCGTGCCCTATGCGCCCAGGTGCACGTTGACCAGCTCGCTGCCGATGATCTGCGCCGGCCGCCGGATCACTCGCGGATGGCCACCTCGACCTCGATCTCGACCGCACCGCCGCGTGGCAACGCGGCCACGCCGATCGCCGAACGGGTGTGGCGGCCGGCGTCGCCGAACACCTCGTGCAGCAGGCGGCTCGCGCCGTCGATCACCGCGGGCTGCTTCTCGAAGCCCGGCGCGCACGCGACGAAACCGATCACCGTGAGCACGCGTTCGATCCGGTCGAGGCTCCCGAGCTCCGCGCGCAGCACCGACAGCGCGTTGAGCGCGCACCAGAGCGCGCACTCGGCACCCTGCTCCACATCGATCGTCGAGCCGACGACGCCGGGGTGCACAAGGCGCCCGTCGTGGCCGCGCGGGAGCTGGCCCGACGTACGCGCCCGGCCGCCGTGCACGACCACCGCGTCGAGGGGATCGTGAGGCGGATACGGGCCGGGCAGCCGGATGCCGAGCACTTCGAGGCGGGCGTCGACGGTACCGATCTGCTCGGTGGGGTCGGTCTGGTCGGTGTTGTCGGGGCCCGGGTTCATCGTGCTCACAACTCTCGTTCGAGAAAGGGGTAGGCGTGGGTGCCGTGCCATCGGTGGCCGGCTTCGAACACATCGTGCACGAGACGGTCACGCGCGCCGGAATGCTCGTAGATCTTCGCGAGGGTCGCGAACGCGTCGCGCGCCGCCGCGACCGGGAAGATCGGGTCTTCGGTGCCGGTCTCCACGAGCAGCGCACGCGGCGCGACGAGCGCGCCGAGATCGACGTGCTCGAGCCGGCCGAGGAGGCCCGGGAGGATCTGCGATCCGCACATGTTCCACGGCACGCGGTGTGCGGCGGCCCAGGAGCTGAAGTAGCCGCTCACGACCGCGGCCTTCACCCGCTCGTCGAGCGCCGCGAGGAACAACGCGGCCGTGCCGCCGTACGAGAGCCCGGCGGCACCGATGCGGGCCGGATCGACGAGCGGGTGGCCGGCGAGGACGTCGAGCGAGCAGCGCAGATCCCACAGGTTCTGCGTGAGCGGGTTCATGCCCGCCATCGTCGCGGACACGAGGTTCCAGTCGCACTGGTACCGGTCGGGTGGATTCCAGTCGGTGCGCTCGCCGAAACCGCGCAGGTCGGGTGCGAGCACCACGAACCCCCGGCACGCGAGCTGGTGCGCGTAGTCGCCGTGGTACTCACCGATCTCGTCGCGCAGCTCGGCATCGCCGCGGTCGAGACCGCACACCATCGACTTGCCCGCACCGTGCCCGTGGATCGCGAGCACCGCGGGCCCGGCCCGGACGCGGTCGTGCGGAATCAGGAGATACGCGGGAACCGACATGGTCGCTTCGGTGTCGAAGACGATCCGCGAACGCTTGTACCGGCCCGCGTCGTCCTCTTCGAGCACCTCGACGTCGGGCGGTACCGGTTCGGGCCACTCCCCCAGCAGGCCGGCGAGCCGCTCCTGCACCGCGGAGCGGTACGCCTCGAAGTGGTTGGCGAGGTCGTCGACCGGGCACGCTTCGGGCGGCGCGGTCTCGGCGAGACGCAGTTGCCAGTAGGCCCAGAGCGAGAAGTTGCGCCGCCGCTGCGGGCGCACGGGCGCCGGTGCCGGCAGTGGCGGTGGCGCGTCGGTTCCCGGATCTCCGGAATCGGTCACGCGGCTACTTGCCCTCGCCCAGCGCCCAGGCCAGGCCGCCGGAGAGGTGCTGGAGGTACGCCGGGGTCTCCCACGCGCCGGGGAAATGCCCGAGACTCGTCGAGAACACCCGCCCCTTGCCTTCGGTGAAGCACCACGAGAGCGGGAACCCGTGCGGTGGCTGCTTGGCGCCTGCGGCGGTGAGGTCGAGTTGACCGTCCCGCACGTGCAGCAGCACGCGCGCGTCGGGTCGGAGATCGCGGAACTGGTATACCTCGTCGTGCCAGATCCACTCGACGCCGAGATGCCGAGTGGCGGGATGCGCCGGCTCGACGACATCGAGCGCGACCGTGCTGGTCCAGGGATGCCCGTCGAAGCGCGCGCCGACGATCTTCCCGAAATCGGGCCAGCCGTAGCACGAGTCGGTTGCCGAGTGGATCGCCACGACCGAGAGGGCATTGGCGCGCAGGCGGTCGAGCACCGCCGCCCGTTGGCTCGCGCTCCAGGGCGTCTCGCCGATCGTGAACAACGCGAGCGCGCGTGCGCCGGCGAGGTCGGCGTCGTCGAGATCACGCACGTCGTCGACGCGACGCGCCCGCAGACCGTTGAGCTCGGCAACCTGCGCGACGCCGACGGCGGCCTGGTCGAGCACCCCGTGCACCCCCGCCGGTCCGTGCCGATACGGCGCGACCTGGGTGACGAAGACGAGCGTGTCGGACACGGCCGGTCACCGTACGGAGGGCCACTGGTACCGTCAAGCCGGGTCGTCGAGGCGAGGAGAAACGATGCGAGTCGGCTTCGTCGGGCTGGGTGCGATGGGATTGCCGATGACGCGTCACCTCGTGGCCGCGGGTCATGAGGTGACGGTCGCGTCGCGCAGCCGGGGCCCGATCGACGCGGCGATCGCGTTCGGCGCGCACGAAGGCGACGGGCCACGCGCGGTCGTCGCCGCCAGCACGGTCACCATCCTGTGCGTGCCCAACTCCCCCGAGGTCGTCAAGGTGCTCGACGCCTCGTTGCCGGCGCTCGGGCCCGGCAAGATCGTGGTCGACACGTCGACGATCGATCCCGACGTCGAGCGCGCGCAGCACGAGCGCGTGACCGCCACCGGGGCGCGCTATCTCGACGCCCCGCTCTCGGGCGGCACCGTCGGGGCCGAACGCGGCGCGCTCACGCTCATGGTCGGCGGCGACGCGGCCGCGCTCGACGACGCGCGCCCCGCGCTCGATCCGTTCGCCGGGCTCATCGTGCACGTCGGCGGGCCGGGCATGGGTCAGGTCGTGAAGCTGTGCAACCAGCTCGTCTACGCCGCGCAGATGCTCGCCGTCGCCGAGGCCGCGACGATGGCGGCGAAATCGGGCGTCGATCTCGAGTTGCTCTACGAGGTGCTCACCCACGCGACCGGTGACTGCGTCGCACTCCGCACCCGCCTGCCGTTCGAGGGCGCCGTCGCCGACAGCCCGGCATCGAACGGATGGAAGCCCGGCTTCATGACCGACCTCATGGCCAAGGACGTCGACCTCGTGCTCGCCTACGCCGCGAAGACGGGCGTTCCCGCGCTCACGTCCGGAGTCGTGCGCCCGATACTCGGCGCGGCGAGCACCGCGGGCTACGGGCGTGAAGACTTCTCGGCCCTCGGCAAGATCGTGCGCTCGCTCGCCGGCATCGACTGAACGCGCGGCTCGGTTCAGCGGGCGGGAGCAGCCGCGCCGACCGTGCCGATTCCGGTTGCGTGGGTGGCATCCGCGTAGGCGAACGCGGCCGCGACGAGCGGGCCGACCGATGGTCCGGCCGGTGTGCGTTCCGGGCTCAGCTCGACGCGCACGAACCCGCCGAGCCCGCCCGGCCCGAGGGTGAGGGTCGCGTCGACCGGTTCGCCGTCGGTGGCCGCGCGGAACGCGTCGCCGTCGCGTGCAAGTGCCTGTGTGCTCATCGCCTCGAAGCGCGCGCGGACCGGCGTCCAGCCGCCACCCCATCGCACCCGATCGCCCGCGTCGAGCACGACCGCCTCCAGCTCCTCGGCGCGCAACCAACCGGCGCGGCCTCCGACCGCGAGGTACTGCACCACGTCGAACGGGAAGTCGGGAACCGCATGCGCGAAGTAGCCGATCCCGGCGCCGGGTCGAGGGTTGCACTCGGTCGCGACGAAGCCATTGGCGCCCATGATCCCGTCGAGGGTGAAGCAGCCCCGGTACGCAACCCGTTCGCGCAGGTGATCCCCCATCCGGCGCGCCGCGGTACGCATCTGCGCTCGGTCGTCGGGAGCGGGATCCCAGAACGTCGCGCAGCCCGCGTACTGGAACCGATCACCACTCGGCCGCCGCAGGTTGACCAGCTCGACCGGGCGGAAGACCGCGACGCCGTCGTCGGTGACGAAACCGTGCACGCTGCACGCGATGCCGGCGACGAAGGGCGCGACGCGCACGCGGTCGCAATGCTCGGCGAAGAACGCCGCGGCCGCGCCGCCGTCGTCGCCGTCGCCGTCGCGCACCCAGCGGACGTACTCGGTGCCACCGTTGAAGCCTTCGCGCGCGTCGCCGGCCCACACGGTGCCCGCTCCGGCATCGAACGCACCGGTCGCATCGCGCAGCGCGGCGAAGGTCGCGTCGACGACGAGCGAGGGAGGCCGGGGCACGCCGGCCGCATCGAACAGCTCGTCGCACACCGTCTTGTCCTCGAGGGCCACCCACGCCGGCGGGCGGGCGCCGAACGCGGCACGATCGCCGAGCGCGAGTGCCGCCTCCACCGAAGCCAGCAGCACCAGTGCCTCGCGATCGGCGTCGAAACGGTCGAGCGCGGCGACCACCTCCGCAGGCGGGTGGTCGAGGAGCCGCTCCGTCGCCCGCATCTCGCCGGTCATGTCGGTGGCGTCGACCGGCACGACGATCCACTCGGCGTCGCCCGGGTCGGGCAGCGGCCCGGTGCCCACGCCCGACGCGACGACGAGGCAACCCGACGCGCCCAGCTCTCGCAGCATGCGCACCCGACGCGTGGTGCCGGCGAGCGGAAAGCCACCCACGATGACCGGCCGGCCCTCGACCAACGCGCGCGCGTGCCGGACACACTCGGCCAGGAAGGCCGGTGGATCCCGCGACTCCGCCGGCGCAGCACTCCGCATCCGGCGAGGGTAGCGACGCGCCCCGCGCGGCCGACCGGCAATTCCCGGCCGGTGTCCCTCTGAACGGTGTCCCTCTGAGCGGTTCGTGCGGTTCAGCGCACCACGTGCAGGCCGACGAAGTACGCGAGCACGCGCAGGCACCCCTCGACGTCGCCTCGGGTCACATGCTCTTCCGCCGTGTGCGCGACCGCCGGGTCGCCGGGCCCGAAGTTGAGCGCGGGGATGCCGCGCGACGCGAAACGCGCGACGTCGGTCCAGCCGAGCTTCGGGCGCACGGCGAGATCGAGGGTGCCGACGAACTCCGCGACCAGCGGATCGTGGAGGTTCGGCGGCGCCGCGGGCGACGCGCCGAGGATCTCGATCTCGTCGGCGTCGGCGAGCAGTGCCCGCACCTCGGCGGCGACGTCGTCGACCGAGCGATTCGGCGCGAAGCGACGATTGACCGTGAACCGGCACTCGTCGGGCACGACGTTGTTGGCGACGCCACCTTCGACCCGCACGACCTGGAGCGCCTCGCGGTAGTCGAGACCGTCGACGGTCACCGTCGCCGCGTCGAACGCGGCCACGCGGGTCAACAGCGCGCTCGCCGCGTGGATCGCGTTGCGCCCCATCCAGGGCCGCGCGCTGTGCGCACGCCGGCCGCGCACCGTCGCGCGGGCGTGCAGCGTTCCCTGGCACCCCGCCTCGACCCACCCGCTCGTGGGCTCGAGCAGGATCGCGAGATCGCCCGCGAGCAGCTCCGGGGCGACCTCGAAGAGGTGCCGCAGCCCGTTGTGCTCGTCGGCGACCTCCTCCCCCTCGTACCAGACGAAGGTGAGATCGCGGGTCGCGCCTCTGATCGACGCGAGCTCCGCCAACGAGAGCAGCACCGCGAGGCCGCCCTTCATGTCGGCGGAACCGAGACCGTGGAGCACGTCGCCGTCGAGCCGGGGCTCGGCGTTGCCGTTCGCGGGCACGGTGTCGAGGTGCCCACCGAGCACGATCCGTCTCGGAAGACCGAGCTCGGTCCGCGCGACCACGTTGTTCGCGACGCGACGAACCGTGAGGTTCACGGCCCGGTCGCGCAGACGGGTCGTCACGGCGTCGGCGAGCGCCGACTCGTCGCCACTGACCGACGGGACCGCGCAGAGCGCGGCCGTCAGCCCGAACGGGTCGGCCGGATCGTGCTCGACGACCGCGGCAGCCAACGCGTTCACGACGACATGCTCACGAGATGATCCCGTGCTCGCGCAGCATCGCGTTGAGCTGGAGGTCGTCGTGGCCTTCGCCCTCGGGCAGGTAGCGCAGCACCAGCACGCACGACAGGCCGAACGTGCCGCCGGGGAACTCACGCGGGCGCGTCGCCTGCACCGCGACCGCGCGCTCGGGAACGTCGCCGCGCGAGATCTCCTCGCCGGTCTGCGCGTCGATCACAGGAATGCTCGCCGTAAGGATCACCCCGGCACCGAGCGCAGCGCCCTTACGCACGCGCGCGCCGCCGACGATCATGCACCGCGAGCCGATGAACACGTCGTCCTCGATCACCACCGGCTTCGCCTGCGGCGGCTCGAGCACCCCGCCGATCCCGACGCCGCCGGCGAGGTGCACCCGCTTGCCGATCTGCGCGCACGACCCTACGGTCGCCCACGTGTCGACCATCGTGCCGTCGTCGACGTACGCGCCGATGTTGACGTACGAAGGCATGAGCACCACGCCGTTGCCGAGGTAGCTCCCGAACCGGGCCTGCGCTCCCGGCACGACCCGCACGCCCGATGCCCGGTAGCCGTGCTTGAGCGGGAGGCGATCGACGTACTCGAACGGGCCGGCCTCGATGACGCCGAGCTCCTGGAACCGGAACCAGAGCAGCACGGCCTGCTTCGCCCACTCGTGCACGACCACGTCGCCGTCGATGACCTCCGCCACGCGCGACGCGCCCCGATCGAGCTCGCCGATCGCGGTGCGTACCGCGTCGTGGGCCTGCGCGTGGGGCAGCACCGAGGCGTAGTCGGCGCCGGCCTCCCAGAGCTTGGTGATGGTGGCCGCGAGCCCCGGATCACCCATGGTTCAGTTCTCCTTCACGAGTCGGTCGAGCACGGGTTCGAGTCGTGCTCGCGGTTGGACGAGCGCGAGGCGCGCGTACGGCGCGCCGGCATCGCCGTAGAGATCTCCGGGCGAGACGAGCAGCCCCACGCGCGCCAGCCGGTCGGCGATCGCCCAGCCGTCGGCGCCCGCGTCGTCGCGGAGCCAGAGGTAGAAGAGCATCGGTCCGCCTTCGTGACGCAACCCCACCGATTCGAGCCGCTCCACCACGAGCGCGCGACGTTCGGCGTAGCGCGTGCGCTGCACGCCGACGTGGGTGTCGTCCGACAACGCGGCGACGGCCGCGGCCTGTGCTGGCGTCGGCACCATGAGTCCGGCGTGCTTGCGGGTCTCGACGAGGTAGTGGACGATCTCGGGGTCGCCGGCGAAGAACCCGACCCGCATCCCGGCAAGGTTGGAGCGCTTCGAGAGACTGTGCACCGCGAGCACGCCCTCGAAGCCGGCCGACAGGATCGTCGCCGGTTCCGGCGCGAACTCGACGTAGCACTCGTCGCTCGCGACGACCACGCCGTGGGCGCGGCCCCATTCGGCGACGCGCTCGAGGTAGGCACGGTCGGCCACCGACGACGACGGGTTACCGGGCTCGTTGATCCACAGCAGCAGCGCGCGGTCGGCGTCTTCGGCACTGATCGCGTCGAGATCGACGTGCCAATCGGCATCGAGCGGAACGGGGACGCCTCGCAGCCCGGCGAGCGTCGCGCCCATGTCGTACGACGGGTACGCGACGGCCGGATAGAGCACCGTGTCGCGGCCGGGGCGCGCCAACGCGAGGAAGTGCGGGAGCGAGACCACCATCTCCTTGGTCCCGATGCACGCGGCGACTCCCGTCGGCGCCACCTCGACGCCGAGGCACCGGTGCATCCAGGCCGCGGCGGCGTCGTGCAACGCGGCGGTTCCGGCCGACGGCGGGTACCCCATCGACCTCGTCGCCGCGTCGGCCGCGGCCGCGGCGGCGATCTCGGGAACGGGGTCGCAGGGCGTGCCGATCGAGCAGTCCACCACCCCGCCGGGAAGTACGTCGGCAACCTGCTTGAGGGCGTCGAGCCGCTCATAGGGGTACGGAGGCGGCACGAACGGCACGACGGTCGCCATCGCGCCGAGCCTACCGGCGGCCCCCGTGCCCCCGTGCCCCCGGCGCTCGTTCGCGGTCGGGCGCTCAGACTTCGGCGGTAACGAAGCCGCGGAAGCGTGAGAGCACCGGATCGGAGAGCCGGGCCCGCACGCGGGTACCGCCTTCGTCGTGCACCTCGACGAGCACCTCGCCGTCGCGGTGCAGGGCCGCGAGCACGTCACCGCGGTCGTAGGGAACCAGGAGCTCCACGAGCCGGTCGAGCGCACGCAGGCGCTCGGCGATCACGAGCCGCAACTGATCGATGCCGTCGCCCGTCGCGCCCGACACGGCGACCGATCCGCGAGTGCGCGCCACCAGCTGCTCGATGTCGGCCGCGGCTGCGAGGTCGCGCTTGTTCCAGACCATGAGCTCCGGTTGTTCGTCGGCGCCGATCTCGGCGAGCACGGTGTGCACCGCGGTGATGCGGGCCTCGGCCTCGTGGCGGCTCGCGTCGACCACGTGGAGCAACAAGTCGGCATCGACGACCTCTTCGAGTGTCGACCGGAAGGCCTCGACCAGCTGGTGGGGCAACCGCTGCACGAACCCCACGGTGTCGGAGACGAGCACCGTCTCGCCACCGGGCAGGCGGAGCCGGCGGGTCGTGGGATCGAGCGTCGAGAAGAGCTGATCTTCGACCAGCGCGTGGGAGTGCGTGAGCCGATTGAGCAACGTCGACTTGCCGGCGTTCGTGTACCCGACCAGCGCGACACGGGGGAGACCCTGGCGGACGCGCGACTTGCGCTGCGTCCGGCGCGTCTTCGCGAGCGTCTTCAGGTCGCGTTCGAGCTGCTGCACCCGGCGGAGGATGCGGCGCCGATCGACTTCGAGCTGCGTCTCGCCGGGCCCGCGGGTGCCGATACCCGCGCCCTGCTGGCTCAGCTGGATACCGCGGCCGCGCAGGCGCGGCAACCGGTAGCGGAGCTGCGCGAGCTCCACCTGCAACATGCCCTCTTGGCTCGTCGCGTGCTGGGCGAAGATGTCGAGGATCAGCGCGACGCGGTC
>DAIQOP010000298.1:0-1617 GCA_036787815.1 Actinomycetota bacterium
CACGCCGAGCAGCACTTGGGCCCTTGCCCGCCCGCTCAGGCTGCTAGCAAGCGGGCTAGAAACCCGAAGAGGCTCGTTTGCAAGGCGAGGTGGCAACCCGAAGAGTCCGAGCGAACCATGTCGAGGCGACGCGATCAGTTCGAGATCCGAAGTCTTGACGCCGGCCCGACGCGTCCAGCGGGCTCTAGCATTGCGATCGAGTGGGACGATCATTCCGAAGAGTTCACGCACGCGAACGGAAGTCGCCCCGATGATCCGATCACCAGCGTGGCCGTTGCTAGCTGTCGTCATGTTGGCCGCCGGCTGCTCGGGCGCGCACGCTCCCGCCGCGGGAACCACGACGATGCCGTCGTCGACGGCCGCGGCAGCCGCTCAGCGTCGAGGTCTCGCTGCGCGGTACTTGGCGATCGCGACGGTCGGCAACCGAGGTCTCGACACGCTCGACAAGCTCGCGGGGCGGGACCACGACCATCTCGTTGCGGCCCGAACCGACCTCCGCGACGCTGCCGCCACCGAGCGCCTGTTCGACCGCAGCCTGCTCGCCATCGCCTTTCCACCTGCGATCGAGGCGACTGTCCGCGCTCTTGTCGGCGTCAACGAATCGCGGGCCACCCTCACCACGGAAGCGGCCGCTTCGGCCTCGCTCCAGCAACTGCTTCGCTATGAGCAGCAACTCTCAGCGGCCAACGGCGCCGTCGAGCAGCAGGTCAGGACCCTCCGAACTCAACTTGGGCTTCCTCCCCCTGAAACAAGCTGATTCTGATCGCGCCCCCTCCGAAGATCCCGTCGTCCAATTGGAGGTGGGTCAGTAGCCGTAGCCACCACTCGAACTGGCAGTCGTCGGTGTCATCGGGGATTGGCCCGGGATCGTTTTGGATGTGCCGCTCGCGGATCCGCAGGCTGCCAATGTCAGCACCGCGACCGCGCCGAACGCGACCAGACGAGATTTGCTGAACCGCACGAACCGTTGGCGATGGTGACGCATGCGACCTCCTCGGGGCCATCCGGTCGCAATACGGTCGCAAAGCGCGCATGGTTCAACACCAAAGAACTACACGGTGCACTCGGCGACATCCCTGCCGTCGTGCTCGCTGCGCCCTCATACACACACCTCGTCTACAGACCCGGCGTCCCGCTCGTGCACGCGGTCGTCGAGCGGGGCGCGGTCACCTGAGCGACACGCCGTTGTGCAACTCGTGTGCGTTGCCTTCGTCGTCGACCTCGAACAGCTCCGGCGCGACGAGGTTGCCGAATCGGTGCCGGGTGCGGCTCACGGTTTGCTCGCGGAGACAACGGAGAAGCTCGATGCGGCCGTCGCCGATCGGAGGGCGGTCGTCGAGGAAGGTGGTCGCCGGCAGTCCGGCGCGCAGTGCAGGTTCGTCGCCGAGCAGACGGACTCGATCGGGCAGGGCGCGCTGCGCCCAGGCGATGAAGTCCTCTGCGTTCTCGTCATGACGCGCGACGCGCCCGAGCGGCCCCACATAGTCCGGGGCGACGCTGACGTGCAGCGGGGCGTCGACGAGCATCGCGGCGGCCAACACGCGGGCAACGTCCAGGGGCCGGGCGCCGGCCGCGACTCGAACGACGATCGTCGCCAACGCGCGGTAGCGGAACTCG
>DAIQOP010000298.1:1627-4265 GCA_036787815.1 Actinomycetota bacterium
GAAGAGGCCGCTCGGATCGCGGACGGAGGTGAATTCCGTGCGCCACGCTCGCGCGTCGCTACGTGCCGCGCGCTCCAGGGAGACGCGTTCGGCCGGCTCGAGCTCGGAGGCGAAGGAGCGGACGAGCGCGGCGACGTCCGGCAAGAGATCCTCCCCTTGTTGCGGATCGCGCGTCGCGCGCCAACGGCCGAACTGCGCGACGTAGTTCGGGCCACCGGCCTTGGCGCCGGGGCCGATCACGGACCGCTTCCATCCCCCGAACGGTTGCCGGCCGACGATTGCACCGGTGATCCCCCGGTTGACGTACGCATTGCCGACCTCGACCCGCTCCAACCATCGCTGCACGTGCGCCGGGTCGAGCGTGTGGATCCCACCCGTGAGGCCATACGGGACCGCGTTCTGCACGCCGACCGCCTCGTCGAGGTCACGCGCGGCGATGAGCCCGAGAACGGGGCCGAAACACTCGGTCCGGTGGAACCAGGACCCGGGTCGTACGCCGTCGATGATGCCGGGTGTCCACAGGTTCGTAGCCGGATCGATCAGGCGTGGCTGGAGTAGCCACCGCTGGCCCGCTTCGAGTTGGGTCAGAGCACGACGGAGTTTCGGGGTGGGAGCGTCGATCAACGGCCCCATGACTGCTTCGGGCCGGTCGGACGTCGCGACAATGAGGCTGCGAGTCGCGTCCACCAGCTGACGGCGGAACCGTTGCGACGTCGCGACCGATCCGACACAGATCGCGAGGCTCGCCGCCGAGCACTTCTGGCCGGCATGCCCGAACGCCGAGTGCACGATGTCGGCCACCGCCAGATCGAGGTCGGCGTCGGGCATCACCACCATCGCGTTCTTGCCCGATGTCTCCGCGAACAACAGTGTGGCGGGCGCGATCGACCGGAACAGTTCGGCCGTATCCAATGAGCCGGTGAGGATGATCCCGTCAATGCCGTCATGCGCGATCAGGTGTTCACCAACCGCCGAATCGGCGCAGCGAACGTATCGGAGCGTTGCACGCGGCACGCCCGCGTCCCAGCAGGCCTGCGCGATCGCGAAGGCGGTGCGCGGCGTCTCCGGCGCCGGTTTGAGAACGACCGAGTTGCCCGCGGCCAGCGCCGCAAGTACACCCCCGGCGGGGATGGCGAGCGGGAAGTTCCAGGGCGGGACAACCGCGATGACACCCAGTGGTTCGAATTCGGCGCCGTCGCGCTGATCAAGCTCGGCGATTCGTTCGGCGTAGTAGCGGGCGAAGTCGACCGCCTCGGAAACCTCCGGGTTGCCTTCCGCGATCGTCTTAGCTGCCTCGTCCGCCATGATCGCGATCAATTCCGGACGACGTTGTGCGAGTCGGTCCGCGACGCCGAGCAGGACGCTTCGACGTCGATCCGGCGTCATTCCATGCCATTCGTCCCGACCCACCACTGCGGCGGCGACGAGATCGTCGATCTCGGCAATGTCGGTGATCTCCTCGGGCAGTTCGACGGCCGGCGGCGCGCCGACGGTCGCCAGGATCGAAGCGCGCACGACGCTCTCGGTCGGGTCGGCGTCGGGCACGTTGTCGAAGCCGTGAACCGATCGCGGTTCGCCAACGAGCCGCCTGGGCCGGCTCGAGACCCGCCAGCGGTCGGCGACCGCGGCCTCGAACCGGGCCTGCTCCACGGCGAACGCCGTGGCATCCGTCGCAAGATCGAAGAGATGGCGCAGGAAGTTGTCGCCGCTGCTGTTCTCCTCGAGGCGTCTGAACAGATAGGCCAGCGCGTGGTCGAAGTCGCCAGCCGCGACGATTGGCGTGTACAGGAGCACACCGCCGGTCGCGTCCCGCACCGCGCGGGCGACACCCGGCGCCATGCCCTGCAGCATTTCGAAGTTCACACTCTCGGTCACGCCACGCGCGTCAGCGAGCAGCTTCGCCCACGCGACATCGAAGACGTTGTGGCTCGCGACGCCGATACCGACCGCGCTCAGCCGACTGCGATCGATCGACCAGTCCAGCAATCGTTTGTAGTTGGCGTCGGTCTCGGCCTTCGTGTCGTACGGCGCCTGCGTCCACCCGTGCATCACGGCGTCGACTCGCTCCATAGCCAGGTTGGCGCCCTTCACGATGCGCACCTTGACGGCCGCTCCCCCGCGTTCGCGCCGGCGCCGCGCCCACACCTGCAGTTCTCGCAGGGCGTCGAAGGAATCCGGTAGGTACGCCTGGAGCACGATGCCGGCCTCGAGGGAACAGAACGCCGGCTCATCGAGGAGTTGCGTGAACGCGTCGATCGTAAGGCGCAGGTCCTTGTACTCCTCCATATCGAGGTTGACGAACTTCGGGGGCGACGCCGCCGCGGCCGCGACGAACAGCCGCCGGAGGCTCGCCTTGACCCGCTCGAGAGTGTGGTCATACGCCCAGAGGTTCAGCTGGCTCGCAACCGACGACGCCTTGACCGACACGTAGTGGACATCGTCACGCTCCAACAGTGCGATCGTGGCCCGCAGACGGCGGGCGGCTTCGGCGTCGCCGAGCACGAATTCGCCGAGCAGGTTCGCATTGACCCGATAGCCCTCGGCCTCCTGGTGGGCGAGGTATGCGCGCAGCGCGGCGTCATCCTGATCCACGACCAGCGCACCCACGATCTGGCGCAACCGGCGGCGAGCGAGCGGC
>DAIQOP010000299.1:0-4209 GCA_036787815.1 Actinomycetota bacterium
CCGACGGGCGGCTGGCCGCCATCGGCTCGCCCGCGGAGATCACCGCGGGTAGTGGCGACGGCGAGCTGCGATTCTCGGCCGAAGGCGATCTCGACCCCGTTTCGCTCGCCGCGGCGCTCGGCGTGACCCCCGAAGAGCTCGCGAGGGAAGGGCCGGGAGAGTGGGTCGTTCGCGCCCCGGGCACCCCGAAGCTCATCGCCGAGCTCGCGTGCCACCTACGCGACCGTGGCGTGCTGCTGAGCGCACTGCATTCGGGCCGGCGCTCGCTCGAAGACGTCTTCCTGGCGCTCACCGCCGAGGAGCGCACTCCGGGGCCCACGCCATGAAGGCGAGGGCGGTCGTCGCGCAGACCCGGGCCGAGCTCGCGCTCACGTTGCGGCGGGGCGAGAGCCTCATCGTCACTCTCGCGATCCCGCTGGGGATCCTCGTGTTCTTCGCGAAGGTCGACACCATCGCGACCGACTACAAGAAGCCGGTCGACTTCCTCGTTCCGGGCGTCCTCGCACTCGCGGTGATGTCGGCGGCGATGGTGAGCCTCGGCATCGCGACCGGCTTCGAGCGCCGGTACGGCGTGCTCAAACGGCTCGGCACCACCCCCTTGAGCCGCACCGGTCTGCTCGTCGCGAAGACGACGACGATCCTGCTGCTCGAGGCGGTGCAGGCGGTCGCGATCATCGCGACGGGCGCCGCCCTCGGGTGGCACGTGCCCGGCGGCGTGGTCGCGGCCCTCGGGTTGCTGCTGCTCGGCACGATCGCGTTCGCCGGCGTCGGTCTCCTGTTCGCCGGCACGTTGCGCGCGGAAGCGAACCTCGCGCTCGCGAACGGCCTCTTCCTCGTGCTGCTGTTCCTCGGCGGGATGGCGTACCCGCTCTCGAAGCTGCCCGGCCCGCTCCAGGCGTTCGCCCGACTGCTGCCGGCCGCGGCGCTCTCGGAGTGCGTGCGGGGCGTCCTCGCGGCCGGGCACACCTTCCCGGTCGGCAGTCTCGTGGTGCTCGTCGCGTGGGCGATCGGCGCACCGATCCTGGCGATCCGGTTCTTCCGCTGGGAAGAGTGAGCCGGTTCCCCCGGTTCCCCCGGATCTGCCGGTAGCTCAGCCCGTCGCGAGCAGGCGGCGCAGCGGAGGGTCGAGCGCGCCGTGCGAGGTGATGCCGTACACGCGCGCCTGCACGACACCGGCGGGCGTGATGAAGAAGGTCTGCGGCACGCCGACCACGCCGTAGGCGCTCGAGATCGCGTTCGTCTCGTCGTTGACCGCCGGCCAGCGCGCGTGGAACTCGCGCACGAACGCCCGCGCGTCGCCGTTGAGATCGTCGTGCATCACCGACACGATCGCGAGACGGTTGCCGTACTTCGCGGCCGTCTCCTCCAGGAGCGGGTACTCCTGGCGGCACGGGTGGCACCACGACGCACCGAACGAGACGATGAGCGGGCGACCTCGGTACGAAGCGAGCGAGACCGAACGGCCGTCGAGGTCGGTCGCCGTGAAGATCGGTGCGGCCCGGCCGACGACGGCCCGACCGGCGATGGTCGCGCCGTGGGGCTCCGCCGTCGACGAACGGTGGGAATGCAACGAGAAGAAGAGCAACGCGCCGACGAGCACGACGATGGCGGGAACCAACGCCAGCAGCGCGACGCGCCGCCCGCGGGGCTCAGCGTCCGGTGATGAGGGCGTCGACGGCAACGGCGGCGAACACCAGGAGCAGGTACACGTTGGAGTAGCCGAAGAAGCGGATCGCGGCCGTCGGCGAGACGTCGCGCGCGAGCTGCACCGCCTGCACGACGAACGCGAGGCCGAGCACTGCCGCGACGACCACGTAGAAGAGGCTCACGTGGGTGACCACACCGAGCGTGAGCGTGACGGCGGCCGTCATCACCGCGTAGGCCGTGATCTGGCGCCCTGTCTCTGCCGGGCTCCTGAGCACGGGGAGCATCGGGATGCCCGCGCGTGCGTAGTCGTCGCGGTACTTGAACGCGAGTGCCCAGAAGTGCGCCGGAGTCCAGAAGAACACCACCGCGAACAGGATCCACGCGGGCGCGCCGACGTCGCCGCGCACCGCGGCCCATCCGACGAGCACCGGCACGGCACCCGCAGCGCCACCGATGACGATGTTCTGCTGCGTGCGCGGCTTCAACCAGATCGTGTACACGAACACGTAGAAGAGCGTCGCGGTGATCGTGAGGCTCGCGGCGAGCAGGTTCGCCGCGAGCGCGAGGTACGCGAACGCCACGACGTTGAGCACGATCCCGAACGTGAGCGCGTGCGACGGGACGACCTCACCGGCCGGGAGCGGCCGATCGTGGGTGCGCTTCATGAGCTGGTCGCTGTCGCGCTCGACCCAGCAGTTGATCGTGTTGGCGCCGCCGGCGGCGAGCGCACCGCCGATCAGCACCGCCGCGAGCAGCCGGCCCGCAGGGAACCCGCCGGCCGCGAGCATCATCGGGGGCACCGACGTGACCAGCAGCAACTCGATGACCCGGGGTTTCGTCAGGCGCACGTACGCCCCGAACGACGCCCGCCAGTCGAGCGAGGAAGCGCGTGGGGTGGCGGATTGCAGCACGGGCGACGGCTCCAGGAGGAGGCGGGTGAGCCGGGGCGAATGTAACCCAGCGGGTACACGGCCCACGAAGCGCCCCGTTGCCGGCCCGCGGTCGCGTCGCGCCCGCGGCGTGCTACGCGAGCTGGTGGAACGCGGTGTCGGACGCGTCAGGACGCGACGGTGATGGTGCCCTGCATGCCCTGGGCCCGATGGCCGGGAATGGTGCAGTAGTAGGTGTAGACGCCGGGTTGGAGATCGACGGTGGCGCTCTCCTCCTTGCTGCCGGGCCCGACCTCGAGCTTGAAGCCCTTCACCCCGTCGATCACGAGCGTGTGCTGCTGGGAGCCCTGCTCGACGTAGTGGATGTCGAGCTTGCCGGCGGGCGCCTTCACCCGCTTGGGCGTGAAGAACACGTCGTGGGCGTCGATGGTGAGCGACGCCGTTCCACCACCGGTCGGGGCGGTGACGGTGATCGAGTCGGACGCGCCTCCGCCCCCGCCTCCACCTCCACAACCGGCCGCGACCAGGCCGGCGAGAGCGAGCGCGGCGACGGCGCGGGTCGTTGGCATCGATCGTGCTCCCATTCAGGTTCCCGAGCGGGGTTCCGGTCGAGATTATCCAGGGAGGGGGTCCGAGCCTCGGACCGAGGCGCCGCTCGGCACGCCGATATCCTCGGCTGCATGGCCGACGACGACCCGGATGTGAAGCAGTCGGTGCGCATGACGGCCGACCGCCTCCTGGTCGTCCAGGGCACCGAGGCGGGGGAGCGCAAGTCGCGCGCGGGGATCGTGATCCCGGCCACCGCGGCAGTGGATCGGCGCCTCGTGTGGGCCGAAGTCGTCGCGGTCGGCCCCACGGTGCGCAATATCGAGCCCGGCGACCGCGTGCTCTTCTCACCCGACGCCGGCTTCGAGGTCGAGATCCGTTCCGACGAGTACGTCATCCTGCGCGAGCGCGACGTGCACGCGGTCGCGTCGCCGCGGTCGGAGAGCGGCACCGGCCTCTACCTCTGACTCTCCGAGGTCCGAGGTACGTTCACGCGGTGGAGCAGCGGATCAGCCTCATCACCTTGGGTGTCGCCGATCTCGCGCGCGCCCGCGCCTTCTACGCGGCGTTGGGCTGGAGGGGGCAGGAGACCGAGGAGACGGTGTTCTTCCAGGCCGGCGGGCTCGCGGTCGTGCTGTGGGGACGCGACAAGCTCGCGGCCGACGCCGGCGTCCCCGATGCCGGCGGCACTGGATTCGGCGGTATCGCCCTCGCGCACAACGTGCGTTCCGAAGCCGAGGTCGACTCGCTCGTCGCGGCGGCCGTCGACGCCGGCGCGACCGTGACGCGACCGCCGGGCAAGACCTTCTACGGGGGCTATGCGGCGTACTTCACCGACCCCGACGGCCACGCCTGGGAGATCGCCTACAACCCCGGCTTCACGCTCGCCGGCGACGGCGCGCTCGTGCTCCCCGACTTCGGCGGGTAACGCGCCGGCGACCGCTCAGGCCACCCGTTCGGGTGACGATGATGAGCGGGCCGGGCGTTGCCGCGAGTCCGCACCCATAGGGCGGCGGCGCCCGGCTACACGCGAGCTATCGCGCCCGTGTTCATTGATCTTTTCGCTTGTGCGGCGAACGTGTGTTCGTGTAGGATGGCGGGGTGAACGCGACTCTCTCTGCTGTCG
>DAIQOP010000300.1:0-4202 GCA_036787815.1 Actinomycetota bacterium
CGCCGTCGTCGCGACCTCGTCGCTCGCGGGCCTGATCCCCTTCCCACCCGACCCGGTGTACGACGCGAGCAAGCACGCGGTCGTCGGTCTGATCCGCTCGGTGGCGCCGACGCTCGCCGAGAAGGGCATCACCGCGAACACGGTCAACCCGGGCATCACCGACACCAACATCCTGACCACCGACGCGAAGCAGATGCTGCGCGGCGCCGGCTTCCCGATCATGGAGCCCGAGCAGATCGCCGACGCGGTCTTCGGCCTGGTGACGACCGGAGTGACGGGCCAGTGCTGGGTGTGCCAGCCCGGGCGCGACCCGGTGCCGTACGCCTTCCGTGACGTACCCGGGCCGAGAGGCACCGGCGTCGAGGGCCGGAGGATGCCGTCGCTCCCCCGCGACGGCGCATCCTCGTGGGCAACCGAGTCGTAGGGAGCCGGGCGCGACCGGCCACGTAGCATGGGCGCGCACACGACGAGGAGAAGGAAGCACGGTGTCGGACGCCGAAGAGGCCGGAACAGCGAAGCCGGAAGCCGAACGCGGGCTCCAGCCCGAGGTGCTCGACGCACCGGGCCCCGTCGCGCCCGACGGCGACGACGCGCTCGAGCAGGTGGCCCGGCCGACGAAGCTGATCCGCATCGCCGCGATGGTGCGCTCACTCCTCGACGAAGCCCGCCGAGCGCCACTCGACGACGCGGGCCGGCGCCGGCTCCGCGAGATCCACGAACGCTCGGTGCGCGAGCTCGAAGGCATCCTGTCGGAGGATCTCCGCACGGAGCTCGCCGAGGTCACTCTCCCGTTCACGAGCGAGACGCCGAGCGAATCGGAGCTCCGGGTCGCGCAGGCCCAGCTCGTCGGGTGGCTGGAAGGGCTGTTCCACGGCATCCAGGCCACCCTGTTCACCCAGCAGGCGCAGGCGCAGAGCCAGTTCGAAGAGATGCGGCAACGCCGCGCGATCGAGGGCGGTCCGGGCGAGCGCACCCCGGGCGCCTACCTCTGAGCGCGCGATGAGCATGTTGGAACCGGTCTCCGACTGGACCCCGGAAAGCTGGAGGGATCTCCCCGCGCTCCAGCAACCCGACTGGCCCGATCCCGCCGCGCTCGAAGCCGCGCTCGACGAGCTGCGCCGGCAGCCGCCGCTCGTCTTCGCCGGCGAAGCCCGCTCGCTTCGCGAATCCCTCGGGCGGGTGTCGGCCGGCGAGGGCTTCCTGCTCCACGCGGGCGACTGCGCGGAGTCGTTCGCCGACTTCTCGGCCGACAACATCCGCGACAAGCTCAAGGTGATCCTCCAGATGTCGGTGGCGCTCACCTACAGCACCGGGGTACCCACCACGAAGGTCGGGCGCATCGCCGGCCAGTTCGCCAAGCCCCGCTCGGAGCCGACCGAGAAGCGCGACGGTCTGGAACTGCCGTCGTTCCGCGGCGACATGGTGAACGACTTCGCGTTCGAAGCCGCCGCGCGGCGCCCCGACCCGAACCGCCTGGTGCAGGCGTACCACCAGTCGGCCTCGACCCTGAATCTCCTGCGCGCGTTCACGAAGGGCGGTTTCGCCGACCTCTCGCGCGTGCATCAATGGAACCTCGAGTTCGTCGCGACCAGCAGTGAGGGCCGGCGCTACGACCAGCTCGCCGGCGAGATCGACCGGGCCCTGCGCTTCATGGCGGCCTGCGGGATCCAGCTCCATGCCGAGGCGCACCTGCACGAGGTCGACTTCTACACCTCGCACGAGGCGTTGCTCCTCGGGTACGAAGAGGCGCTCACCCGGCGCGACTCCCTCACCGGCGACTGGTACGACTGCAGCGCGCACCTTCTCTGGCTCGGCGAGCGCACGCGCCAACCGCTCGGCGCGCACGTGCACTTCCTCGAAGGCGTGCAGAACCCGGTCGCGGTGAAGCTCGGCCCCAAGGCGACCCCCGAAGACGCGATCGAGCTCTGCCGGCGTCTCGACCCGCACCGCGAGCCGGGCCGGCTCACGATCGTCAGCCGCATGGGTCGCTCCAACATCGACACGGCGCTCCCGCCGATCATCCGCGCGGTGAGCCAGGCCGGCTACCCGGTCGTGTGGGCCTGCGACCCGATGCACGGCAACACGTTCGTCCACGAGAGCGGCTTCAAGACGCGCGACTTCGACGACGTGATGGCCGAGCTCGAATCGTTCTTCTCGGTGTGCCGCACGGCCGACGTCTGGCCGGGTGGAGTGCACATCGAGCTGACCGGCGACGACGTCACCGAGTGCCTCGGCGGGGCCGAGAACGTGCTCGGAACCGAGCTCGAGCGGCGCTACGAGACGGTGTGCGACCCGCGCCTCAACGCCCGCCAGGCCCTCGACCTCGCGTTCCGCGTCTCGGAGCTCGTGCGTCGGTGAGCGAGCGCGCATGAGCGAGCGTCGGGAGGCGCGCACGGCGGTCGGCGACCTGGGTACGAACGCCGGCATGGTCGAAGACCTCTACCGCGAGTACGTGGAGCATCCGGAGTCGGTCTCGGCCGCGTGGCGCGAGTTCTTCGCCGACTACGTTCCGCGCGAGGCGTCGGCCCCGACCGCCACGGCACCACCACCGACGGCGTCGGCGACCCCGAAGCCGGCCGCGAGCACCGGTTCGACCGCGATCGTGCTCGACGGCGAGACACCTGCGGTGCTGCGGGGCGCGTCGGCACGGATCGTCGAGAACATGGAGGCGAGCCTCGCCGTGCCCACGGCGACGTCGGTGCGCACCGTGCCCGCGAAGCTCCTCGAGATCAACCGCCAGATCCTGAACAACCACCTCGCGCGCACGCGCGGCGGCAAGGTCTCGTTCACGCACATCATCGGCTTCGCCGTGCTGCGGGCACTGCGCGAGGTGCCGGCGATGAACTCCGGCTACGGCGTCACCGACGGTCATCCGTCGGTCGTGCGCCACCAGCACGTCAACCTCGGGCTCGCGATCGACCTCACCAAGACCGACGGGTCGCGCACGCTGCTCGTGCCGAACGTGAAGGCCGCCGACACGCTCGACTTCGCGCAGTTCCACGGCGCGTACGAAGATCTGCTGCGCCGGGTGCGCGACGGCAAGATCACCGCCGACGACTTCGCGGCGACCACCGTGTCGATCACGAACCCCGGTGTGATCGGCACCGAGCACTCCGTCCCGCGCCTGATGCCCGGGCAGGGCGTCATCGTCGGCGTCGGGTCGATCGACTACCCGCCCGAGTACGAAGGCGCCGACCTCCAGACGATCGCCCGCATCGGTGTGAGCAAGGTCGTCACGCTCACGAGCACCTACGACCACCGCGTGATCCAGGGCGCGGAGAGCGGCGAGTTCCTCGCCGCGCTGCACCGCTTCCTCCTGGGCGCCGACGGCTTCTACGACTCGCTGTTCCAGAGCTTCGCGGTGCCTTACGAGCCGGCGCGCTGGAGTCGCGACCGCTCCCCCGTCGACGAGCCGAACGGGTGGGCGGAGAAGGCGCTGCAGGTGCAGCAGCTCATCAACATCTACCGGGTGCGCGGGCACCTGATCGCCAACCTCGATCCGCTCGGCCGCAAGGAGCCCAAGACCCACGCCGAGCTCGACCCCATGCACTGGGGTCTCACGATCTGGGACCTCGACCGCGAGTTCCCCACCGGCGGGCTCGCGGGCCGGAACACGATGCCGTTGCGCGACATCCTCGGAGTGCTGCGCGACGCGTACGCCCGCACCGTCGGCGTCGAGTACATGCACATCCAGGAGGTCGACCAGAAGACCTGGATCCAGGAGCAGGTCGAGGGCACGCGGCACGAGGTCACCACCGACGAGCGCGCGGCGATCCTCGCGGCGCTGAACGCGGCCGAAGCGTTCGAGCGGTTCCTCCACACCAAGTACCTGGGGCAGAAGCGCTTCAGCCTCGAAGGCTCCGAGACCCTCATCCCCATGCTCGATTTCCTGCTCGACGCCGCGGTCGACGAGGGCATGCAGGAGGCCGTGATCGGCATGGCCCACCGCGGCCGCCTCAACGTGCTCACCAACGTGGTCGGCAAGTCGTACGCGCAGGTCTTCCGCGAGTTCGAAGGCGAGCTCGACCCGAACGTCCCCGGTGGGAGCGGCGACGTGAAGTACCACCTCGGTGCGAGCGGCAAGTACGCGGGGCGCTCGGGCGGCACGATCGCGGTCACGCTGGCCGCCAACCCCAGCCACCTCGAAGCCGTCGACCCGGTCGTCGAGGGCATCGTGCGGGCGAAGCAGGACCGGCTCGGCG
>DAIQOP010000301.1:0-4191 GCA_036787815.1 Actinomycetota bacterium
GAAGCCGGAGACGCCGCCCGGGAAGTAGCTGGGGTCGGTGACCGAGGCCCGGTCGGTGACCGCGTCGCCGATGCACGTCGCGGCCGGCAGCGGGGCACCACTCTTGAGCACCTCTTCGATGATCTGATCACGGAAGAGCAGGAGCTGGTACGCGTCGATGCTGCGGTCGGTCACGACCTTCGCGGCGGCACCGGGGTCGCAGGAGTGCAGGGTCATCGTGTTGTCGGTGTTGGCCTTCACCGATGCCATGCCGCGCGGCAGTGCCGCGATCCACCTGTGCAGCGCGTCGAGCATCTCGGTGTTGTCCTGGCGCGTCTCACCTCGGTACCGGATCTCCATGCACGTCTGCTTGCCTTCGCGCGCAACCGTGTAGGTGTCGGCCCCCCAGCCCAACGCGGCCTTGAGCGCGACGTGCGCGTCGATGCGCTCCGACAGGACGAGGTACCAGGCCAGCGCGCCGAACTCCTTGGCGCTGTCGAGCTTCTTCGCACCGCGCGGCAGCACCGGTGCCTTGATCGGGGCCGGGAGGTCGGCGTTGTAGTAGGCGATCGGATCGATCACCTGCTCTTCGTCGATCGGCGGTGAGCGGAACGCGGCGTTCACGCGTTCCTGGCCGCCCAGCTTCTGCAGGACTCCGACGAAGATCGGGCCGAAGTCGTACGGCCACTGCTGGAGCAGCTCCAAGATCTTGGGTACGCCCTTCAGATCGGCCTGGGACACGCCGGTCTGCTGCGACCGGTCGTAGGCGACGCGGTCGGACGCGGAGAGCTTGGCCACGAACTGGTTCTCCACCGAGACCGCGTCGCCTTCGACGAGCGCGGTCACCGCGTCGGTGTCGTGCTGATCGCCGACCTTGTTCACCTTGGCCAGGTTGAAGTGCTCGTCGTCGAGCGTGTGCGTGAGCTCGTGCGCGAGCGTGACCCGCTCCTCGACGTCGAGCGAGGCGCCGGGGATCACGATCTCCTTCCTGGTGTCGTCGTAGAACGCGAGGTAGCTCGCGGCCGCGAGCTGGTTCTGCTTGGCGAAGAGGTCGACCGTGCCCTGCACCATGCCCATGGCCCGCATCGACTCGAGGGTGTGCTGGATGTCGGCGCGATCCTTCGCGGTGAGCTTGGAGTCGTCGGCGGTGACCCGCTTCTTGAACGCAGCTGTCGAGAGGAACACGACCTTCACCGGATGCGTGTAGTCGAGCTTCCGGGCGATCTCGTCGAAGTGGACGAGATCGGTGACCCGGGAATCCCAGGTCGCGGGGAAGGTGGTGGTGGGCGCCGACTTCTTCGTGGTCTTCGACCCGACGGCACTCAGGCCGACGACGGCCGCGACCGCCACGGCCACCGCGAGCACGGCCGCGAGGGCGATCACCCCGCTCGACGGTCGGCGCGGCCGGTGGCCGAAGCGCTCCGCGGGCGGGCGCTCACCCGGCAGCGGCGGGGGCGGGGGTGCGCCGGGGGGCGGCGCGACGATGACCGGCTCGGCCGCGGCGCCGGCGTACGACGCGCCACAACGGGTGCAGAAGGGACGCCAGTCGTCGTTGTCCTGCCCGCACGCGGCGCATCGCTTCATCCGGGTACCTTCCACAGTCCGTCGGTTCACCGATTTCATCGGCACGGCCGGCGGCGACCGTAACCCTGCCCCTCCGTCGGCCGGCGGCCCTTCACCGGGGGGTCTGGGCAGGTCGGAGGGGTTTCCGAGGCGCCGGAGGCCACGCGGGGAGCCCTGCTAGCATCCCTGGTCCGGCTCGCCGGCCGCCCCAAGGCGCCGAGCGTTGGCCGCTCCCGCCCGCCGTCCGGCGCCGCGGTCCCTGAACGATCGTCCTGAGATGTCCGTTTCTACCGGTTTGCGAATCATCGTCGCCGACCTCCTGCGCCGGCCGGGGGCCCAGCGTGACGTTCAGGTCGATGTGCCGCTTCCCGATCTCGCGGCCGGACCGGTCGCGGTCCCGCCCGACGCGCCCGTGCACGTGGAAGCGACGCTGGAACGCATCCCCGAAGGGATCGTCGTGCGGGGCGAGGTCGACGTGGTGTGGGCCGCCGAATGCAGCCGGTGCCTCCGGCCCCTGCAGGGCACGCTCGCCGTCGGCATCGACGAGCTGTTCGAGCCGAGCCCGATCGACGGCGAGACCTACCTGCTCGATCACGATTCCATCGATCTCGACCAGGTCGTCCGCGATGCCGTGGTGCTGGAGCTTCCCCAGGCCCCGCATTGCCGTGACGACTGCTCCGGGCTGTGCCCGATCTGCGGCGCCGACCGGAACGAGGTCGCCTGCGGGTGCGTCGAAGCAGTCGACGATCCCCGCTGGGCGGCATTGCGCTCGCTCGAGCTGTGAATCGCGCGTTCCCTTCCGTTCTCGATACTCAAGGAGCCTCCTTTGGCCGTCCCGAAGCGCAAGATGAGCCGGTCCCGCACCCGATCCCGGCGTTCCGCGAACTACGCGATCGAGCCCGCGCCGCACTCGCTCTGCCCCAACTGCGGAGCCTCGCGGCTCCCTCATACGGTCTGCGTCAACTGCGGTTGGTACCGCGGGCGCCAGGTCGTCGAGGTCGAGTGATCGGGTGAGCGGTTCGGTGGCAATCGCGATCGACGCGATGGGCGGTGACCGCGCGCCCGAGGCGATCGTCGCCGGCGCGGTGCAAGCGGCCACGACGCTCGATGTCGACGTGCTGCTCGCCGGGCCGCCCGAACGGCTCGAGCCGCTGATCGCCGAGAACGGCGGGAGCGATCGGGTCACCGTGCTCGCCGCCTCCGAGGTCGTCGCGATGGACGAACCCGCGACGGCGGTCCGCACCAAGCGCGACGCTTCGGTGGTCCGCTGTGCCGAAGCGGTGCGCGACGGCCGTGCGCACGCGATGGTGGGAGCGGGCAACACCGGAGCGACCATGGCGGCCGCGTTGTTGCGGTGCGGCCGGTTGCCCGGCGTGAGCCGCCCGGCCATCGCCGTCCCCGTCCCGATCGCCGGCACCGCGACCCGCCAACTCCTCGTCGACGGCGGCGCGACGGTCGATCCCGAGCCGGAATGGCTCGTGCAGTGGGCGCTCCTCGCACGCGAGTACGCGCGGGTGCGCCTCGGGGTCGACGACCCGAAGATCGCCTTGCTCTCGAACGGCGAAGAGGCCGGCAAGGGCGACGCGCTGCGCAAGCACGCGTTCGAGCTGCTCTCCGCGGTGAAGGGCTTCGTCGGCAACGTCGAGGGACGCGATCTCTCGCGGGTGTCGGCCGACGTGATCATCACCGACGGCTTCACCGGCAACGTCGCGCTCAAGACGCTCGAGGGCGCGATGCTCTCGCTCGCCGGCATGGTCTTCTCGATCCTCGACGAGCCCGAGTTCGCGGCCGTGAGCGATCCGATCAAGGCGCGCTTGCTCGTCGCGGCCGCCGACCTGATGCCCGACGAGACCGGCGGCGCGATGTTGCTCGGGATCGACGGCGTCTGCGTGATCTCGCACGGTTCGTCGTCGGCCCGGGCGATCGTGAACGCGGTGCGCGTCGCCGCCTCGTGCGTGCGTGCCGATGTCGTCGGTCGGCTTCGTGGGGTGATGGCGGATGCCGGCTGAGACGCACAGCCGTCGCAGCCCCGTCGACCGCGACGAGGTGGCGCGCGTCGTGCGCGAGCGCCTCGCCGAGATCCTCGAGGTGGAAGAAGACGCGGTCGTGCCCCCGGCGCGGCTGCGCGACGATCTGCACGCCGACGACTTCGCGCTCATCGAGTGGGCCGAGACGCTCGAGGACGAGCTGGGGGAGCGCACGGTCGGGTTCCGTCTCGACGACGACGACCTGGTCGAGCTCGACACGGTCTCCGACGCGATCGACTGCGTGCTCGCGCGCCTCACCGCGACGGTGAACGGCACCGCGCCGGTCGCGTCCGAAGCCGTCGCGTCCGAAGGAGTTGCGGCGGAACCGGTCGACCAGCTCGCCGCGCTCGAGGAGCGCATCGACTACCGCTTCCGCGACCGCGCGATCCTGCAGCGCGCGCTCTCGCACCGGTCGTGGTGCGCGGAGCACGGTGGCCACGAATCGAACGAGCGTCTCGAGTTCCTCGGCGACTCCGTGCTCGGACTCGTCGTGACCGACGACGTCTTCGCCCGCTTCCCGCACCTGCCCGAAGGTCAGCTCTCCGAGGTGCGCGCCGGCGTGGTCAACGCGCGCGCGCTCGCCGACGTGGCCGCCGAGATGGGTCTCGGCGACTGCGTGCTG
>DAIQOP010000302.1:0-4185 GCA_036787815.1 Actinomycetota bacterium
TGCATCGTGGGAACGAAACAGGACGCGAGCGGCACGCGCCCACGCGACGGCGCGCGATCCTCCAACGCGGGCTGACCGACCCAGCCGTAGGCCGAAGCCGCGCCGAGTAACTGCCATTCGGCGCTCCACTGGCGTGACTCGTGTGGACGTACCGGCTCGAGCCTGCCTCACGCGTTAGGGCAGGTGGCTCTTCCTCCGATTGCCGCGAGTCCGAGATCGCTTCGAGGCATCGCCCGGATCCTACGGACCGGCGCCGATCCGGAAACCGCGGCACCGGGGCGACCTTCGGCCCTGCCCAGTTGTGCCTTGCGGCCCGGTCGTAGCGAGGACGGCGCGCAGATGATGAGGACGTGCTCACTTCAACGCCCGTTGAACCAACGCCGGTCGAACCGGCGTTTGATGTGGCAGCGCAGCGGTACGCGGCGCTCGCTGACCCGACACGGTTGCGGGTGCTGGCCGCGCTGGCGGACACGAGCTGCTGTGTCTGTGATGTCCAGGCTGCGGTGGATGTGGCACCGAACCTGCTGTCGTATCACCTGCGGGTGCTGCGCGAAGCCGGGTTGATCGTCGGGTCGCGCCGCGGCCGCTGGATCGACTACCGGGTCGTGCCGGCCGCCATGGCGTTCGTCGCCAACGCCCTCGCTGCCGCAGGCGTCGCGCCGGGCTCGGGCCGCACTCCGTCGAGCGGGTGCGGGACATGACCGCCACCGACGCCGCGCCCACCGACGCGCAGGACGCGCCGGTGCTCGAGCGGCTCCCGGTCCTCGACCGGTTCCTGCCCGTGTGGATCGGCGCCGCGATGCTGCTCGGCCTCGCGCTCGGCCGGCTGTTCTCAGGCCTGAACGACACCCTCGACGCCGTGAAGGTCGGCACGGTGTCGCTGCCGATCGCGCTCGGCCTGTTGGCGATGATGTACCCGGTCCTCGCGAAGGTCCGTTACGACCGCGTCGGCGCGGTTGCACGCGACCGTCGGCTGATCGTGCCGAGCCTCGTGTTGAACTGGGTGATCGGCCCAGCGCTGATGTTCGCGCTCGCGTGGCTGTTCCTGCCGGATCTGCCTGCATATCGGACCGGGCTGATCATCGTCGGCCTCGCCCGCTGCATCGCGATGGTGCTGATCTGGAACGATCTCGCCGGCGGCGACGGCGAAGCCGCCGCGGTATTGGTCGCGTTGAACTCGCTCTTCCAGATCGTCGCGTACAGCCTCCTCGGCTACTTCTACCTCGAGCTACTGCCGGGCTGGCTCGGCCTCGACACCGCCGCGCTGCACGTCTCGTTGTGGGAGATCGCCCGGATCGTCGCGATCTTCCTCGGCGTCCCGCTCGCGGCCGGATACCTCACCCGTCGGATCGGTGTCGCGCGCCGCGGCGCCGACTGGTACGAGCACAAGTTCCTGCCCCGCGTCGCGCCGGTCGCCCTGTGGGGGTTGCTGTTCACGGTCGTGATCCTGTTCGCGTTGCAGGGCGAGAAGATCACCGCCGAGCCGTTCGACGTCGCCCGCATCGCGCTACCGCTGCTCGCGTACTTCGCGCTCATGTGGGGAGGATCTTTCGCTCTCGGCTACCGCCTGCGGCTCGGCTATCCGCGCACCACCACCCTCGCGTTCACCGCCGCCGGCAACAACTTCGAGCTCGCGATCGCGGTCGCGATCGGCGTCTTCGGTGTCACCTCCGGCGAAGCGCTCGCCGGCGTCGTCGGCCCGCTCATCGAGGTGCCCGCACTCGTCGCGCTCGTCTACGTCGCGCAATGGGCGCACCGGCGCTACTACCCCACGGAGGTGCGTTCACCATGACCACCCACGACGACATCTACGACAAGGTCCGTGCCCGGTACCGAGACGCGGCGCTCGCGGTCAGCGACGGCGACGACGGCTGCTGCGGCCCGGCCCGCTGCGACGACCAAGCCGGACGGTTCGGCGCGAGCCTCTACGACGACACCACCATGCTGCCCGACGCGGCCGTGCAAGCCAGCCTCGGCTGCGGGAACCCGACCGCCGTCGCCGAACTGCGTGCCGGCGACGTCGTCTTGGACCTCGGCTCCGGCGGCGGCATCGACGTGCTCCTGTCCGCCGCGCGCGTCGGCCCGACCGGCAAGGCCTACGGGCTCGACATGACCGACGAGATGCTCGACCTCGCGCGCGCCAACGCCGAAAAGGCCAAGGCCACCAACGTCGAGTTCCTCAAGGGACAGATGGAAGCCGTCCCGCTCCCCGACGTGAGCGTCGACGTGATCATCTCGAACTGCGTCGTCAACCTGTCGCCCGACAAGCACGCCGTGTTCGCCGAGATGCACCGCGTACTCCGTCCCGGCGGCCGGATCGGCATCAGCGACGTCGTCGCCGACGACGACGTCAGCGCCGACGAGCGCGCCGTACGCGGGAACTGGGTCGGCTGCATCGCCGGCGCGCTCAGCCGAAGCGAATACGAGACGGGCCTCACCGCCGCCGGATTCGTCGACGTGCACATCACCTTCACACACGACGTTGCCAACGGCCTACACGGCGCGATCGTCCACGCCCACAAGCCGGAGGAACAGCAATGAACTGCTTCGACTGCGCAACCACGCACACCGGCCGGGCCGCCGTCGGCCAATGATCGCGACCGGGCACGCGGGTACGCCCTCGGCGACCTGCACCCGGACCGCGGCAACACCATCAATATCCCGCCGCGCGGGCCCGAAGAAGCGTCACGTGTGTGCCGCTATGGGACGGCGTTTCGAATGCGCACATCACCGCCTGAATTGCAACACGCCGTAGTAGTTAGTTAGTGGAGGTGGCGGGAGTCGAACCCGCGTCTTCCGAGCTGTTGATGGGGCTTCTCCGAGCGCAGCCGGCGGGTAGATCTCGGTCGGCCACCGTTCACCGGCGTCCAGTGTCCGACCCAGCCTCACTGTGTTGTCCCGGTGGGCCGTGGGGCCATTCCCACCGGTGAGTCACTCAAAATGACGCTCTGTCCCGACCGAGTGACAGGGCCGGATCGAGCGTCGCGTCTAGGAAGTCCTAGGCCGCGAGAGCCAAGTTGTCGTTGGCAGGTATTGATGGTTCCGACTCTTTTACGACGATTCGGAGACGTCGGCTCGCTTCACCCATCTCGAACATCGAAATCGAAGCCACGCACCCCCCTGGTTGATGTTGTTCACCTAAGACTACGCCCCGAAGGGCCTCGTTCTTCCCGCCCCTACACTTCCACCCATGGCCGTTCACAGCTCTCGCGCCACGGTCGGCACCGACGCTCCTCGCTTCGCCCTCCCGGATGGGAGCGGTGAGACCGTCGCTCTCGACGACCTGCTCGGGCGCGGCCCGGTCGTCCTCGTGTTCCTCCGCGGCTTCGCCTGACCGTTCTGCCGCCGGCACCTCACGCAGTTGCGTGACGACCACAACCAGTTCACCGCCGCCGGCGCGTCGGTCATCGCTGTTGCCCCCGAATCGACGGCCGCGATCGAGCGGTTCACCAAGGCGCATCCGGTGCCGTTCCCGATCGTTTCCGACGCCGATCACACCGTGTTCGACGCCTACGACGTCGTCAGCCGCGCGTTGAGCCTCGGGCAGCGCCCGGCGGTGTTCGTGCTCGACCGCGCCGGAGTCGTGCGCTTCGACGCGATCGGCACCCAGCAGTGGCAGATCGCCGACAACGAGACCGTCCTCGCGATCCTCGGATCGCTCACGTAGGGGCAGTCGACCGATATCGCCGTCCCTGGGATGCGTGCGTTGCGCATGTGCAACGGAAGCATCCCAAGACCGGTCGGGGGAGGGCGGTGGGTCGGGCGACGGGTCAGGGGAGGGCCGGGTTGGCCCTCAGCCATCACGAATGCCCTTCATGGCGCGGTCCATGTCGCGCTTGGCGTCGGCTTCGGCGAGGGCCTGGCGCTTGTCATGACGGGCCTTGCCCCGGGCCGTCGCGATCTCGACCTTCGCGCGCCCGTCCTTGAAGTACACGCGCAGCGGGACGATCGTGACGCCGCGCTCCTCGGTCGCCCGGGCCAGCTGGTCGATCTCGCGTTGGTGCAGGAGCAGCGCGCGCGGCCGAACCGGATCGAGCTCCTCGCGCGAGTAGGAGTACGGCAAGACGTGCATGCCGTACATGCGCACCGCGTCGGGCTCGACGCGCACGAACGAGTCCTGAAGGTTCGCCCGGCCCTCGCGGATCGACTTCACCTCCGCGCCCTTGAGCACGATCCCGGCCTCGA
>DAIQOP010000078.1:0-15325 GCA_036787815.1 Actinomycetota bacterium
CGATGCGCGAGGGGGTGGTCTCGATCTCGCACGGCCACGTCGACGCGAATCCCGGCGTCCTCACGAGCGGAGATGTCGCGGTCGATCCGCTCACGACAATGCCACGCGTCGCGGGCCTCGAGGTCCGCGTCGCCCGCCTCGACCGCGACACGAGCGAGACCGACCGGCAACAACGATCATGAGGAGGACCTCGTTGTGAAGGCCTGGAGAGTGCATCGATACGGCGCGCCGCAGGAGGTGTTGCAGCTCGACGACGTCGAGGCACCCGAACCCGGTGCCGGGGAGCTGAAGATCCGGGTCACGTCGGTGACGCTGAACTTCAACGACCTCGACGGCATCCACGGCCGATACAAGACGGTGCCCCGGCCGGTTCCGTACATCCCCGGCATGGAGGTGCTCGGGGTCGTCGAGAAATGCGGAACGGGCGCGGAACGGTGGCTCGGACGGCGGGTCGTCGCGATCCCGTCCGGTGCCTTCGGTGGTTATGCCGAGTATGCCGTCGCTCCGGCCAGCATGGCGTTCGAGATGCCGAGCGACATGCCCGAGCCGGGAGCCGCGGCGATCTTCATGCCGTTTCATCTCGCGTGGCTCGCGCTCCGCGAACGAGCGCGTGTGCAACCGGGAGAGACCTTGCTCGTGCACGCGGGCGCGGGCGGTGCCGGCTCAGCTGCACTCCAGCTCGGTGTGCACGCGGGAGCGCGCGTCTTCGCGACCGCGGGCTCACCCGAGAAGACGAAGCTGTGCCTCGAGCTCGGTGCCGAGCTCGCGATCAACTACCGGGACACCGATTTCGCGGAGGAGGTGCTCGACGCGACGGCCGGTCGGGGTGTCGATGTCGCGTTCGATGCGGTGGGCGGCGACGTGACCGTGAACACGTTCCGATGCATGGCGTTCAACGGCCGTCACATCCTCGCCGGCTTCGCGTCGGGCATCGAACAAGAAGACGAAGGCCTCGTGCCGCGACCGGTGCTGTTCGGGAACTTCTCACTCGTCGGCGTATGTCATGCCTACGTCGACGACCCGGTGGTGTTCAAGCGATTGAGCGGGTTCAACTTCCCTGCGCATCGCGACGGCGAGCAATTGCACGGCGAGCTGTTGGCGTTGTTCGCGGCGGGCAAGCTCCGACCGATCGTCGGGCAAGAAGTGCCATTTCGCGAGCTTCCGGCCGCGCTCCACGCAATGGAAGAACGCCAAACGATCGGCCGCACCGTGGTCCGGCTTCCGTAGGCGGGCCCCGGTCACGCAGCTCCGGGCGACGGTACTGTTTCGCAATGACCGCCGATTCCGTGAGGCTGTCAGAACTCGTTGCCACCCTGTCGCTGGCGTCCGATCTCGGGATGGGTCGACCCGTGGAGCGCGTCCTCCGCCAAACGGTGATCGCGATGCGGCTCGCCGATGCGGCCGGAGTCGCTCCGGAGGTCGCCGCCGCCACCTACTACACGTCACTGCTCACTTGGGTGGGATGCGCGACCGACACGAGTGAGTTGGCCGAGCTCTTCGGCGACGAGACGACCCTGTACGCCGACACGCACGACGACGATCTCGCCGGCGTGACAATGGCGGTGTTCGTCGCTCGGCACCTCGGCCACGGCAGCTCCCGCCTGCGTCGGATCGGCATGGTCGGCAAGTTCCTCGCGACGGCCGGCCGCTCGGTGCAGCAGGTGATGGAGTCGCACTGCCAGGCCGCGAGCGAGCTCGCCGGTCGGCTCGAGCTCGGCGAGGAGGTCTGCGCACCCCTCACCCAGGCGTTCGAGCGTTGGGACGGCAAGGGCGTCCCCGGTCGCGTGGGGCAGACCCAGCTGGCGCCGGCGATCCGTCTCGTCCATCTCGCGGACTGCATCGAGGCCTTCCACCACAGCGGGGGCGTCGACGCCGCGGTCGAGGTCGCCACGAGGCGGCGCGGCACGCAGTTCGATCCCGATCTCGTCGACCACTTCTGCGCGCAACCCGATGTCGTCCTCGACGGGCTCGGGTCGTTCCAGGCATGGGACCAGGTGATCGACCTCGACCCACGGTTGGGTCGGCAGCTCACCGCGGCGCAGCTCGACACGGCGTTGTACGCGCTCGGTGACTTCTCGGATCTCAAGTCGCCGTCGCGCATCGGCCATTCGCGAGGTGTCGCAGAGCTGGTGGGTGAAGCAGCGCTCGCGTTGGGGATGCCGGAGGCCGAGGCGGCGAACCTGCGACGAGCCGGGGCGATCCACGACGCGGGCATGGTGGGAGTGACGAGCGCGGTCTGGAACGCGACGGAGCCGTGGACGCTGGCACAGCAGGAGCGCGCACGGACCCACCCGTACTTCACCGAGCGCATGTTCGCTCGCGTCGCGGCGCTGGCTCCGGCCGTGGCGCACGCATCGCAGCACCACGAGCGCCTCGACGGGAGTGGCTATCCGCACGGGCTGGCCGGCAACGCGCTCTCCATGCCGGCGAGGCTGTTGGCGGCGGCCGACGTCTACCACGCGTTGCGCGAGCCTCGCCCGTACCGACCGGCCTTCGACGGCGGCGCGGCGGCGGCCACGATGCGCGAAGAGGTGCGGGACGGGCGGCTCGACGGCGACGCCGTCGCGGCCGTCCTGACCAGCGCCGGCCACCGCGTACGCCGCCGGGCCGCGCTGCCGGCCGGCTTGACCCGCCGCGAGGTCGACGTGCTGGTACTGCTGGCGCGCGGGTGCTCCAACCCGCACATCGCCGAGGCGTTGACGATCAGCCGCAAGACGGTGTCGTCGCACCTCGAGCACATCTACACGAAGCTCGGCGTGACCACACGGACCGAAGCGGCGCTGTTCGCGATGCAGCACGGACTGGTCGAGCCGCTCGCGACCTGACCAAAGATCGGGTAGTTGCCCGATGCGGTCGGTGGCGTCCCTGCGGTACAACAGAGGCATGCACACCACCGACGCATCGCCTTCGGTTCCTCACTTCGCCGCTGCCGGGTCGTTCCTCGAGGCGCTGGCAGCCCAGGACTTCGAGCGCCTCGCCGCCGCGCTCGACGACGACGCCTCGCTGTCTGCACTGCTTCCCCGGGGCTTCTGCGAGTGGCGCGGCGCGGCCGAGATCGCCGCCATGTTCGAGAAGTGGTTCGGTGACGTCGACGAGTTCGAGGTCGCCGATGCGGCGGTGGGTCAGGTCGGCTCCCGGCTCCAGCTGCGCTGGCGGATGCGGGTGCGCGGCGGGCCCCGCTTCGGCGACGACGCCATGGTCGTCGAGCAGCACGTCTACGCCGACACCGCGCCAACCGGTCGGATTCGGAGCATGTCGTTGCTGTGCTCCGGCTTCTGCAAGGAACACCTCGACGGCTGAGCGGGTCGTCATCCATCTCACACACGACACAGAGAGCGCTTCAACCATGACCGTATCCACGAACACCGCCACCATCACGACGCCCGACGGCAAGGTGCTCGTGTGCCTGACCCACGGCGCCGAGGAACCGGAGAACGTCCTGATCGCCTACCTCGTCGGGGTCGAGGCGCTCCGAGCCGGCAAGCAGGCCGTGATGTTCCTCACCAAGGACGCGATCCACGTCGCGACGACCGGCTTCGCCGAGAAGATCGACGTGCCCGGTGCGCCCTCGGTCGCGGCGCTCCACAACGAGTTCGCGACCAAGGGCGGCCGGTTCTTCGCGTGCCCGGTCTGCGTGAAGGTCCGCAACATGGCAGACGCCGCGTGGGTCGCGAACGCCGAGATCGCCGGAGTCCCGTCGGTCTTCGAGTACACGACGGGCGGCGCGCTGGTGTTCAACTACTGACCGTCGCGCCGGCGGAGCCGTCTACTCGGAGGCGATCGCGTGGAGGACGTCGAGCCGGGCGGCGCGGCGCGCGGGCCGGAGCGAGGCCAGGAGTCCACCGACGACGGCCAGCACGCAGACCACGACCAGTGCCGTCACCGGAATGCTGAACGCGCCGAGCCCGGCACCGCGGATGGCGACGCTGATCGACCAACCGAAGAATCCACCCAGCACGATCCCGAAGCACGTGCCGAGCACGGCGATGAGCATCGCCTCCCACCGGACGGTGCTGCCCATCTGATGCCGGGTCATCCCCACCGCGCGCAGGAGACCGAGCTCCCGTGTCCGTTCGTAGATGGACAGGGCCATGGTGTTCGCGATGCTGAACAAGGCGATCAGCACCGCGAGCGCGAGGAGCCCGTACATGAGGTTGACGAGCTGATCGAGCTGCGCGGCTTGGCTGGCGATGTACGCACCGCGGCTCTCCACGTTCGCGTTCGCGTACGCAGCTGCGACGCGGTCGATCGCAGCTCCTGCCGCGGCGTTACTCGCCGTCGACGCCTTCTTGACGTAGACCGAGAAGTCGAATTGGTCGACTCCGCTCTGCTCGTGCAGCGCGTGGCTCACGACGTACAGGCCGGCGAGCTCCTTCTTCGTGTAGATACCCTCCACCTTCAAGGTGCGGACGGTGCCGTTGAGGAGCCGGAATCGAAGTGTGCCGCCGACGTCGAGGTGCCGTCGATTCGCTTCGCTTCGCTCGACGAGGATCCCGTCGGTGGTGAGGCGGTCGATCCTCCCCTTGACCATGCCGATGTCGAACACCTTGCCGACCGTCGCGGGATCGACGGCGACGTACGTCTCGGTGCGGACCGCACCGCCTTGCGTCACGCTCGCGGCGCCGACCCGCACCCCGGTCGCGGCGGCGACCTGCGGGAGCCGGTTGAGGGCGTCGGCGAGCTTCGGGCTCAGGCCTCCGTAGGCGTAGCTGTTGGTGCTGACCACGTAGTCCCCGGTGAACTGCTGCCCGAAGACGTCACGGGTCCAGTCCTTGGCCGACGCCGAGATGATCGTGATCGCCGCGACCAGCGCGACCCCGATCATGAGCGCCCCGCCGGTGCGAGCCGTGCGCTTGGGGTTGCGCATCGCGTTCTCGCGGGCGAGCGAGCCAACGACTCCCGAAACCGCCGGAAGCGGCGCGCCGAACACCCGCGTCAACGGCCGGGCGACGAGTGGCATGAGCACGAAGACGCCCACGAAGCTGAGCAATGCTCCGATCCCGACCCACAGGACGCCGGCACCGCCCAGACCCATCGCGAACCCCGCGATGCCGAGCGCCGTGACGAACCCGCCATAGAGCAGGCGCACGCGGGACTGCCCGGCGCGATCGATGTTGACGTCACGGATCGCGGCGAGCGGCGGCACCCGCGACGCGCGTGCTGAGGGGAACACCGCCGAGACGACCGTGACGAGGAGGCCGACGCCGAGCCCCACGAGCGCGGTGCGGAGCGTGAAGACCGTCCCGCCGGCGGGGATGTCGACGCCGAACGCGGCGAGCATGCCCTTCAGCCCGCCGGCCACGAACACCCCTGCGGCGAGGCCGGTGGCGGACGCGAGGATGCCGACGAACACCCCCTCGAAGAGCTGCGCGCCGAGCACCTGTACCCGCGTCGCGCCGACTGCACGCAGCAGTGCCATCTCCCTGATCCGCTGCGACACGATGATCTGGAACGTGTTGTAGATCGTGAAGCAGGCGACGACGAGACCGATCACCGCGAACACCAGCAGGAACGTGTTGAAGAAGCCGAGCCCTTTCTGCACGCTGTTCTGGGTCTCGGCGACGAGCTTGGCGCCCGTCAGCGCCTCGACACCGTGCGGCAGCACTCGTGCGATACGCGCGGTCAACTCGGCCTGGCTGACGCCCGCTGCCGCGTGCACCATGACCGCGTCGACCTCACCGGTATGGCCGAGCAGCACCTTCTGCGCGGTGGGGAGATCGAAGAGCGCGGCGCTCGCGCCACCCGGCGAGTCGACCGTTCCGAAGCGGACGGTACCGACGAGCTTGAAGCGGTGTGGTCCGGTCTGGGTCAGCACCGTGACGGTGTCGCCGACGCGCAGGTGGCCCTTGCTCGCGCTCCCCTGGTCGATGACCGTCTCACCCGATCCCGGCGCGCGGCTGCCGGGAGTGAGCCGCCACGGGCTCAACGCACCGGACGCGTAGTTCATGCCGAACGTCGGGGCACCCTGCCCGGGGTTCCCGATCGCCTTGCCGTTGGACCCGACGATCTGTGCGTAGCTCTCGACGATTCCCAGTGCCTCGTCGGCGCCGGGTACGGCTCGAACCCGGGCAACGATCGTGTCGGGAATCCGGCCCCGCTCCTCGGTCGCCATCGTCGTGCCGACCGAGAGCGACGTCGACGACCGCACGTACGTGTCGGTGCTGACGTAGACCTGTGCGAACAGATCGTTGAAGGTGCGCCGGATCGTGTCGGTGAACACGAGGGTGCCGGTGAGGAACGCGACACCGAGCATCACCGAGAACGCGGTGCTGAAGAGACGCAGCTTCTTTCCCAGCGTGGCTTTCAACGCGACGCGAAACATGGCTCAGTCCCCGAGACGGCGCAGAGTGTCGAGAATGCCGTCGATCGTCGGATGCTGCAGTTCGGACGTGATCCGGCCGTCGGCGAGGAACACGACTCGATCGGCGTAGCTCGCGGCGCGGGGATCATGGGTGACCATGACGACGGTCTGGCCGAAGCCGTCGACCGCCGCGCGAGTCATCTCGAGCAACTCGGTCGCCGACTTCGAATCGAGATTGCCGGTGGGTTCGTCGGCGAAGATCAGCTCCGGACGCGTGATCATCGCCCGGGCGGCCGCCACCCGCTGCTGCTGGCCACCCGACAGCTCCGACGGGCGGTGACGGAGACGATCGCCGAGCCTCAGGGCGCCCACCAACGTGTCGAGCCAGTCGTGCTCGGGCCGGTGACCGCCGAGGGCGAGCGTGATGTTCTCCACCGCGGTCAACGTCGGAACGAGATTGAACGTCTGGAAGACGAAGCCGACCCGCTCACGGCGTAACAGCGTCAACGGTTTGTCGCTCAGCCGGCTGAGATCCGTGTCACCGATGAAGACCGCGCCCGAAGTGAGCCCGTCGAGCCCGGCGAGGCAGTGCAGCAGGGTCGATTTGCCCGACCCGGAGGGGCCCATGATCGCGGTGAGCCGGGCGGCCTCGAACGTCACCGTGACGTCGTCGAGGGCCCGGACCTCGGTCGCACCCGAGCCGTAGACCTTGGTGGCGCCCTGGGCGCGAGCTGCAACACGAGTGATTGCGGTCGCGGGCGGCGCAGTCGTCAGCGTCATCGTCACCGCCTCCCATCCGACGGATCCTGCTTCTCAGCGTGACGCCGGATCCCTCCACGGAACAGAGGCTGACGTCACAACGCGTCGCCGGACAACGACAGGTCGGTGCACGAGGCGCGTCTCGCGAGCAACGTGCCGAACGGACCCTGGCGCCGGCGCGGGCGCCCGCTTACGATCCCGTGTCGTGGGACGGCGGGTGGTGGTGATCTCGGTCCTCCTGGTGACGAGCATCGTCTCGGCCGGCGCGTCCGATGTCGCGACGGTCGGCTCGGCTACCGGGTGGACGGTGGTTCCCGCCGAGCACGTCGCCGGCCAAGCCGACGTGTTCCGCGCGGTCGTCGCGCCCGCGGCGGGCGACGTGTGGGCGATCGGCTACGCCGTCGACAACGCGACACCCGTGTCGAAGTTCCATACGCTCGCCGAGCACATCAACGGCGACTCGTTCGAGATCGTTCCGACTCCCGACCCCGCGTCGGCGAACAACCGCCTCGACGCCGCGGCGGCATCGGCACCCGACGACGTCTGGGCGGTCGGCTCGTCGGCGCCCGACATCCTGCACAGCGACACGCTCATCGAGCACTGGAACGGCACGGCGTGGTCGATCGTCGACGGCCCGAGCCCGAGCGGGAGCGACTTGCTGCAAGCGGTGACGGTCGTCTCGCGCGACGACGCGTGGGCGGGCGGATCGTCGGGCCTGCCCGGCGCGGCCGTCGGTCTCGCGCTGCACTGGGACGGCGTGCAGTGGAAACAAGTGCGCGTGCCGGTTCCGGCGCGCTGCGGTGGCGACTCGCAGATCACCGGGATGTCGGCGGTCTCCGCGACGTCGGTGTGGGCGAGTGGATGGTGCGCGACGAGTGGCGCTCCCGACGCGGGCTACGTGATCCATTGGGACGGCAAGGCGTGGAGATTCGCGTCGCGCGGGCAGATCCCGACGAGCTCGGAGCTCCTCGCGATCCACGCGCGCAACGATCACGACGTGTGGACCGTGGGCCAGTACGTGCACGGCGCGCCGTTGGAAGCGAGCGGCATGAGCGCGCACTGGGACGGCAAGAGCTGGTCGGCTCCGGCGCCGGCGCCCGGCGCGATCAGGCTCGACGGTGTCGAGGCCGGCTCGCGCGGAGTCTGGAGCGTCGGCGCCGAACCCGACGCGCCATTCGCCCCACCGTGGAGCGGTCGCTTCACCGCCGGCGCGTGGCATGCGAAACCGGTGAGGGTCAAGATCGGCTACCTGCCCGCGATCACCACCGACGCTGCCGGACGTCTGTGGGCCGCCGGCGCCCAGGATCTCGATTCGGGTGACACCGCTGCACTCGTCCTGACCCGCTGAGTGCGACCACCACTCGATGCGCAACGCCGCGACCGGCGCTGCGGTGCGGGTCGGGGCCGATCCGTTTCCGGGCGCGTTCCGTTACCCCGTGACGGTCACCGGCAGGTGCTTCAGCCCGTTGATCCAACTCGATCGCAATCGGGCGGGATCGCCTGCTCGCTCGACGGAACGTGTGCTCGCGAGCAACTCCTCGAGCAGCACCGTGATCTCGAGTCGCGCGAGGTGCGCGCCGAGGCAGTAGTGCGGGCCGCCTCCACCGAACGACACGTGGGGGTTGGGGGATCGTGTGACATCGAAACGGTGCGGGTCGGCGAACACGGTGTCGTCGTAGTTCGCGGACAGGTAGTAGAGGGCTACCGGGTCGTTCTCGCGGATCGTGACGCCGTGCAGCTCGAGGTCGCAGGTCGCGGTACGCCGGAAGTAGACGATCGGTGACGACCAGCGGATGATCTCGTCGGCTGCGCTACCGGCGAGCTGTCGATGCGAGCGGAGCAGCTGCATCTGCTCGGGGTGATCGAGAAGCGCGAGCATCCCCTGCGACATTGCGGTGCGCGTCGTTTCGTTGCCGGCGACGGCGAGTGCGAGCACGAACACTTCGAACTCGTGCGCGCCGAGCGCGTCGTCGTCGACCTCGGTGATGAGCTTGGTCACGATGTCGTCGCGCGGCTCGGCGCGGCGCTGCTCGGCCAGCTGCGTGGCGTACGTGTAGAGCGCGGTGGCGGCGACGAGCGACGCGTCGGCGCTCTCGGCGAACTCCGGGTCGTTGCCGCCCGAGATCGTGTTGGTCCACGCCGTCACCTGCGGCCGGTCCTCGACCGGGACGCCGAGCAGCTCGGAGATCGCGTACGCAGGCAGCGTGGTCGCGACCTCGGTTACCCAGTCGAACGTTCCCCGCTCGAGAACGCGGGCGAGCACGCTGCGCGCTGCCTGCCGGTAGCTGGACTCGAAATGGGAGATGGCGCGGGGCGTGAACCCGCGGTTGACGAGGCGGCGGAGTCGGGTGTGCTCGGGCGCGTCGGTCTCGATGATCGAGCGGAACAACTCGCGCTCCTCGACCGCCTGGATGTTGAGGAACACACCTCCGCGCTGTGACGAGAACCGATCGACATCACGATTCGCGGCCTGCACGTCAGGGTGACGGGTGAGGGCCCAGAAGTCGGGTACGGAGGCATCGTCGGAACGGTGCCAGAACACGGGCGCCTCGCGCCGCAACCACTCGAACTGCTCGTGCGGGATCCCTGCGATCCACTGATCGGGGCTGATGAGGTCGATGTCCACCTGCGCAACCTCTCGACGTGCGGGCTCGGCGTCCGTCCCGACGGTGTCGTTCGTATCAGGACTTCGTGCCCTGATCGAGTCGATCGACGGTCTCGATGTACTCCTCGACGAGCTGGTACATGACGTCGCGCACGGGGCGCACCTGGTTCATCCGACCGACGATCTGGCCGACGGGCGCGAACGCGAGGTCCTTGCGTCCCGAGCGGGCGATGCGCGCGTTGGCCTCGGACGTGAGGATGTTCTGCAACGGCATACCGAGCGGACCAGGACCGTTGTCGCCCGTCCACGCGTCGGTCCACGCGTTGCGCAGCATGCGCGCCGGCTTGCCGGTATAGCAGCGCGAGCGAACCGTGTCGGCCGATGTCGCGTCGAGGTAGGCCCCGAGCACCGCGGGGCTGGAGTCGCTCTCCGCGGTCGTGAGCCACAGCGAGCCGAGCCACACACCTTGCGCGCCGAGCGCGAGCGCCGCGGCGATCTGGCGGCCGCTGCCGATGCCGCCCGCGGCGAGCACGGGCGCCGGCGCGATCGCGTCGACGACCTCCGGAACGAGGACCATCGTGGAGATCTCGCCTGTATGCCCGCCCGCCTCGTAACCCTGCGCCACGACGATGTCGACGCCGTTGTTCACGTGGCGCTGCGCGTGCACCGCCTTGCCTGCGAGCGCCGCGACCTTCACACCCTGCTCGTGGGCGCGATCGATGACGTCCTTCGGCGGTGATCCGAGCGCGTTGGCGATGAGCTTGATGGGGTGCGCGAGCGCGATCTCGACGTGCCGGTGTGCCACGTCGTCGGTCCAGCCGAGCACGCCGCCCGCCTGTTCGCCCTCGGGCAGCGGCGGCAGGTCGAAGCGCTCCATGAGCTCGTCGACGTAGCGCCAGTGATTCGCGTCGATCATCGAACGGATCTGGGCCAGCATCTCGTCGGCGTCGGCGCCGTGCACGTCGACCGCCTTCTGCGGCATCACGGTGTCGACGCCGTACGGCATGCCGTCCACGTGGTCGTCGATCCAGTCGAGCTCGATCTCGAGCTGCTCGGGGCTGAAGCCGACCGCGCCGAGCACACCGAGACCTCCGGCCTTGCTCACCGCGGCGACGACGTCGCGGCAGTGTGTGAAGGCGAAGATCGGGTACTCGATCCCGAACATGTCGCACAGCGGGGTTCGCATTTCGCCCTCCGGAGCCGTCGATTACTAGAACGCGTTCTATCTACGATAGGTCACAATGGGCCGGGGCCGCGCTCGGCGGCACTCCCCGACCACCCGTCCCGAACTGAGGAGCACGATGGCCAATCCATTCAGCTACGAGGGCAAGCGAGTCGTCGTCACCGGGGCGGCGACCGGCGTCGGCGCCGCGCTCGTCGAGGTGCTCGCCGAGCTCGGTGCCGAGCACGTCACGGTGCTCGACGTGAAGCCCCCGGCCGGTCCGCACGACCGCTACCTCGAGGTGAACCTTGCCGACGAGGGCGCGGTCGACGCCGCGATCGGCGAGCTGAGCGGTCCGGTCCACGCGCTCTTCAACAACGCCGGCGTCGCCGACACCTCGCCGCCGCGCACCGTCATCGCGGTGAACTACCTCGCACTACGGCGGCTCTCCGAGGCACTGCTCGACCGGATCCCGGACGGCGGCGCGATCGTGAACACCGCGTCGACCGCCGGCAGCCAGTGGGCGTCCCACATCGAGCCGATCAACGAGCTGCTCGACATCGCCGACTGGGACGCGACGCTCGAATGGACCGACGCCAATCTCGACGCGCTCGGAGCGCAGCCGTACTTCTTCTCCAAGGAGCTCGTGCAGGTGTACACGATGCGCTCCTCCCGCCCGACGATCCGCCGCGGGGTTCGCACGAACTCCGTCTGCCCCTCTCCGATCGACACGCCGTTGTTGAAGGATTTCCGTGAGACGGTGAGCGACAAGATCATCGATTGGAACATCAGTGAGACCAACGGCCGGCTCGTGACCGCTCGGGAGGTCGCCACCGTGCTCGCGTTCCTCGGATCCGACGCCGCCGCGTACGTCAACGGCGTCAACCTGCTGGTCGACGCGGGCTTCACCGCGGCGATGACGACGGGCCAGGTCGATTTCGCCGGGCTCGCGTGAGGAAGACTTCGGCCGTCCGCGGGTGGTAGAAGAGGGGCGGCGCGGGGGATCAAGCATGCCGGTTGCAGACCTGGATGGAATCGACATCGCCTACGAGCTGGTGGGTGAGGGTCAGCCCTGGGTGCTCACGCCGGGTGGACGGTTCACGAAGGATGTCGGCGGGCTTCCCGAGATGGCCCGGGCGTTGGCTGATCGCGGGAAGCAGGTCCTGACGTGGGACCGTCCGAACTGCGGCGCATCCTCCGTGGTGTTCCGCGGCGAGTCGGAGTCGGAGGTCCAGGCCGAGGCGCTCGGAGCACTGCTTCGTCACCTCGACCTCGGCCCCACCGTGATCGCGGGCGGTTCGGGCGGCGCACGGGTCTCGCTCCTCGCCGCCGCGCGCAACCCCGACGTCACCGCCGGGCTCGCGATGTGGTGGATCAGCGGAGGCGTTCCGGGCCTGCTCCAGTTGGCCAACTACTACTGCATGCCGTCGGCCGATGCCGCGTGGCACGGCGGGATGGCGGATGTCGTCGCGCTCGACCAGTGGCACGAGGTCGTGGAGCGCAACCCGGGGAACCGCCGGCGCTTCCTCGCGATGGATCGCCAGGAGTTCCTCGAGGTGATGGACCGATGGATGCGGGCCTATTTCCCTTGCGACGACTCGCTCGTCCCCGGCCTCAACGACGACGACATCGCCCGACTGCGCGTACCAATTCTGGTGTTCCGCAGCGGAGCGTCCGACATGTCACATACCCGCGCCACGTCCGAAGCGCTCGCCGCGGGCCTGCCGGGTGCCGAGATGGTCGAGCCGCCGTGGGGCGACAATGAGTGGAACGAGCGGCGAGCTGCGGTCGAGCAAGTGGGATCGCTCTTCGTCCGCTGGCCCCTCCTCGTCCCGCAGCTCGTCGACTGGGCCGACCGGACGATCGGCGACGAACGGAGAACACCATGACCACGATGACGGTGCGGCCCGTCCGCGACGATCTCCCGTTCGGCGCTCGCGTGGGAGGCATCACCCACGACGGCCTTCACGACACCGGCGTGCGCGCGCAGATCAACGCGCTCTTCGAAGAGCACGGACTCTTGATCTTCGAGGGCGTCGAGCCGACGCCGAAGATGCAGGTGGCGTTGAGCACCGTCTTCGGGCCGCTGAAGGACCACCCGAGCCAGGCGGTGATCCGAGCCGCGGGCGACGACATGCTCGGCGTCATCGAGATGCGCCACGAGCCGAACCAGCCCGGCACCGTCATGCTCGGCGGCGAGGTGATCTCGCAGTGGCTGCCGTGGCACTTCGACCACTGCTACAACGACCAGCTCAATCGCGCCGGTGTGCTGCGCGCGGTGGAGGTCCCACCGGTTGGGGGCTTGACGGGCTTCGTCGACGGCGTCGCCCTGTACGACGCGATCTCGCCCGAGCTGCGCGACCAGATCGAGCGCGAGACCGTGATCTACGCGATGGACGTGATCATGGAGAACCTCCGGTTCGGTCGGCCGGAGGGGTTCGCCGAGATCGAGCCGGGTGCACAGGCCACCGCGGTGATGGCCGAGTTCGAGGGTCGGCCCCGAGCCCTCCACCCTGCAGTCTGGACTCGCAGCTCGGGGCAGAAGGTGTTGCACGTCTCACCGTGGATGGCGAAGGGCCTCGAGGGTCGCGAGGGTCCCGACGGCGACGCGCTGCTCGCCGCGGTGTGCGACGAGATCGTCGAAGCGGCCAAGGGCCTGAGCTACTTCCACCACTGGCAGCCGACGGACATGGTCGTCTGGGACAACTGGCGTTGCCTCCACTCGGTGTCGGGGATGTCGCCCGAACACACCCGGTGCATGCATCGCACCACCATCGAGGGCGACTACGGCCTCGGTCGATTCGAAGCGGAGCAACCGGCCCACTCGTAGCGCCGTCGCCGAGGTGCCAGAGGCCGAATGGCCCTGTGCCCACGGCGTGGCGACCGCCATGATAAGAGCGTGAGAGCTCCGCAAGTCCTGGTGACGGGAGCGACGGGATACGTCGGTGGTCGGCTGGTGCCCCGGCTGCTGCGTCGCGGCCACGCGGTCCGTTGCATGGCGCGGGATCCCGCGCGCTTGGCCGGTCGCCCCTGGCCGGGAGTCGAGATCGTCGAGGGCGATCTGGCGGAACCGGGTGCCGCGGAGCGCGCGCTGGAGGGGATCGACGTCGCCTACTACCTCGTGCACTCGATGACCCGGGGGGAGGCGTTCCGCGACCGCGACCGCGCGATGGCCGAGGCGTTCGGCACGGCGGCGAAACGAGCGGGCGTCCAACGGATCGTCTACCTCGGAGGACTGGGAGACCCGGCCGAGTTCCGCAGCATGCACTTGGCCTCACGCCAGGAGGTCGGTCGCGCCCTGGCCTCCTCCGGTGTGCCGGTGGTCGAGTTCCGGGCCGCGGTCATCGTGGGTTCCGGATCGGCCAGCTTCGAGATGATCCGCTACCTGACGGAGCGCCTGCCCGTCATGATCACGCCGCGCTGGGTGGACACACGGTGCCAGCCGATCGGGGTGCGCGCCGTTCTCGATTACCTCATCGAGGCGCTCGAGATGCCCGACGCCCGAGGCGTGTACGAGATCGGCGGTCCCGACGTGTTGACCTACCGGGAGATGATGCTCGGTTACGCACGACTCCGCGGGCTCCATCGCCTGATCGTCACGTTTCCCGTGCCTCACCCCGAGTGGAGCGGTCACTTCGTCGACCTGATGACACCGATTCCCTATGCCATCGCGCGGCCGCTCGTGGAGAGCGTCCAAACCGAGGTGGTCGTGCGCGACGACCGGGCGTCGCGCGAGTTCGCCGTGCGGCCCCTGGGCTACGTCGAGTCGGTGGAGTTGGCGCTCAGCCGTGTGGCCAGTGACGAGGTCGAGACAACGTGGGCGTCCAGCCTGGCGAGCCTCGGCCCCGAGGTGCCCACCGGCCGCCAGCTCGCACTGCACGAGGGCATGCTGTTCGAGCGTCATCGGACCCGGGTGGAGGCGTCTGCGGAACGGCTGTTCGACGTGATCTGCGCCCTCGGTGGCGACGACGGTTGGCCTGCGGGCAATGCGCTGTGGCAGTTGCGAGGTCTCGTCGACCGGATGTTCGGCGGCGTCGGCATGCGTCGGGGGCGTCGCCACCCCCGGGAGCTGTGCGTCGGCGAGCCGTTGGACTTCTGGCGCGTGGAAGCACTCGAGCCACCGCATCTCCTGCGACTCCGCGCCGAGATGAAGCTGCCCGGAACGGCGTGGCTCCAGTTCGAGGTCCTTCCCGACCCACGCGGCGCCCGACTCGAGCAAACCGCGTTCTTCGAGCCACGGGGTCTCCCGGGGTACCTCTACTGGTACGCCGTGCTGCCCTTCCACCGGTTCGTCTTCCCCGGCCTCGTCCACGCGGTGCGCGAGCGCGCCGAGTCGGCGAAACCGAGACGCGGTCCCCGATTCACGTCGGCCGCGACGGCGAGGCGGCACACGCCGCGGCGTCGCGACCGGTTGGCGGCCGGCTGAACCGGCGCCTTCACCGAGTGGAGGTGATGGGACTTGAACTCCTGACGCTGGCGTAGTTGTCCGGATTGCGCA
>DAIQOP010000303.1:0-4166 GCA_036787815.1 Actinomycetota bacterium
TAGCGCTCGCTCCCCTCGCCGTTGTCGAGGAACCACGCGGCGCCGAGCGCGAGCACCGCGTCCCAGCCGTAGGTCTGGCCCGGGACCGTGCGGTAACGGCCGGCGAACCCCTCGTCGAGCACGAGGTCGGTACCGTCCCAGCCCACGCGGTACAGAGTCGATGTTCCGACCACGTACACGTGATCCCCGTCGGCCGAGAGGCGCGCGATCGACGGCTCGGGAATCTCGCACACCGCGACGATCTCGAGCGTCTCCGGATCGAGCGCGAGCAGCTCGGCCGGGCGCGCATCGGCAGCCGCGGGATCCTGACCCGGGAGCACACCGCCGAAGTCTTTCGTGACGAGGTGGCCGTCGGGCACGACGACGAAGCTGTTGTACGGGAGCCGGCGAGGCAGCGCGCGCGACGCGAGCACCGTGAGGTCGGCCGCGAGCCGGTGCGCGTGATTGCCGAAGACCACGTGGAGGTCGCCGTTCGCGTGCGCCGCGAGACCGCCCGGCCAGGTGGGGCCGCCGGGCAGATCGTCGGATCGGGCGATCGACTCGAGGGTGATCGGGTCGATCCGTTCGACCCACGCGATCGTGTCGGGACCCAGCGTGTGCCGGAGCAGATACACCTCGCCGGGATCGCGCAACACGACCATGGTCGACGCGATCGCCTCGCGCGATCGCACGTCGATGTGTTCGGCATCGAGCCCGGGGCCGCTCCCCGCGAGCGGTTGCTGCGTGCGTCGCGGTCCCGCATCTTCGCCCGGCCAACGCGAAGGCCAGTAGCCGCTCACGGCATCGCTTGCGGCATCGTTCACACCGGCGCCTCGAGCTCGAGCCGGGGCACGTGCGGCGCGGGCTCGTGATCCCGGAGGTCGGCGACGAGATCGGACCGCAGCGCCGCGACGGCGGGATCACCCCACCGGTTGTGCCGCTGGAGCGGGTCGTCGGTGAGGTTGTAGAGCTCGCCCTCGGTGCCGTCGTGCACGTAACCGGGCTTGTACGCGGTGCACACCCACCCGTCACGCGTGATCGTGCGGAGGTGCACGCCGACGCCGAAGAGCTCGCTGTCCCATTCGGTGAGCACGCGTTCGAAGCCGCGAGCGTCGGCATCGGCGTCGTCGACGGGAAGCGCGCGTCCCTGCATGGTGCCGGCCGGCGCGATCCCGGCGATCGCGCAGAACGTGGGTGCGAGGTCGACGAGCCCGACGGGGCGCGTCACCGTCGCCGGCGCGCGCCCGGCCGACGGTGCGGGACGCCACACGAGCGGCAGCCGCATCAACCCGTCGACGTGGTAGGGGCCCTTGAACAGGAGACCGAAGTCGCCTTGGAGCTCACCGTGGTCGGTCGTGAAGATCACGTCGACATCGTCGGTCCAGCCGCGCCGCGCGATCGCGGCGAGGACGCGCCCCAGCGCTTCGTCGATGAGCTCGCATTCGACGGCGTTGCGGGCGTTGACCTCGCGCACCTGGTCTTCGGTGAGCGTCGCCGGCGCCCAGGCCTTCGGTGCCTCGTAGTTCGACACGAGCGTGCCGTCGTACCAGAGGCGCCAATGACGGGGTTTGGCGTCGAGGATGCGCTCGCGTTCGGCGCGGTCGGTCGGGTATCCGGCCGGCAACGGCACCTCGCGCCAGTCGACCCGGCCCATCTCCGACGCGGGCGGGTCCCACGGATGGTGCGGGTCGGGGAAGCTCATCCAGCAGAACCAGTCGTCGTCGGCCGCGACGGAATCGAGCCACGCGATCGTGCGATCGGCGACCCAGTCGGTGTGGTACCAGTCGCGCGGGATCGGGTTGTCCTTCACCTGCGGGGCATCGGTGTCGCCGCCGCCCGCTGCGTTCACGTTGAACAACGCATCGATCGCCGAGTAGTACATCCCGATCGCTTCGGGATGATTCGCCATGATCCATTGGGCGTAATGCAGCATCCCGACCGCGCCATGGGTCGCGAACTCGAGATGGTCGAAGCCGCGGTGCGGTCCGGTCGTGCCGTCGGCCCAGCGGCTGGGCAGCGTTTCTTCGCCCGATCGCGCCACCGAGTTCTCGATGAAGCGCCCGAACGGATCCATGAACGGCTCGAAGTGCGCCTTGCCGATCAGCGCGGTGCGGTAGCCGTGCCGCTGGAGATCGGCCGCGACCGAGGGCGCGTCGACGGGGAGCGGCACGCCGTTCATCCACACACCGTGGGTGCTCGGATGCTGGCCCGTGATGATCGTGGAGCGCGACGGCATGCACACCACCGACTGCGGCACCGCGCGTTCGTACCGGATGCCCTCGGCCGCAAGCGCGTCGACGACGGGCGTACGGGAGAGCGTGCCGCCGTTGCAGCCCAGCGTGTCGTAGCGCTGCTGATCGGTGGTGACGAACAGGATCTTGCGGCCCATCGCTTCGACTACTCCTCTTCCTCGGAGAGATCGCGGTCGCCCTCGAGCCGGCGCTTCAGCTCGCCCAGCGCGTTTCCGGTCGCGCCGCCGATCATGAGCACCACCGCGTCGGGCTCGCCGTCGGTGGCATACGACACGAGGCTCGTGCCGTCGCCAAGGTCGAAGACGTCGATCGTGCCCATGTGGTTGCGTACGAGGCCGGCGGTGAGCCGGTACTGGAAGCGGCGTTGGATCGCGTCGTTGGTGACGATCTCCTCGGACATCGGGATGCCCGACGCGGTGGTGATGACGCGTGTCGCCCCCTCGACCTTCGCGTCGACGATGCCGGGGAACCACCGCGCGATCGTGACCGGATCGCCGACCACCGCCCACACGTCGTCGGCCGGTCGCGCGATGTGCACCTGCCGGCGAACCGAACCCATCAGAGACACCTTTCCTCGGCTGCCGGTCTCGGGCGTCCGAGCCTACGGTGGCCGCCGCACCGACGGCCACGAAGGACGCGACCCGACGGGACCCGACGGGACCCGACGCGACTCCGCCCCGGACGTCGGGGTCCGGGGCGGAGTCGCGCGTTCCCCTGCTCGGCGATCGCTCGAACGCGATCACGAGGAAGACCTGTTGCTCACGTCACCGTGAACGCCGCCCGCATGCCGAGCCCGTAGTGCTTCGCGATGTTGCACACGAGGGCGTAGGTGCCGGCCTTCATGTTCTTGATCGTGAACGTGCGGGTGCCGCCGGCCGGGAGGTTCGGATCACCGGTCTCGCCGACGTTGTTGTCTTCCGCGACCTTGTCGCCTCCGCTCGCGACCGGGGCCGGCGGGTCGCCTGCCTGGTCGACGGGAAGCTTGTCGAATGCGGCGTCGGTCTTGAGCACCACCATCTCGTGCTCGATCGTGCCGGTGTTCGTCACGACGAAGGTGACGTCGCCGGCAGGCACGCCGTTGGTGTCGGCCGTCAGGGTCATGGGTCCGGCCAGGCCCTTGGTGTCACTCACGGTGACGTTCACGGTCGTTCCGGTCGACGCCGGTGCGGTCGTGGTCGTGCCTGCTGCCGCGGTCGTCGTCGTTGCCTTCGACCCGCTCTTCGAGCTACTGCTGCAGCCGGCCACGAGTGCCACACCGATCAACATCCCGGCGCTCATTGCGGCAATTCGTCCTCGCATCAGGGCCCACCTCGCTTTCGTGTCATGGGCGCGTCACGCCCTTGCACGAGAACGTAGGGGAGGCGATCGGCCGGCAGCAGGGTCGAATGGCCCGAGTATGAGAGCCCTTCTGCGAGTTCGCACCGTCGCGCTCGGCGGTCACGAGCTCGCCGGGCGGCGCGCTGGTACCTTCGCCCCGTGACCCGCCCCGACGGCGACATCGACGGCCTTCGCACCTCGCACCGGCGCCTCGAGCGCTCGATCGCGTCGCTGACGGATGCGCAGGCGGCGGCGCCGAGCCGGTTGCCCGACTGGACCGTCGGCCACGTGCTCACCCACATCGCGCGCAACGCCGACAGCGTGGTCCGGCGACTCGAAGGCGCGGCACGTGGTGAGGTCGTCGACCAGTATCCCGGAGGTCGCGAGGGTCGGGCCGCGGAGATCGACGCCGGCGCGCGTCGCGGCGCGGCAGAGTTGCTCGCCGACGTCGTGCACACCAATCGTGCGATCGATGCCGCGATCGACGCGATGCCGCCGGCCGCGTGGACGAACCTCGCCCGCGACGTGCGGGGGACGGAAGAGACCGCGTCGGCGGTCGTCTTCGGCCGCTGGCGGGAGGTCGAGGCCCATCACGTCGATCTCGGGTTCGGCTACGAA
>DAIQOP010000079.1:0-8679 GCA_036787815.1 Actinomycetota bacterium
GAGATGGCGCTCTCGGTCGATGCTCGCAATCGTGCCGCGTTGCACGCGTACGCGCTCGCGCACGAACGGCTGGCCGAGCGGCACGACCGTGCGAACTTCTGGTTGACCCATTGGCTCGACGGCGAGATCGCGGGGACGCGGAATCGGCTCGACCGATGATCTCCATCGACGACCTGCGCGAGCCGCAACTCGACGACGCCCAGCGCGCCGCGCTCGAGTTCGGCGCCACCCTCGACGTCACGTTCGATGTCGAAACCCTGATCGACGCCGCCCGCCGCCGTACCGGGCTCGACGACTTCGGCGCCACCGACTTCGTGCCCCGCCTCCAGGCGATGATCGACGCGGTCGAGGCCGACGACGGCCTGAACCAGCTCGGCCGCCTCTCGATCCGCCAACGCGCCGTGCGCCTGCTCTCGGGCCGGCTCCTCGTCGAAGACCTGTGCCGCCGCCATCCCGAGATCGACGCGATCGAGCTCGAAGCACCGGTCATCGTGATCGGCCTCCCACGATCGGGCACGACCCACCTCGTGAACCTCATCGCGGCCGACACCCGCCTGCGCTCGCTCCCCTACTGGGAGAGCCTCGAACCGGTGCCACTGCCCGCCGACGGACCCGGCCCGTACCCCGTCGACCCGCGCATCGAGCGCTGCCGGCTCGGATACGAGGCCCAGATCGCGATGGTGCCGCTGCTGCGCGCGATGCACCACCAGCACCCCTCCGCCGTCGAGGAGGAGATCGAGCTCGAAGACCTCGACTTCGCGTCGTACACGCTCGAGTGGCTGGCGCGCGTGCCGCAGTGGCGCGACTTCTACCTCGGTCTCGATCAACGCCCGCACTACGCGTACCTGAAGAAGGTCTTGCGCGTGCTCACGTACCTGCGTGGTCCGCGGCGGTGGGTGCTCAAGTCGCCCCAACATCTCGAGCAGATCGGGCCGTTGGTCGACACCTTCCCCGACGCGACCTTCGCGGTGACCCATCGCGACCCGGTGTCGGTGATCACCTCGGCGGTCACGATGCTGGCGTACGGCGACCGCATGCGGCGAGCGCGGATCGAGCCCGAGGAGCTCGCCGCGTACTGGGTCGACCGGGTCGAGCGGCTCCTGCGCGCGTGCGTGCGCGACCGCGACCTACTCCCGGCGGAACGCAGCATCGACGTGCTCTTCCACGAGCTCATGGCCGACGACGTCGCGATGGTCGCGCGCATCTACGAACGCGCCTCACTCCCGATGACGACCGCGGCCGGTCGCGCGCTCGACGAGTACATGGCGGCCAATCCGCGCGGGAAGTTCGGGCGCATCGCCTACGACCTCCGCCGCGACTTCGGTCTCGACCCGGCCGCGGTGCGAGCGCGGTTCGGCTTCTACTTCGATCGCTTCCCGGTGCAGGTGGAGAATGCGGGCAACGACACATGAATGAACCAACGCTCGACCTCGCCGTCGTCGGCTGCGGCGCGATCTCGCACTGGCATCTCGACGCGATCCAACGGGCGGCACTCCCGGTTCGGGTCACCGCCGCGATCGATCCCGACGTCGCGAGCGCGACCACCATCGCCCAACGCTGCGGCGGACGCGCGTTCTCGTCGCTCGCCGACGCGCTCGCGGTCGGCGGGTTCTCCGCCGCGCTCGTCGCGGTGCCGCACCACCTGCACGAACCCGTCGCGACGGAGGCGCTGCAAGCGGGCCTCCATGTGCTCCTGGAGAAGCCGATCGCCACGACGGTCGACGCGTGCGATCGCATCCTCGGCACAGCGCGCGACGCGGGCACCGTGCTCATGATCGCCGAGAACGCGCAGTATTGGCCCGAGGTGCAGACGGTGCGCCGGCTCCTCGCCGACGGCGCGATCGGCGACGTGATCACTGCCCGGTCGACCACGTTCTTCCCCGCGCTCGGAGACTTCTACGGCGGCGAGCGACCGTGGCGGTTCGACCGGCAGGCGGCCGGCGGCGGTGTGGCCGTCGACACCGGATCGCACTGGCTCCGGCCCCTGCGCGTGTGGCTGGGAGAGATCGACGAGGTCGTCGCGACGCTCGGCTACCCCCACCCCGAGATGGAGGGCGAGTCGTTGTGCCGCGCGCTCCTGCGGTTCGACTCGCGTGTGGTCGCGTCGTTCGACGCGATGCTCAGCACCGGGGCGATCGCGCCGCAACCGCTCTTCACCGTCACGGGCTCGGGCGGAGAGATCACCGTCGAGGGGTCGGGCTGGGTGAAGCTGTACGACGGCAGCGATTGGAGGGGCGCGAAGGTCGGCGAGCGGGGCGGGTACCTCACCTCGTACGAGGGTGAATGGGCCGACTTCGTCTCGGCCGTGCTCGACGGCACCCCGCCGGCCGTTCCGCCCGAGTACGCGCTCGGCGAGCTGCGGGCCGCGCTCGCGATGTACCGGTCGGCCGAGAGTCGTCGTTGGGAGCGGGTATGGGAGTGACCTTCGAGTTCCCCGGATGCCACGTGCTCGTCACCGGTGGCACGTCGGGCATCGGCCACGGGATCGCCCACGCGTTCCACGCCGCGGGCGCCGCCGTGACGGTCACCGGCACCCGCGCCGCGGCCGCCGAGTACGACGTCGATCTCACCCCGTTCGCCTACCGGCGTTGCCGGTTGATCGACCCCGACGAGATCGCCGCGCTCGCGGGCTCGTTCGATTCGCTCGACGTGCTCGTGAACAACGCGGGCCAGAACCTGCCCGGCGGGCGCAGCGAGTACGACCCCGACGTGTTCGAAGAGGTCGTCGCGGTCAACCTGTTCGGCGCCTTCCGGCTCGCGAACCTCTGCCTCCCGTTGCTGAAGCAGAGCACCGTCGACGGTGGCGGGTCGCTCGTCAACCTGGCGTCGATGGCGTCGTACTTCGGGATCGAGATGGTCCCCGGCTACGGCGCCGCGAAGGCCGGGATCGTGCAGATGACCAAGACGCTCGCGGTCAGGTGGGCCCGCCACGGTGTCCGTGTGAACGCGATCGCTCCCGGCGTCGTCGAGACGGCGATGACCGCGCCGATGATGGGATTCGCCGAGCTCACCGCGCCCCTGCTCGCCCGCACACCCATGGGCCGCTTCGCGACTCCCGACGACATCGCGCCGGTGGCCCTCTTCCTCGCCAGCCCGGCCGCGCGCTACATCACCGGGCAGACGTTGCCCGTCGACGGCGGCTACTCGGTGGCCGGCTAACCCTCAGCTCCAGGGCATGATCTGACGCATCATCCCTTCGGGATCTTCCACCAGCCTGCGCACGTCGCCGTGAACGCGCGTTCCGCCGCTACGGGCCGACGTACGAGATCCGGTGGACGGTCCCGAGGTTGATGTCGACGTAGAAGATGTCTCCCGAGACCGGGTCGGTCTCGAGATCGACCGGCCACGGGTTGCTGGAATCGTCGACGAACGTCTGGAGGGTCGCCCGGCTCGGCAGGCCGTTGCCACCCGGGAACTCGACCCAGATGCAGTTTCTCGAGTGGTCGCCGAAGAACAGCGCGCCGTGATACGCCGCCGGGTAGTTGGTGTTCGCCGCGGCGAACGTGATGCCGCTCAGCGCCGACGAGCCACCGGCGTTCGTGCACGTGTCGCCCGCGCCGAGCGTCGACGCGTGGTTGTACTCGTCGAACGGCATGGTGGGCGGAGCCGCGGTGTCGGTGTAGAGGGACTTGCACATGTCGAGGTTGTCGAAGGGCTGGTGGATGTCGGTGCCCTCGTAGCACGGCCATCCGTAGTTGGGCGTCGGCGTGGTCGTGGCGTTCGGAACGCGGTCGATCTCTTCCCACGTGCCCGCGCCGACGTCACCGACCCAGATCTCCGACGTCCCCGGACGGAACGTGAACCGGAACGGGTTGCGGAAGCCGTACGCGACGATCCGTGAGGCGTTGCCCTTCTTGTCGGCCGCGTTGAACATCGGGTTGCCGGGCACGCCGGCGCCGGTGGCCGGGTCGATGCGCAACAGGGTGCCGTTCAGCAGCCGCGGCTCCCCCGCCGGACGGCGCGGGCTCTGGCTGCGCAGCGAACCACCGCGCGCCGTGGGAATGGTGAGCGCGACACCGACGCCCCCGGGCGGGTCTCCGCACGGGTTCGCCGGCGTGGGCGTGGCGGGCAGCGTTCCGCCAAACTGCCCCCAATCGGCCGTGTTGTAGTTGGCGCCCTCGCCGCCGCTCACGTAGAGCTTGCCGTCGGGACCGAATGCGAGGTGCCCGATGGAGTGGCTCGTGAACTGCTGGCACCACTGCGCGCTGATGAGCAGCTTCGCCTTGCCCGCGGTGCCGTCGGGGTTGACCGGAACCCGCGCGAGGTTGCCGGTGACGACGCAACCGTCGGTGGTGTAGCCGGGGACCTTCTTGCACCGGTCGTGCCACACCGGCGCCTTCTGCCCGGGCGGCGCGTCGAGCGTGTAGAGCACGTAGACGTAGTTGTGCCCCACGGTGCCGAGTTGCGGATCGACGACGAGCCCGAGCAGGCCGCGGTCGTAGTTGTTGTAGACGAGGCGCGAGAAGTCGGCCCACACGGTCGCGGTCGTCGCCGACATGTTCGCGAAGACCTTCACGATGCCGCTCTTCTCGGCGACGAAGACCCGTCCGTCGGGCGAGAACGCGACCGCGGTCGGGGTATTGAGGCCCTGGAACGCGACGGTGTCGGTGAACCCGGCGGGCACCGCCGGCGAACGTCCCGCGGCGCCCGACGGTGCCGGGGCGCCCACGAGCGCCGCCGAGACCGCCGCGACCGTCACTGCAAGACCAAACCAACGGACGCGTGCGCCCTGAATCATGGGTTCTCCCCCCGACGGCCCACCAGCCGATCCGCCTCCCTGCGAGCGCCAGTATCCCACACGCATTGCGCCGGCGTCATCACTGTCAGTGTCAACCAGGTGTCGCGGAGCGTCCGAGGCGGCGACGGGCGCCCGCCGCGCCGACAACCCCGACCGCGATGCCGACGGCCGCGCCGCCCAGGCCCCGCAACTGCTGTTGGGCGGTCATGCGACCGTGGTTCGCGGCCCCGCCGAGCAGGTCGGCCGCGTCGGCGCCCGCCGAGGCGAGGAACCAGCCGGGAACCGACGCGTCGCCGCGCAGGCCGCTGCGGAGCAGCAACCCGCCGATGAGCGCGTCGCGGTAGCCCATCGAACGGAGCAACAGGCTCGCGGTCGGGCCACTGTCTTGCGCGTCGCCCCACAGCCGGTTCGCGGCCTCCGGCGCGACGAGGAACGAGAGCCCGGACGCGAGGCGGATGGCGCCGGCGGCCACGGCCATCCCGTTCATCCGGCGCCCGGTTCGGGTCATCGACGTGTTCCCCTCGCATGCGTGCCGTCGGGACGACGGATCCACGCCGTTCATCCTCACACGCGTCGCCGCGTCACGACAACGGTCGTCGAAGGCTGTGACGAAGGTCCCTCGTGAAGTCGGTACATCCGGTGCGGCGGGATGCCGAAGCAAGGTTGTGTCGGTTTGGAGAACGCGTGTCCCGATCCGGCGTCGAACCCGGCTCGGCACGCGTCTCCTGACCTCCATGCTGGTACCGATCATGGCGCTCACCGTCCTGGGCGGTCTCGACGCGTCGGCGCACCACCGGGAGGCCGACGCCGCCGCCGACATCGAGTCGGAATTGGGCCGCGGCGAACGGGCCCTGCGCGTCTACACGAACCTCATGGGCGAGAAGACGGCGTCCGAATCGCTCGTGACGGCTACGAGCTACGGGATCTCGGCCGCGGAGGCCAGCAGGCTGCTCGGCATCGACATGCCGAAGCAGCTCCGAACCACACGCACCGCGCTGAACGCCGCACTCGCGTCCGACGTCGGCCGAGAGTTGCACGAGCGGATGCCGCAGCTCCTCGCGATCCGGGCTCAGGTCGACGCCGGGATCGCAACGGTCGCCACGGTCCGCACCTTCTTCAGTCGCAGCGTGGGGATCGCGGAGGAGGCGTGGCTGACACAGGTCGCGCGCGTGAGCCGTCTGACCTTCGAGACGCCGGGCTCGGCCGAGGTGCGCATGGCCGCCGGCGCTCTTCGGGACGCGGCGGCGGCGCTCGCGTCGGGATCGAACGAGACCTCGGCGGCGGCCGCGGTCGCCGTCCCCGGCATGCCCGGCGCGGCCACCGCCGGCCAGGATCTCGCCGCCGATCGTGCTCTTTACACACGGGCAAGCGCGGAATTGGCCACGGAGCTCGGCGCCCGCGGTCGAGCCGCCTGGAAGCGGTGGATCCTCGACGATCCCGACGTGAGAGCCTTCGAGCGCTACGTCACGGCGGCGCTCAGCCAGTCTGCACGGCCGGCGAGCTCGTTGAACATCACGCCGATTGCCGCGCTCTTCCACTCGGGTCTGATCCGCCAGGAGCGCCTCGAGCAGGTCATCGACGCGGCAGCGCGCGACGTGACCGAGTCTGCCCGAGCGCTCCACGCCGGCCTCCAACGGGATCTCTGGCGCTACGTGTTCGAGCTCATGGCTCTGCTGGCGCTCAGCGCGGTCGTCGCCGCGGCCACGGCTCGGTCGATCGTGCGACCGCTACGCCGGCTCGCTCGCCGGGCCGCCGAGGTGAGCAGCGGCGTGATCGACGGGCAGAGCCTCGACGCGCGGGGCCCCCGTGAGGTGTCGGTCGTGAGCGAGGCGTTCAACGAGACCGTCGCCAACCTGCGCGCGCTGGAGGCCGAAGCACTGGCCCTGGCCGCGGCCGATTTCGACAACCCGGTCCTGCGAACCTCCGTGCCCGGCCAGATCGGCGAGTCGTTGCGTCACTCCGTCGACCGGTTGTCGAAATCGATCCGCGACAACGAGCAACTGCGGCGGAACCTCGCGAGCAACGAGGCGCGCTTCCGGGCGCTCGTCCAGCACGCCGACGACCTGATCATGATCCTCGACCGCGAGGGCAGGATCGTCTACCAGAGTCCATCGGTGGAATCAGTCCTGGGCTATCCACCCGACGTGACGGGCGCCACCCGTCTGCGCGACTACCTCCGACCCGAGGCCGGCGCCGGGGTCGACGTCCTGGTGCAGCAGGCCAAGCTGGCCGACGGTGCCACCCACTTCGACGCGGAGATCGTCGACGATGCCGGCCTCTGGCACAACGTGGAGGGCAGCGCCACCGCGATGTTCTCCGTCCCCGAGGTCGGTGGACTGGTGCTCAACGCCCGTGACGTGACCGCCCGGGTGCGCCGCCGAGCACTCGTTGCGTGAGACCGAGGAACGGTTTCGGCTGCTGTTCGAATCCAACCCGGTACCGATGTGGGTCTACGACGCCGAGACACTTACGTTCCTCGAGGTCAACGACGCCGCGGTACGCGCGTACGGCTACTCGCACGACGAGTTCCTCACCCTTCGCATCACCGACATCCGGTCCGTCGACGCCATCGACGCGTTCGCGTCCGAGCCCGGTGGACCTTGGTCGGCGGTCCCCCACGACGGCGTGTGGAGCCATGTGACCCGCGACGCGCGCGTCATCGAAGTCAACACGACCAGTCGGCTCCTCGACTTCGGGGGACGCCCGGCGGTGCTCGTGATGGCCGAGGACGCGACCGAACGTCTGGCCGCCGAACGCGCACTCACCTACCAGGCGATGCACGACGCCCTGACCGGTCTGCCGAACCGGGTGCTGCTCCTGGACCGCCTCAAGCAGGCGATCAACCGATCCCGACGGGCGCAAACGGACCTTGCGGTCGTCTTCGTCGACCTCGACTACTTCAAGGTCGTGAACGACGCCAAGGGTCACACCACCGGCGACATGCTCCTCGTCGAAGTCGCCGATCGAATCCGCGCCGCGGTACGGCCCGAAGACACGGTTGCCCGCTTCGGCGGCGACGAGTTCGTCGTCGTCCTCGAGGGCATCACGGGCGCGGAGGAGGCCGCCGCCATCTGCGAGCGGGTCCGCGGCTCGCTCGACAAGCCGTTCACGATCGCCGGCTCCGACCTGGTCGTCACCGCGAGCCAGGGCATCGCCCTCGCGAGCCCGAGCGATTCCGCCGAAGATCTGCTCCGAACGGCCGACGCCGCGATGTACTCCGCCAAGGAACACGGTCGGGGCCGCAGCGTGGTTGCCGACCACGCGATCCGAACGCGCGCGACCCGGCGCCTCCAGATCGAAGCCGACATGCGGCGCGGGCTGGATGCGGGCGAGTTCATCACCTACTACCAACCGATCGTCGCGCTGCCGGACTGCTCCATCATCGGCGCCGAGGCCCTCGTCCGATGGGACGACCCGGAGCGAGGTCTGGTGCAACCCGACCAGTTCATCGCGATCGCCGAGGAGACCGGCCTGATCGGGCGGCTCGGTCAGCACGTCCTCGAGCACGCGCTGCACGACGCGGCACGCTGGCCGGCGCTCGAGCCCGACGGCATCCCTCCCTTCGTCGCCGTGAACGTCTCCGGACGCCAACTCCTGATCCCCAATCTCGGACACGTGATCGCACAGTCGATATCGAGCGCGGGGATCGACCCCGACCGCGTGCATCTCGAGATCACCGAGAGCGTCCTGATGCGAGACATCACCCGTTCCGCGGTGTTGCTCGCGAGGATCGCCGCACTCGGTGTCCACCTCAGCATCGACGACTTCGGGACCGGGTATTCGTCGCTGGCGTACCTGCAACGGCTCCCGATCGAGTCGTTGAAGGTCGATCGATCCTTCGTCGAGCTGCTCGATCGCGACGGACGCGGCGGGCGATGTCTATGTCGCCAATGCCGCTGTCGGCGCCGGTAACTAATGCGGATTGTCCTTGTAATGATGAT
>DAIQOP010000079.1:8689-15219 GCA_036787815.1 Actinomycetota bacterium
CGCGTCGATCGTCGCGGCCGTGATCAACCTCGCGCGCGCGTTGCGGCTCGACGTCGTGGCCGAGGGTGTGGAGACCGGGGAGCAGCTGCACGAGTTGCTCCGACTCGGTTGCGGGCGCGCGCAGGGCTTCTACTTCTCGCGGCCAGTTCCCGCCCCCGAGTTCGCGACCCTGCTACGAGAGCGCCCGCGCCTCGGACTGCTGGAGCTGGTGACGTCACAGCGGGCGTGAGCGGCGAGCCTTCCGGGCACGCTTTGCACGCGTTTTGCGATCGAGCGGTAGGTATACGTCGCAACGTGACGCGTCGTGGGGAGGTCGCACGTGGCCAAGAGCGGAAAAGACGAGCGCGAGATTACCGTCGAGGTCGATCTCGGCCCGACGGACGAGACCGTCGAGGTGCCTCCGATCGAGGCGCACGCGTTCGATCCCAGCGGCCGGTACGTCGCCGGCGCGGAGGTCTCGGACGGTCGGGCGAGGATCCGGCTCCACGAGGGCCTGACCGCGTCCGACGTGCGGGTGTACGTCGGACCGCCGTCGACGACCGACGGGCCGCCGACGCGCGAGGCGTTGCGCACCGCGGGGGCCGTGAAGACGCGGCTGGCGGGATCGATCCATCAGGTGGCGATCGACCCCGCGATCTGGCGGAGCTGGCTCCTGTGTTCGTGTGTCGTGCGCGGACGCGTCGCCAAGCGGGTCGTCCGTCCCGACGGCACGGTCGTCGAAGTGCCGGTGTGCCATACGCGCGTGCACATCTTCGAAGTCGACCCGTGGTGGCTGATCCTGCGGCGGCTGCCCGATGAGCTGCTCTACCGCGTGCGCAACGATCTGCTCGAGCGCCGGCTCCCGCCGATCCCGCCTAACCCGCCGCCCGGCCCACTTCACGCGCTGCCCGACATGCTCGCGGCGCCGACGATCGACGTCGAGGCGCTCTCCCTCGTGCGCGAACCGGACGAGTTGCGCCGGCTGCTCGCCGACTGGAGGTTGCCGCTGCGCTGGTGGTGGTGCTGGTGGCCCTGGCTCGATCCGTTCTTCGGATACAGCACCCGCGAGATCACCACCGTCGACACCGACGACGACGGCTACTTCACGACCACCATTCGCTACGCGTGCGCAGGCGACCACCCGGACCTCTACTTCCAGGTCGAGCAGGAACGCGGCGGCGTCTGGAGCTGGGTGTACCGCCCACCGATCCGCTGCACGACCTGGTGGGACTATCCGTGCGGCACGTTCGTCACGCTGGAAGTTACGGACCCGTCGGCACGAACCTGCGAGGAGGGAGACCCGGTCGCGCCACCGGCCGGCCTGGGAACCACGTGGGTCATGCCCCTCGCGATCGGTGGCCTCAAGGTGCGCGGCTACGGCGGTGTCGACGTGCAGGGCGACACCGCGTGGGTCCGGACCGATGGAGTGCAGGAAGACGGACTCCCTGCGACCGACCCGTGGCACGGTGTCCCGTTCGGACAGTCGCTCAGCATCCGCTTGGCGTACGAGGTCGATCTCCCGACCCCGGCCATCACGTACTACCGGCTGAGTTGGCGCGAGCGCGGAACGACAACGTGGCAGCCGCTCCACACCAACGTGGTGCGCTACTACGAGAAGCACATCCCCGGGCATCTGTTCCCGAGCTTCCCGGCCGCGTTGATGGGTCCGTTCACCGTCGGCGGCCAGGATCGTCTGTACAAGTTCCGACCGCACGCCGCGCCCGCACCGGACCCGATGGACCCACCGGGCACGACGACCAATTGGCCGGCCGAGAGCTTCTTCGGCGACATCTTCCACGGCTTCCTCGACACCGTGGCTGAGATCTCCACACCATCGGGCGCGACAGGTTCCTTCGGAAACTACGAGCTCGGCCTCGAGCTCTTCAGCGACGCGGGCGCGGTCGTGCACTTCGGGCCGGCAACCGTCGCGGCGTTGTTCCCGAGCTCCGTCGATCCCGACCTCACGATTCACGCTCGCCTTGCCGCAGGGCCCGATTTCGACGGCGACCACTGCGTCTTCCCGCTGGTGATCGACAACCGCGTGTGCGAGGCGGCGATCTCGGCTCCCACCACCGGCGGTGCGGTTGCCGACAACTGCGGAATGCTGCACCACGGAGCCGGCAACCCGGTCGGCATGGGCTTCCACACCTGGCGCCCCGGCGGGTACGCGACGTTCAGCTTCGGGGTGTCGCGCGGGAGGGACCCGGCAACCGGCAACGGCTACCCGACGAAGGCGAGCACGAGCGCACGGGTCACCGACACGTCGGCCGCGAGCGGCGACGCCGGCGCTCCGTGGGTCGGTACCGGCACCGGAGACTTCGTCGACAGCTTCCCGCCAGTCGACCTGCTCGACACGTGCAAGCAGGCCGCGTTCGCGGTCGACCTCTGGGTTGCCGCCAAGGTCACCAAGGTTGGGGACGCTTCACGACGTACGACAGAGGCGCCATCACCGCCTTCGCGCTCGTGAAGTAGACCGCCGCCGCGTACCTGAAGCTCAAGCGAGGACGAGGGATTCGTAGACGGCGCGGGTGGAGGCCCCGGGAGCGACGCCGAGCTGTTCGCGCAGCGTCTCGCACAGGGAGTTGTACACGCGGAGGGCCTCGGCGGCGTTGCCTTGCGCGGCGAGCGCCTGCATGAGGCAGCGATAGCCGCTCTCGCGCAGCGGCGCGAGGCGGACGAGCGATCGAGAGGCGCGGACGGCGGCCGCGAGCTCCGTGCCGCCGATGCCGAGCCCGGCGGCCGCATAGGACTCGAGCGCGCGCTGGTGGATCTCGCCGAGATAGCGGCGTTGCTCGTCGATCCACGCCGCGTCTTCACCGACGCAGAACTCGCGCTCGGTGATGAACAGCGCGACCTGCGACGGTCCCCACGCGCGGGCCCAGTGGGCCTGGGCGATGGACGACTCGGCCCGATGGATTGCCTCGGCGGCGGCTTCGACATCGATCCAAGGCGCGCCCAACTGCAATCGAAGACTCGATCGCCCTTCGACGGCATCGGCACCCAACGCGTTGCGCATCTTCGAGACCAGCGCGTTGAGCGCGGTGTCGACGGCGGCCGGAGGCCGGTCTTCCCACACGGCTCCCGCGAGCTCCGCGCGGGGCACAAGCCGGTGGTTGTTGACGCCGAGGTACGCGAACAGGAGCCGGCCCTGCCGCCCCGGCAGCCGCGCGTCGAGGCGTTCGCCGTCGCGTTCGACGACCAGTGGTCCGCACAGCTGGACGCGCGTTCTTCCGGCCGACGCCAAGGTCACGCCAACATTCTGGCAATAGCGTGGGCGTAGAACCGACGTGGAGGTACCAATGGCCAGGGTGATCCGATGCGAATGCGGGTTCGTCGCCAGGGGCGACACCGATGATGCGGTGATCGAAGGGATCCGCGAGCACATGCGCACGGACCACCCGGCTCTCCTCGAGACCGTCGGGCAGGAAGACCTGCTCGGCTGGATCCAAGTCGAGTAGCTCTTCGGGAGGTTCTTCACGTGAGCAGTACGAGTACGCCAGTGTTCGACGCGGCCGGATACAAGTCGACGACCCGAGCGCAATGGGAGCACGCCGCGGAAGCGTGGCATCGGTGGGGACCGTCGATCGAGGCCTGGCTCGGCGAGGCAACCGAGCTCATGCTCGACATGACCGGCGTGACGGGCGGGTCACGGGTACTCGACGTCGCGGCGGGAGCCGGGGGCCAGACGATCGCCGCGGCGCGACGCGTGAGCCCGGGCGGCACGGTGCTGGCGACCGACATCTCGCCGGCGATCCTCCGCTTCGCCGAGTCGCAGGCCCGGCACGCCGGCCTCGCGAACGTGGCGGTTCGGGAGATGGACGGTGAGGAGCTCGACGTCGACGAGGACTTCTTCGACGCCGTCATCAGCCGGGTCGGGCTGATTTACTTCCCCGATCAGCAGAAGGCGCTCGCGGGCATGTCGCGCGCGTTGCGTCCGGGCGGGAGCTTGGGGGTCATCACGTACTCGACACCCGAGAACAACCGGTTCTTCTCCCTGCCGGTGTCGATCATCCGCGAACGCGCGCAACTCCCACCGCCGCGGCCCGGCCAGCCCGGCCCGTTCAGCTTGGGCGGGCCCGGCGTGCTCCACAGCACCCTCACGCGCGCCGGCTTCGTCGACGTCGACGTGCGCGCGGTGCCGGCACCACTGCGGCTGCCGTCGGCGAGCGACTGCGTGCAGTTCGAACGTGAGTCGTTCGGAGCGCTGCATCAGATGCTCTCGGGTCTCGACGACGACGGGCGCGATGCCGCGTGGGCCGACATCGCCGAGCAGCTCGCGCAGTTCGACGGTCGAGACGGCTTCGTCGGTCCGTGCGAGATGCTCGTCGCTTCCGGGCGGCGCGCGTAGCGCGGAACCCCGAACCGCTCTCCGACGAGTACATCCTGGCGCTCCTCGAGCGCGGTGAATTCTGGGCGCTCGAAGCATCCGACGGCGGGCGAGTCGTCGGCGGACTTGTCGCGCACACGCTGGCAATGACATCGGCGCCACGATCGACGAGCGTTACGGCGATTGTGAAGCACGCGAAAGCCCGGGCCCATGGGCCCGGGCTTCGGTCGTGATCGGATGGATCGGGGCCACCTCAGTTGGTGTCCCGCCGGTAGAGCAGGAGCGTGCCGATTGCCAGGCTCGCCAGGGCGTAGCCACCGAAGATGAGGGCGTACTGCGGGCGGGCGAGCTCGTGGGCGATGGACACGGGGGGCTTGAAGTTCGGGCCTGCGTCCAGGAGCCGGTACCCGGCGCTGAAGGGCAGGAAGTGAACGAGCCCGTCCGGCAGGGCCGGGGCGAACAGGCTCTCGACCACGAACGACCACATCAGGAGACCGGAGATGGCGCCGGCGCTGTGCCGGGTGATCATGCCCACGCCCAACCCGATCACCGCGGCCAGGGCGGTGTAGAGGAGCGCCCACAGCGCCCGGGACGCAATCGCCGACCCGTTGCCCACGCCCGCTCCGCCGAGCACCGCGCCGCCGAACCCGGCGACCATCGCGGTGGCGCCGAGCGCCAGCCCGACCATCGTCGCCATCGCTGCCTTTGCAGTCACGATCACCCAGCGGGTGGGGCGGGCGGTCAGTGTGGCCGCCAGTGTGCCGTGCTGGGCCTCGGCGGTGAACATGAGGATGCCGGTGACAGTGGCCAACGTCGCGATGAGCGGGAGCGGGAAGATGAACAGCTCGGACGCGCTCATCTTCTTGTCCGTCGGGGACGTTGCCAGCGCCCACGCGACGAGCGCGCCGACCACCGGGGTGAGGGCAAAGATCACCTTGTTGGCCCGGAGGGAGGCAAGCTTGATCCACTCGCTCTTCAGGGCGGCCGGAACCGTGCTCACGTCGTTTCTGCGCGTTCGGAGCGCCGAGCGGTTTCTGGTCGTCCAGGCGATGGTCGGGCTGTTGGTGGTCATGGTTCGGGTTCCTTCGTTCGTCTGGTGAGTAAGGCGGAAGTCGGAAGAATCAGGCGGCGGTGAACTCGGCGGACGCACCGGTCAGGTCGAGCAGGCTGTCCTCGAGTGACTGGGCGGTCTCGCTGAGCTCGACGACGCGGATGCCGTTCTCGAAGGCGAGCTTGGAGACGGTGGCCTTCGTGGTGCCTCGAACAACCAGCCGGTCGCCCGTGGCCTCCACAATGAGTTCGTGGGCGGCGAGCAACCGGACGAGATCAGCGGGTCGGGGCGTCTCGACGATGACCGTCACGGCCTGGCGAGCGGTGATCGCCTCGACGGTCTCGGCGGCCAAGAGCTTGCCGGCACCGACCACGACAAGGTCGTCGGCGAACAAGCTGAGCTCGCCGATCAGGTGGCTCGAAACGAACACCGTGCCGCCCCGCTCGGCAAAGTCGCTGAGGTGGTTGCGCAGCCAGCGGATGCCGTCGGGGTCGAGGCCGTTGGACGGCTCGTCCAGCAGCAGGACCTGCGGATCACCGAGGAGCGCACCGGCCAGGGCCAGACGCTGACGCATTCCGAGCGAGAACCCACCGGCGCGCTGGTCCACGGCCGACTCGAGCCCGACGTCGGCCAGGACCTGCTCGACCCGGCCCGCGGGGATGCCGCTCATGGCGGCCATCGCCCGCAGGTGGTTCCGAGCCGTGCGGCCCGGGTGCATGCAGCGGGCGTCGAGGACGGAGCCCACCAGCCGGGCCGGGTGCTCGAGGTCGGTGTAGCGGACCCCGTCGTAGCGGACTTCGCCGGCATCGGGCCGGGTGAGCCCGACCATCATGCGCATGGTGGTCGACTTCCCGGCCCCGTTCGGACCGACGAAACCCGTGACCCGGCCGGCGGCGACGGTGAATGTCAGGTCGTCGACCGCGGTGCGATCGCCGTAGCGCTTGGTGAGTCCTGAGAGGGTGATCATGACGTTGCTCCTGATGCGTTGTGGGAGGACGGGTGGTTGCTGAGATTCAAGATTTCGGTCGGTTCGCCGGCTGGAAGCTCGGTGAGCGAGACCAAGGGGATGCCGAGGTCGCGCAGCTTGAGCAGCAGGCCGTGCAGGGCGGCCTGGTCGACAACGGGGCCGCGGAGGACGGTGGTACCGCCGTCCTCGGTCGTGAGGTTCAGCCC
>DAIQOP010000080.1:0-400 GCA_036787815.1 Actinomycetota bacterium
CGGCTTGGTCACGTAGTCGTCCATGCCCGCGGCGAGGCAGCGCTCGCGGTCGCCGTCCATCGCGGCGGCGGTCATCGCGATGACCGGCAGCCGGCGGTCGCTGCCGATCTCGCTCCGGCGCAGTTGCCGGGTCGCTTCGTATCCGTCCATCTCGGGCATCTGGCAGTCCATGAGCACGGCGTCGTACGGCCTCGCCGCGGCCGAGCCGTCGGTGGGCAGGGTCGTCTCGATCGCGACGAGCGCCATGTGCCCGTTCTCGGCCACGTCGACGGTGTAACCCAACTTCTCGAGGATCTTCGTCGCGACGAGCTGGTTCATCGCGTTGTCCTCGACGAGCAGGACGTGCCCGGATCGGCGGGCGGCGGGAATCGGCTCGCCCGTGAGCGCGGTGCCGGGCTCC
>DAIQOP010000080.1:410-6721 GCA_036787815.1 Actinomycetota bacterium
CGACGAGACAATTGAAGAGCTCCGACTGGCGGACCGGCTTCGAGAGCGCCCCACTGAGACGGAACTGCTGGGCCACCTGGTCGCTCACCTTGCCCGACGAGCTGAGCAGGAAGAGCTTGGCGGTGGCGATCTCGGGATCGGCCGCGATGTGGCGCGCGAGCTCCAGCCCGTCCATCTCCGGCATGTTGAGGTCGAGGACCACGACGTCGTACGCGCGCCCCTCGGCGCTCGCGTCGCGCATTCGGGCGAGCGCGGCTGCGCCGCCCTCCTCTTCGTCGGGGCACATGCCCCACGACGAGAGCTGCTGGTGGAGGATCAACCGGTTCGTCGCGTTGTCGTCGACGACGAGCACCCGCAGGGATCCGAGGTGCCGATCCTGCGGCTCGACCGTCACGCCCTCGGCGTCCGACTTCGCGAGCGTCAGCTCGAACCAGAAGCGGCTTCCGACATCGACCTCGCTGTCGAGCCCGAGGTGGCCGCCCATCAGCTCGATGAGCTGCTTGACGATCGCCAGACCGAGACCGGTGCCACCGAAGCGGCGGGTGGTCGACGAGTCGGCCTGCGAGAACGGGTCGAACATGCGCGCCTGGTCTTCGGGCGCGATGCCCAGCCCGGTGTCGGAGACCTCGAAGCGGATCGTGGCGTCGGCCGGGGTCTCGCTCACCAACGATGCCGAGAGCACAACCTCACCCTCAGCGGTGAACTTGACCGCGTTGGACACCAGGTTCACGAGCACCTGGCGCAGGCGCGTCGGGTCGCCGCGCAGCGCGGTCGGCACGCCGACGTGGCGGTGCACCAACAACTCGAGCTCGCGCGTCTGGGCCGCCTCCGCGAACAGGGCGACCGCGTCTTCGAGCAGCAGACCGAGATCGAGGTCCACCTGCTCGACGTGGAGCTTGCCCGCCTCGACCTTCGAGAAGTCGAGGATGTCGTTGATGATCCCGAGCAGACCGTCGGCCGCCGTCTGCACCCCACCCGCGTAGCGACGTTGCTCGGTGCTCAACGGCGTGTCGAGGAGCAGCTCGGTGAGCCCGATCACCGCGTTCATCGGAGTCCGGATCTCGTGGCTCATCGATGCCAGGAACTGCGACTTCATGCGCGAGGCCTCGAGCGCGGCGTCGCGGGCGGTCGCCAGCTCGGCCGCGATCCTTTCGCGTTCGGTGACGTCGCGCGTGTTGACGACGAACCCTCCGACGGTGCGGTCGTCGACGAGGTTGAGCACGGTGCCTTCCATCGTCGCCCACGTGCCGTCGTCGTGGCGCAACCGGAACGTGAGCGCGGCGGTCTCCCCGGGGTGCCCGTAGATGCCGGCGAACGCCTGGACCACCCGCCCCTTGTCGTTGGGATGCAGGAGGTCGGTGAGCTTCGAGCCGATCACATCGTCCGGGGCATAGCCGAGGACCCGTGTCGACGACGGACTCTGGTACAGCGCGATCGAATGCTCGTCGACCACGGTGATGAGGTCGCGGGAGTTGTGCACCAACGAGCGGAAGCGGACAGATTGCTTCTTCGCCGAGCCCCACAGCAGGAGTCCCATGCCCACCGCCGCCAGCGCGCCCAGCAACCCGAGGGCCACTTCGATGCGCACGAGGCGGACGAGCGACGCGTGCGCGACGCGCGCCTCTTCACCGGCCGCGTCGCCGGTGACGCTCGAGAGCTGGGCACCGGTGAGTCGCATGAGCAGAAGTGTCGGTTCGTACGACGGGCTCGAGCGCCCCACGAGCAGGAGCGTGTTGCCCCCGTCGACGAGGTGGCGGATCAGCTGGCGTTCGTACGCCAGCTTGATGCGAATCGTGTTGCTGGCCGGTGGTGGGACCGGCACGAGGTCGTCGATGCTTCCCTGCGGCGAGGGCGCTTTGCCACCGTGCAGCAACGCGTCGGCGGTCAGCTCCATGGCTCGGCGGTCTTCGTTGGGGTCCGCCTGATGCCCGTCGAGCTTCAACAGCACGTCTTTGATGTAGCTCTCGACGTAGGCCCGCTGGCGCGAGGTCACGTCGACGACGAGGGGGGTCTGGCTCTCGCGGGCAAGCGCGAACGCGTTGTAGCCGACCATCGACGAGATGAGCACGACGAACGTCGCGATGATCACGAAGATCCGACTCTGAGCCTTGATCGCGCTCGCGACGCGGCCGGCGCGCGACGGATCCTGTTCGTCCAGACCCATCAGCGGATCACCTCGACCGGCACGAACATTCCGCCGCGGTAGTGCCCTTCGAGGTTGCAGAAGAGCACGTAGCGCCCGGGATCGAGGCGCAGCGTGAGCTCACGCGTCGCGCCGAGCCGGATCTTGCCGAGGAAGCCGACGGGGTGGAGCAGCTTCGAATCCTCGTCGACGGTGATGTCGTCGGCGCGCAGGGGCAACGCGTCGGCGGCAGCCGAGGTGCGATCGACGAGGAACTCGTGTGTCGACGGGCCGCTGTTCGCCACCCGGAAGGTCACCAGGCCCGCGTGCACGGTCGTGACCTGCGCCGTGATGGCGAAGTCCTTCTCGTGGACGTCGACGACGTTCCCGCGCGGCGCGGCGTCGCCACGCGAGCATCCCGAGGTCGAGGCGGCGGCCAACAACACCATCGCCGCGAGGCCGAGGACCGCGCGAAGTTGTCGCATCGCCCGCCCAGGTGAATTCACGCGACCCAAATCGGCAGGTCGTGGTACCCGCTTGAGGCATCGGGGCCGGGTCGCTGCCTCCGAGGGTTTCGCCTACGGTTCGGGCCATGAGCGACGCCGCAGCGGGGGGCGCGACGCCGCGAACGCGAGCGGCCGTCGCCGGGTGCACGGCGATCGCCCTGGGGCTGGGCCTCTACCACCTGCGCCGCCGCAGCTTCTGGCAGGACGAGGGATTCACGTGGTCGACCGTCGATCGCGGCTTCCCGGCGCTGCTCCGGGTGCTGGTCCGGCACGAGGGCTACCAGATCCTGCACGCGCTGATCGAGTGGCCGACGAACGGGATCTCGAGCACCGTCGAAGGCCTGCGCCTGCCGTCGGCCCTCGCGTTCGCGGCCGCGGTGCCCGCGGTCTGGCTCACCGGACGGCGACTCTTCGACGAGCGCACGGGCGTGATCGCCGCGTTGCTGTTCGCCGTCAACGGTGGAGTGCTGTCGTACGCGCAGGAAGCGCGGGGCTACATGCTCGCCACGACGCTCGCGGCCTACGCGGGTGCGCTCCTCGCGCAGTACGTGCTGGCGCCCCGCAAGTGGAGCCGAGCCGGTTGGATCGCGCTGAGCGTGCTGACGATCTACGCCCACGGGTTCGCGGTGCTCGCGATCGCGGCACAGGTCCTCGCGCTCTGGTTCCTTCCCGCGGCCCGACGCCGGGAGTTGCACTGGGTCCGCGGCGGCGCGCTCGTCGCGCTGCTCGCGGCGCCCGCGCTGCTCGCGCCGATCTACCAGATCAACAGCGGCGAGATCGCGTTCATCACCAAGCCCGGAGTGCACACGATCGCGGTGTTCGGCTGGTTCATCACCGGGCGCACGTGGACTGCGGTGCCGCCGTACGTGATCGGTGTCGTGCTCACGGCGCTGGCGGCGATCACCGTCTGGCGGAAGGAGCTGCACTCGATCGATGCCTTCCGGTACGCGCTCGTGTTCCTCTGGCTCGTCGTCCCGACGTTCGTCTTGATGGGCGTGTCGTACGTTCGCCCGATCTGGATCGACCGCTACGCCCTCTGGAGCACGGGCGCGCTGGCGGTGGTGTGCGCGTACGGCCTCACCCGGCTCGCGCAGGGGCGCGTGCTCGCCGCCGTGGTGCTCGTGGTCGCGCTCCTGGGTGCGCGCGGCGTGGCCGACTGGTACCGCGAACCGCCCTACGAGGACTACGCGGCGGCGACCGCGCAGCTCATCCCGCAGATGCAGACCGGCGACGCCGTCATCTTCAGCCCCGACGAAGCCCGCATCCCTGCCGAGTTCTACCTGCGGCGCGTCACCACACGACTCAGCCTCGTGCCGCTGTTCCCGGCCGTGCCCTGGGGGGCGTTCAAGACGGGGCAGCAGCGTGTCGTCGACTTCGACTCGCGCACCGTGGCCCGCGCCCACGCGGCCCGGTACCCCCGGATCTGGCTGATCGCGTTCGGGGTGCACACCCGGCTCGTGGGGCGCATCGCGGCGCTGACGCGCGAGTACCGCGTGGCGGGCGACCACACTTACCACGGCGGACTCGAAGTCGTACTGCTGCGGGCCCGCCCGCCCGCGAGCTGATCGGAGCGCCATGAGGTCTCGCCGACACGGTTCGGTGTTGCGTCCGTTCACCGGGATCGCACTGGTCTGCGCGCTCGGCGTCTCGCTCGTGGCCGCGCCCGCGAACGTGGGTGCGGCGGCCAAGACCGACTGGGACACGTACGGCTTCGATCTGCACCGCAGCGGCGAGAACACCGCGGAGCGGGCGATCGGGGTGGCCGACGTCGGCGGACTGCACCTGCTCTGGTCGACGCTCGTCGGCGGTGCGCTCACCGGCCAGCCGATGGTGGCCGCGGGCGTCGTGATCGGTTCGAAGGCTCACGACGTGGTCTATCTCGGGAGCGAGCAGGGCCACTTCGCCGCGGTCGACGAGCACACCGGTGCGGTCCTCTGGGAGCATGCACTGCGAACGGTGACGATCCCGGGTTGCTTCGATGCCCCCAACAGCGAGTTCGGCATCGGCGGAGCCGCGACCGTGGACCGCGCGTCGAACACCGTCTTCATCGCGGCGGGCGACGGAGCCGTGCACGCGTACGACCTCGCGAGCGGCGCCGAACGGGCGGGTTGGCCGGTGAAGTTCTTCGACCCGCGGCGCCTGCACTCCTACGGAGGGATCACGGCCGATCCGTCGTTCGCCAGCCTCTACGTGCAGGCGGCGAGTCACTGCGACTTCACGCCGTACCACGGCAGTCTCACCAAGATCGACGTTGCGTCGCACTCGGTCGTGAAGGTGTTCAAGCCGACGGGCAAGGTGAGCGGCGGCGGTATGTGGGGCCCCGGCGGTGCGTCGTACGACGCGGCGACGAACCGGATCTACACCGCGACCGGCAACGCGATCACGAGCCCCGAGTCGTACAAGTACGCCAACCACGTCGTGGAGCTGGACCCGAACCTCGCGGTCGTCGGCTCGAACTACCCGGGCCTCACGGGTGGCGACGTCGATTTCGGTGCCACGCCGATCCTGTACCAGGCGCCGGGATGCCCGGCCCAGCTCGCGGTGAAGAACAAGTCGGGCATCGTCGTCGTGTACACGCAGGATGCCGTGTCTGCCGGGCCGACGCAGCGCATCCAGGTCGCGAGCGTCGACGACCAGAACTTCAACGGCATCCCGGCGTATTCGGCGTCGCGGCACATGCTCTACATCGGCAGCTCGTCCGACAGCAGCCCGTACCAGCACGGCATGATCGCGTTCACGGTCGGGAGCGACTGCCAGCTCACGCTCGCGTGGAACACGGTCGTGGGCCCGAACCGCACGTCGGTCTCGCCCCCGACCATCGCCCACGGCGTCGTGTTCTACGGCGACGGCACCGGCACGACCGAGTACGCGTTCAACGCCGTCACCGGCAAGCAGCTCTGGTCGAGCGGATCACTGATCACCGGTGACACCTTCGGCGCGCCGACCGTGGTGAACGGCACGCTGCTCGTCCCCGCGTGGGACGGCCGCCTCTACGCGTTCGGACCCTGACCGGGCCGCGGGCTCGCGCTCCCCAGCGGCGAGTCGGCGCACACGGTTCAGCTACCGATCTCGACGACCAGGTCGGCCGCGTCGCGCACGACCGGATCGTGCGTCACGAGCACGGCCGCCGTCCCCGCTGCGACGCGACGCTGGATCGCCGCGAGCACCAACGCGCGGGCGTCGTCGTCGAGGTGGCTCGTCGGCTCGTCGGCGAGCAGCACACGAGGCCCGCCCACGAGCGCGCGAGCGAGCGCGACCCGCTGGCGCTGGCCCGCCGACATCTCGCCGACGAACCGCGTCGCGAGATCGCGCAGGCCGAGCTCGCCGAGCGTGGCCGTGGCGGCCGCCTCCGCTTCGCGGCGCGGCCCACCGGTGAGGCGCAGGGGCGCGGCGACGTTCTCGAGCGCGGTCAGCTCGTCGAGGAGCCCGAGCGTCTGGGGCACCACCGCGGTCTCGCTCCACGCGTCGGCGACACCGGCGATCGTGCCGGAGTCTGGCGGGGTGAAGCCCGCGAGGAGCGAGAGGAGCGTGGTCTTGCCCGATCCGGATCGACCGACCACCGCGACCAGGCGCCCGGCTTCGATGTGCAACGACAGGTTCTCGAGCACCGGCCGGGAGCCGTAACCCTTCGTGACCCCGCGGACGTCGACGACGGTGCTCACGCGACGCGCAGCCCGGCATCG
>DAIQOP010000080.1:6731-15123 GCA_036787815.1 Actinomycetota bacterium
GCCCGAGACGGCCGCAGTGATCACCGGGGCGATCCGCCGAGCGGCGGATCGCGGCGTGTACATCCGGCTCGCCTACAACGTCGACCACGCGCGGGTCGTGCGACGCGACGAGCACCGCGCGGTCCCGCGCGTGCCCGGAGAGGTACTCGACCACGGCGCTGCTCGTGCGACCGTCGAGCTCGGCCGTTGGCTCGTCGAGGATCACGAGGCGCGGTGATCCGAGCAACGCCAAGGCGATCGCGAGGCGCCCGGACCACAGGCGGCCGCGCGGGGGCGGGTGGTTGCACGGCGGCCACGATGCCCCATCGCGTCCCCAGCGGGCCACCCCCTACGATTCGCGCGTCCCGGTGGCTACCCTTGCACGCGTGTGACGGAGGCGGCTCCGGCCCGCTCCATCCTCATGGTTGACGGATCGTGCCAGAATCACTACTCTCCGTGAGTATCGGGATGTCCTGGGAGGGCATGATGAGACGACTCGCCGCGTGGTTGATCGGGCCGCTCATGCTGTCGAGCGCCGTGTTCACGGCTGCGCCGGCCGTCGCATCCACCGCCAGCCCGTCGCTGCGCGCCAGCGTGGTCGCCGGGAACTACACGCTCTACGGGAAGTACGGGACGAGCCAGACCTACATCTCGTACTCGCTCACGCTCTTCAAGGACCACACCGGCACCGACCACGTGAACGACACGATCGTGTGGTCGACGTCGGGCAAAGACCTCACGATGGTCTTCGACGGCGGTCTCTGGACGTACCTCGGTCACAAGACCAAGACCGGGTTCAACAACCTGGCCAACCCGGGAACGCTGTCGAACATCAACGGCGGCACCGGCCTCTGGTACGCCGTCAAGCTCCCGTAGCGCGCTCCCCCGCGACGTTGTGACGTTGTTCTCTGTTCGGCCGCAGCCGCGCTGAACGACGATCGCGCGAGGAAGTCGAACGAAGGGAGGCCAGTATGTCGAAGCATGCTCGGGCTGAGACGACCCCGGCGGTTCGCTCGCCGGAGTCGGGCGATCTGATCGATCGCTGGTTCGGCCAGCTGCCATGGCCTCGGCTGTGGCCCGAACTGCGTAACACACTCGTCGGCGGGATCGACCTGATGAAGGTCGAGGAGTTCACCGAAGGCGACACGATGGTGGTCCGTGCCGAGATGCCGGGGATCGACCCCGACAAGGACGTGCAGATCACGGTGAACGACCACACGCTGCGCCTGTCGGCCGAGCGCCGCCAGGAGAGCAAGACCGAAGAGAACGGTGGTTACCGCAGCGAGTTCCACTACGGGAGCTTCATGCGCACCGTCGCGCTGCCCGCCGGCGCCACGGACAAGGACGTCAAGGCGACCTACAAGGACGGCATCCTGGAAGTGCGTATCCCCATCGACCGCACCGAAGCCGCAGCAAAGACGGTTCCGATCCAGCGAGTCTGACCCATGGGTCCCGCGCGGCTCGACAACCGCGCGGGAACGGGACCGGGCCGCGTCGGGTCGCTGCGCGTGGGCACGTCGGGCTGGGTCTACCGCGATTGGCGTGGCGTGGTGTACCCGGCCGCGCTGGCGCAACGTGAATGGTTCGGGTACTACGCCACGCTCTTCGACACCGTCGAGCTCAACAACACGTTCTACCGACTCCCCCCGGTCGAGACCGTGGAGAGCTGGGCGCGTCAGGCCCCGCCCGGATTCGTCTACTCGCTCAAGCTCGGTTCGTTCGGCTCGCACCGCATGAAGTTGCGCGACGCGCAGTCGTGGTTGCCGAATCACGTCGATCGGGCGCAACGGCTCGGCGCGGCGCTCGGGCCGACGCTCGTGCAGCTGCCACCACGGTGGCACCGGAACGTCGATCGCCTCGACGAGTTCCTGACTGCTGCGCCGCGCTCCCTGCGATGGGCGGTCGAGCTCCGCGATCCGTCCTGGCTCCACGACGACGTGTACGACGTGCTTCGCCGTCACGAAGCCGCGCTCTGCCTGCACGACCTGCTCCCCGGCCTGCCGTGGATCCTCACGGCCGACTGGACGTACGTCCGGTTCCACGGCCCCGACGCGCTCGAAGAGAAGTATCACGGTCGGTACGGCGGCCGCGGTCTGGCACGCGCGGCCCGCCATCTCGCGCGGTGGCTCGAAGAAGGCCACGACGCATTCGCGTACTTCAACAACGACTACGAGGGCGATGCCGTGTTCGACGCGCTGTGGCTCCAGCGCCGGCTCGGCGGGCGGCGCGACCGGTAGGCCTCGAGACCTGGCCACGCCGACGCGGGCACGGCCTGCTTCACGTTCAGAGTTGGCGCCCGCATTTCGGGCAGAACGACGCCACGTAGGGCGGGAGCTCGTGCCCGCAGCTCCGGCAGAACCGGCCGCGTTCGCGAACGTCGCCTTGGGGCGCCGCTCCGGTCGGTGGTGGCAGCGGCGGCGGTACCGGCGGCGGTACCGGCATGCCGGCCGGCCACTGGTACTCGCCGGTCGGCGGCGGCGGCGGTGCGCTCGCCCTGCGCACCGCGCGGCTGCGCTGCCGCAGATAGAGCAGGCCGAAGAAGATCGCGACCAGCGCGACACCGAATCCCCACGCCACCGGCGAGAGCCGTCCGACTCTGATCCCGCGTTCCTCGAGCGCCTTCGCGTCCCGGTACGCCCAGATCCCGAGCCCGAGGGCGATCAGCGCTCCAATTTCCTGGCTCGACACTCGTCACCGTTCCTCGGGGGGTCCTTCGATACTCCCGCGCCACCCCCAACCCGTCGAATCGCGGCGCTGGTTCCGGCACTGGTGCGTCAGCGGCCGTCACCCCTCGGTAGCCTCCGGTCGATGGACGCGTGGGGACGGCGACACGCCGGCGACCGGCTCGTGTTGTGCCTGCTCGGACTCGGCGTCACCGCGGCGTATCTCGCCTTCGAGCGCGGCAGCCTCGGCGCGTGGGACGGGCGTTCGATGGCGAGCGTGGCCCGCAACCTGCTCGAGCACCACAGCTTGAAGCAGTGCTGCAACGCGTTCGGTGCGTTTCCACTCGATCGCGGCCCGTACAGCAAGTTCGCGATCGGCTTCAGCCTCGTGCTCGTCCCGTTCTGGTTCGTCCAGCTGCATGTGGACCCCAACGGGGCGCTCTGGCTCGGCGTCGCGAACCCGCTGTTGCTCGCGGCCGCCACGGTCGTGATCGCGAAGGTCGGGTTGCTCCTCGGCTGGCGTCGCCCCACCGCGGTTCTCGCCGCGCTCGCGTTCGCGTTCGCAACCATGGCGCCCGTCTACAGCACGGAGTTCTTCGCCGAGCCGGGCGTCACCTTCGCGGTCATGCTCGTGATCCTCGGACTCGTCCTGTGGCCGAGCGTGCCGCAGAGGGGCGCGCTCGCGGTCGGCGCCGGAGTGATGACCGCGATCCTCTTCCGCTTCGATTCCGTGCTGCTCGTGGCGCCGACGGCGCTCTGCGCTCCCCTGTTCCACAGCCGGCGAGCGCTCGCCACGACATGGAAACGCGTCGCGCTTCCGCTCGGGTTACCCATCGCGATCGCCATCGCATGGACGCTCTTCTACAACCAACTGCGATTCGGGCACGCGTTCCAGTTCGGCTACAGCGGCGTCTACGACCGTGCCGGCTTCTCCACCCCGCTCTTGCGCGGCACCGCGCTGCTGCTCGTCAGTCCCGGTCAATCGTTCTTCCTGTACGCGCCGGTGCTCCTCGCCGCGCTTCCCGGCGTCGTGTGGCTCGCACGACGGCGGTCGCACGTCGCGGCAGCGATCGTGTTGCTGTGTGTGCTGCGGGTGCTGTTCTTCGCTCGATGGTGGACGCCGGCGGGCGGCGACGGCTGGGGACCGCGATTCCTGCTTCCACTGTGCGCGTTGCTCGCGGTAGGGCTCGGCGAGACGCTCGAACACGTGCGCCTGCTGCATGGCCTCCGGAAGTGGTCTGCCGTGAGCGTGATCTCGGGTTCTCGCGGCCGCGAGCCTCGCCGTGCAGTACGCATCGATCGCCGTCTCCTACGCCCAGGTGTATCCCCTGCTCTCCAACCTGCGGGGTGTGCCCGCGACCGAGCAGGCGACGGTGCTCGCGCAACGCATGCACCGCTTCAACTGGACGTTCGGCCAGAGCCACATCGTGTGGAACTTCCAGCACGTGACCGCACTGAGGTTCGCGAGCATCTTCTGGCCCCCGAGCGGTCCGCGGCCCTTCGGCGTCGCGATGCTCGTACTCGCGTTCCTCGCGTGCGCGGCCGCGGTCGCGCTGGCACCGAAACCTGCTGCGCCGCCGGCCGACTGACCGATTTCAACTGCGAGGCAACCTGCCGTGCCGCCTCGCCCGATGTTCCACCTCACTCCTGAACCAGATTCTTCGGGCCGCCAGTTGCGACCGGCTCCGGGAAGTCCGAGTTCTCTCGCCCGGGCTGACGGCCTCGGATCTCGTGCAGTTACCGAGGCGCACAACCTGCAGCCGAGCGGGGCGGGCTCAACCGGAGTCGTTGCCCGCACCGCGCTCGTCCCCCGGTTGCCCATAGACCGGGGGCTGCGAACCGATCCTCGCGCCGCTCAGGCCGCACTATCAGGGCCGAAGGTCACAGCGCGCCGCAATACGTTCCTCGTAGAGCGGAAGTCGCGACTCGAGGTCGTGGAACACGCTGCCAACGCGGCGTGCGAGAGCCAAGCCCGATCGCGCCGACAAGAGCAGCGCGCCGCTCTCATGCGCCCAGAGGACGTTGTCGCTCAAGCGGTAGAAGTCGTGCCCATGGGTGGCGCACGCGAATGGCTCGCCGTCCTCGACGCGGTCGAGGAAGCGTTGCCCGTGGACCTGCACGACGGGAGTAATCACATCCGCCTCGGAGACGGCAGCGACGACCATCGGGCACGCGGCTTCGGGTGGTGCGATCCGACGGAGCATGCCCGTGAAGGCGATGCCGCGAATCTCGCGGATCGCGGCGTCGAGTCCATCCATCGCGTCACGGAGCCGATCGGCGATGTGATCATCGACGATGCCGCGACTCAAGATGGACGCGAGCGACAATCCCGATCCGAACAGGCGATGGACCACCCGATCGAGCGACTCGGCCTCGATGCGTTCCTCATCCCCCATGGCCCGACCTTCCAGCTCAATCGAGCTGGCCCTGGACCGGCGACTGGGTGAAGTCGGAGCAGAACCTCTGCAGTGCAGCCTACGACCAGGATGTGCGGCCCGAATATGCCGAGACGCGAATCAGCCCCGGTCGAAACCGGGGCTGACGTGCACATCTACCGGTGGGCCGTAGAGGATTTGAACCTCTGACCCCTTCCGTGTCGAGGAAGTTACGCTCTCGCTAGATGGGCCGAACCGAGGAGCGACAGCCGCCTGACCTGCACTTGTCTGTCCGATTGGTACCGAACATCACCGACGGCTTCCGAGCACCTTGCCCACTAGGTGCCCACCCAGAAATTCGGCCGTCACGGCATTTCTGAGTCGTCGTCCGCCAACGTTTTTCCGCGCCGCAATGCTGTCCGACGTCGTTGCTGGTTGAGGAGTTCACGACCGCGCGCCGTCAATTCAGAGGTTCGGCGGCCAGCCCCGGGTCTGCTCAAGATGAGCTTCGAGCGAGCGCGCTCGACCTCGTTCCGCAGCTGCTCCCGATCCAAGTCACCGAACCCCTCTGCGCGCGCCAAGACGGTCATGTTCTCGTAGACAGGACCACGCATGGACGCCGCTCGAACGTAGAGGTCCGCGAGCCGAGCAAGCCGGATCTCGTCGGCACGGCGGCCCGGTGCACGAACGCCCTTCGCGACCAGAGCCGATCGTGTTGCGAGAGGAATATCGATCTCAGGATCCCGGACAGCCGTTAGTGCAGCCTTCTTGATCTCGTTGAGAGCAAGGGGACGAAGATCTTTCATCCGAAGGCCGCCCTTTGGAACGCCGAGGATGCTCGCGATGTGCACCGACGCAACGACGCCCTCGCCATCATGTACCTCGATTGCGATCTCGGCGTCCCAACGAGCGCGCGCAGGCGGCAGCGGCAGCTGGACGTGAGCAACGCAAGTCTCGTGGCTGAGTTTCGCTTGATCGTCAAGCGCTATGAACACCTCGACGCGCGCCAGCCCATGATTCTCAACCGGGTCCACTCGGATCAGGGTCGTGCACGTCGCATTTGGGGCCTCGTCAATTGGCCGCTGCCTCCGATTACTCATACCTGCTCACTTCCCTGTCAGCGTTCGCCGACTCTTCGACTAACCCTGAACACTGCACGACATGACCGATCTGATCCTATTGACGCCGGACGCTGTGGCGAAGCGTCTCAGCATCCCTGTGAAAACGCTTTACTGGTGGCGGACGACGGGAGTCGGCCCTCCTGCGTACCGCCTAGGAAAGCACCTGCGCTATTCCGAGGCTGACGTCGCCGCGTGGCTCGCCGAACGCCGCAGCCCAACAGGAACCCGAGCCTCAGCACCGGCGGCGCAGCCCACCAAGGCCCGAAGGAAGCATCGGCCTAGTCCATAGGCCGTCGATACACGTCTGGCGTTCACATAGCTCAGGCGTGTGGTTCTCACCGGCCGCAAGTACAGCCGGTCTAGTCGGTCCGGTGACTGAACCGCCTTCGCGTGTGACGCCGTGCCCTGGCGCGTGTCGAACCCACGCACCCGGACTCCCGCACCCCACAGACACCACTCCATCGACAGCTACCTCGAAAAGGATGCGCCATGAAGTTCAAGCCCAAGTCAACGGCCCGCCCGCAGTCGACACCCATCAGCTCCCCCGAGCAGCTGCGTGCGGCGGCGATCGCCTACGCGACGGCCGGTTTCGTAGTGATCCCGCTCTCCGGCATTCGCGATGCCGTTTGCGAGTGCGGCAAGGAGCCCAGCTGCAAGCGTCCAGGAAAGCACCCACGCATCCGCGGTTGGCGCGAGCGTGCCACGAGCGATGCTTCGATTGTCGCCGGTTGGTGGGACAAGTGGCCAAACTCGAACATCGGGATTCTGACCGGTGCGCCGAACGGCATCGTCGTAATCGACATCGATGGCCCAGGCTCGCTCGCCGAAGTAGCGGCTTTGGAGGCCGAGTTCGGAGCGCTTGCAACGTTGCAAGCGAAGACGGGACGTCTGGGAGGTGAGCACCGCTACTACGCATACGAGTCCTGGGCGAAGAACGGCAAGCTACATGGAAACGCTCAAAGCAAGACCGACATCAAGGCTGACGGCGGTTACGTCGTCGGAGCGCCGAGCAACCACATCTCGGGCCGCGGTTACGAGTTCATCGGGGCCGAAGAACTTGATCGGTCTCTGCTCGCCCCGCCTCCCGAATGGCTCAAGCACCCCCCAAACAGTTCTTCGTCTAACACCGTTGGCTCCAGCAACGCCGACATCCCCGACCTCTCCCGCAACACGACTCTGATCAGCGTCGCCGGTCGGCTCCGATACGAGGGGCTCGACTACGACGAAATCTTGGCGGTCCTGACTGCGGCGAACGCGCGTCGGTGCAAGCCACCGTTGGAACCGGACGAATCGCAAACGATCGCCCGGAGTGCCGCCAGCTACGAACCTGGCGATCCCAGGGCACGCAGCGACACGCGACCGCTACAGATCATCAACTACGGCCAGCTCCGAGCGCTGCCACCGCCAGCCTTGCTAATTGAGGAGGTCCTGGTGGCTGGTTCGACCGCCCTGCTGTGCGGCGAACCTGGTCACGGCAAGTCCCTGATCGCTCTCGGCATCGCACAATCGATCGCTGCCGATCACCCCTGGCAGGGACACGACGTCAAGGCGGGGCCAGTGCTCTATCTCGCGACCGAGGGTCACATCGGACTTGGCGATCGCGTCGACGCGCTGCACAGCCATCACGGCTTGCACTCGGACCCGCCGCTGGCGTTTCTTGCCCAGGACGTCGACCTATCCGTCTCGCCCGACCGGTCCGGGCTCGCAGACATCGTGGCGCAGCTGAAACCGACGCTGCTCGTCGTTGACACGCTGGCGCGAACAATGGGGACCGGCGACGAGAATTCCGCTCGTGACGTCAACATCTTCATTCGCAATCTCGAATCCTTGCGAGAACTCAGTCCCGGTCTGACCATCGTGATCCTTCACCACCGTGGAAAGAAATCCGCCAGTCCCAGGGGATCGACAGCGATCACAGCGTTCGCAGACCTGGTACTCCAATGCGAACTCAGGGACCAGACCGTGACGATCACGGCCACGAAGGGACGCGACACAGTCGCGTTCGACCCGATGACCCTCGACATCAAGCCCGTCGGCCGGTCGGTCGTGCTGACAAACCCATCCTCCCCGACCCGGAAGCCGAGACCGACGGATGAGATCCTGACCTACCTCCAAGAACATGGCCACCAGACTTCCCAGCAAATCCAAGAAGCTCTCGGCCTGAAGAAAAGTGCCGTCGCTACTCACCTGAAAAGCTTGACCACGGTTGGGAAAGTCTCCAAGCAGCCGCACGGTCGGTCGGTTCTGTACACGG
>DAIQOP010000081.1:0-15025 GCA_036787815.1 Actinomycetota bacterium
GGCGACGAATCGGAGGCGTACCTGCGCGAAGGTCTGGCGCGGATCGGCAAGCGCCTCGGAGGGGGAGTGCTCGCCATCCCGAGCGACGACGAATCGGCCGTGTTCCTCGCCGAGCACGCCGAGGTGTTGCGCGAGTGGTTCTTGCTGCCGGCGATCGCGCCCGACCTTCCGCGCCGGCTCGCGAGCAAGCGCGGCCTCTTCCTCGCGTGCCGCGAGCACGGCGTACCCACTCCCGATGCCGTGTTCCCCGAGTCGTTCGAAGAGGTCGTCGGGTTCGCGAGGGGCGCGATCTTCCCGATCGTGGTGAAGAACGTCGATCCGTTCGTCCGGCTCCAGCGGCGCGCGGTGGGCAGCACCACGGTGGTGCACAACGCCGAGGAGCTGCTCGCACTCGCGGCGACGTTCCCCAAGGGGAACACGGCGATGCTCCAGGAGTACATCCCGCGCGACGAAGCCGAAGATTGGATCTTCCACACCTACTGCGACGAGGCGTCGGAATCGCTCGTGCCGTTCACCGGTGTGAAGTTGCGTTCCTGGCCTCCGCACGCGGGGGTCACGTCGTACGCGCGCGTCGTGCGCAACGACGCGCTCGAGGCGCTCGCGGTCGGGTTCTGCCGCGACATCGGATACCGCGGCGTCGCCGACCTCGACTGGCGCTTCGATCGGCGCGACGGCCGGTACAAGCTGGTCGACTTCAATCCGCGCATGGGCGCGCAGTTCAAGCTCTTCGAGACGGAGGCCGGGGTCGACGTGTTGCGCGCGCTGCACCTCGACCTCACCGGTCGGGCCGTGCCGCAGTCGCCGCCGCTGCTCGGGCGCGGGATCCGGGTCGAGCACCTCGACGTGGCAGCGTCGATCGCGTACCGGCGGGGCCATGCCACCGCCCCCGAGGGCGCGGATGTGGGCCGGTATCCGCAGCGGGCGTGGCTCGCGTCCGACGACCCGGTGCCCTTCCTCGCGATGTTGGTGCGCTTCGCCCCGACGGTCGTCGGTCGTTTCGCCGGGTTGGTGGTGCCGCGCCGTCAGGCGCGGGCGGCCACGGCTCGCGCCAAGCGCGGAGCGGCGAAGTCGGTGCCGCACACGAAGCGCATCAGGGGTCCGAAGGTGGCCGCCGACGACAAGCCGGCGAAGAAGAGCCCGGGCACCGATGACTCGAACGAGGCCGACAACGCCGGGAACCCCGCGACGCGCGTGACGCGCGCCCGCAGGTTCTGGTCGAGGAAGCCAATGGAGTCGACGTCGACCCGGTAGCCCGTGGCGGCCAGGACATGATCGACCACCAGGCGTTCCGGTCGTCCTCCCGCGGTCGTGCACTCGAGCACGACCTTGTCGCCTTCGATCGTGGCGGCGGCGACCGACTGCGACGTGCGAACGTCGACGACGCCGACGACGCGGTCGTGGAGCCACCACGCGCCCGACGGTCCGAGCACGGCTTTCACGATGCCCAGACGCGCCTTGGCCGGCAGGAATCGGACGAGAGGTGCGCCGCGGTGGCTCGCGACGAGCGACCACCCCGGCCCGAGCGGAGACTCGGGCTTGAGCAGTCGTTCGCTCAGGCGGCGCGGGCCCGGATCCGGCGGCCCGGCCCAGAGCACCCGAGGTTCCCTCACGATCAGATGCACACCGGCGCCGGCCTCGTGGAGGAGTGCCGCGCTCTCGAGCGCCGATTGCCCGGCGCCGATCACGGCGACCGACGAACCGGCGAACTTGGACAGGTCGTCGTGGTGGCACGGATGCGACACGGCGGGGGTGGGGAGCGGATCGCCGCCGGCGAGCGCGGCCAGCACCGGCGGTACCGTCGCGAACTGCACGTGGCCGGCGGCCATCACGACCGAGCCGGTGGTGAAGACCTCGCCCGACGCGAGGGTCACCTCGAAGCCCTTGGCCCCCGCGGGCAGCGGGACCACACGGGTGACGCGTTCGCGCTCGACGGGGACGAGCTGCTCCTGGAACCAGCGGCCGTAGCCGACGAACAGGTCGATCGGGACGGGGTCGTCCTCGTGCAGCGGCGGCGTGCCGATGCTGATGCAGTAGTCGGCGAGCGTGTGGCCGGGCCGGGGCGTCGAGAGGTTCGAGGCGCTCGGCCTCGACTTCAGGTACATGCCGACGGGCATGTTGTGGGCCCAGGCGTCCATGGGCTCACCGAAGACCCGCACCGTGACGCCACGATCGAGGAGGTGTGCCGCGACGGCCAGCCCGTAGGGGCCGGCGCCGACGACCACGGCAGCGGGGGAGTTGGTCGACGCGTTCACTGAGGTCCTTCGTCGGTTGATGTGCCGGTGGCTGAAGCCCTGATCCGCATCCGCGGGGGCCTGCGCTCGAGATTTCCGCTGCGGAGCCGCGCCTTCGCGCGCAGAGCGGCAACCGCGACCCGGAACGCGAGAGTTTACCGCCGCCGGAGGGGTCGGGTGCAGCGGGGGGCGGGCGGAGGGTCCGCTACGGTTCGGGCGCCGACGTGGGGAACCGGTCCCGGCGACCGACGACGGGAGATGGCCTTGCGGGTGCACGTCGATTCCGAGAAGTGTCAGGGCCACAACCGTTGCTACGCCCTCGCGCCGGATCTCTTCGAGGTCGACGACCTCGGCTTCGCCTTCGAGCGCAACGACGGCAACGTGCCTCCCGCGCTCGAAGACCAGGCGCGCGCCGCGGTCGCCAACTGCCCCGAGTTCGCGATCTCGATCACGGAGAGCGCGTGAGCCCCGAAGCGCGCCCGCCGGTCACCGACTGGGCCTCCGACTTCGATCACACCGACGACCAGTGGGTGCGCGACCCGTTCCCGATCTGGGACGAGCTGCGCGCGACCTGTCCGGTCGCCCACAGTGACCGCTACGGCGGCACCTGGCTCCCGGTGCGCCACGAAGACGTCGCGGCCGTGGCCTACGACACCGAGCACTTCACGTCGCGGTCGGTCATCGTGAGCGAGGTGCGCCCGGGGGAGTTCGACCTGCCCGCCCCGATCGGGATCGCGCCGCCGATCACCTCCGACCCGCCGTTCCACACGATTGCCCGGCGGCTCCTGCTCCCGGCGTTCGCACCGAAGCCGATCGCCGCGTACGAGCCGTTCACCCGCCGGCTGTGCAACGAGCTGCTCGACGCCACCGCCGGCAAGACCGAGATCGACGCTGCGGTCGACTACGCGCAGGACATCCCGCTCCGGGTCATCGCCAAGATGCTCGGGTTCCCCGAAGCCGACGCCGACATCTTCCGGCGCTTCATCCGGATGGTGATCGAAGACGTCGATCTCACCGCGGAGGAGCGCCAGGCCAATGTCGACGCGGGAGAGCTCGACGCCTACATCGACGCGCGCATCGAGGAGCACCTCGCGCATCCCCGGGACGACCTGACCACGTTCCTGCTCGAGGCCGAGATCGACGGCAACAAGCTTCAGCCCGACCATGTGCGCGGCACGATGGTGCTGCTCATGATCGCCGGAATCGACACGACGTGGTCCGCCATCGGTGCCGCGCTGTGGCACCTGGCCCAACATCGGGAGGACCGCACGCGCCTCGCGACCGAGCCTGCGCTCATGGCGACCGCCGTCGAGGAGTTCCTGCGTGCGTACGCGCCGGTCACGATGGCCCGCATGGTGGCGAAGGACTTCGAGTTCCGGGGACAGGCGATGAAGACCGGCGACTGGTTGTTGCTTCCGTTCCCCGCCGCCAACCGCGATCCGGAGGTGTTTCCCCACGCCGATCAGGTGCTGCTCGACCGGGTCGAGAATCGCCACGCGGCGTTCGGGCTCGGCATCCACCGCTGCCTCGGCTCGAACCTGGCCCGGATGGAGTTGCGCGTCGCGCTCGAGGAGTGGATCGCGCGATACCCCGAGTTCGAGCTCACCGACCCGTCGTCGGTCACGTGGTCGGCCGGTCAGGTGCGCGGGCCGCGGACGATCCCGGTGCGCGTCGCGTAGACCGGGCCCTCGAACCGCCGCGCGCGATCGCAGAGGGAATCGAACCGAGTCGTCTTCGAATCGCGTCGAGTGCCCTCAAGGGTGGGACGCGCTCGCGCCGATGACAACCCGGGCGAGTTCGAGGTGAACGTGCAGGCGATCCGATTTCGGCGACCGGCCACGCGCGGCCCGGGCGCGGTCCGGCTCCTCCTCGTCGCCACCCTCGCCCTCGCGGTCGCCGGCCCGTTCTTCCTCCGGGCCGCCGATGCCGGAGTGCTCGTTCCGCGGACCGCGATCAGTGTCGGGTCGGGTCTGTGGTCCGACCCGGCAACATGGCGCGACGGGCGCGCCCCCGGAGCCGGCACAGCCGTCACGATCGCGGTGGGCACCGTCGTGATCCTCGATGTCGACGCGACGGTCTCGGGCATCGCCGTCGACGGCGGCCTCGGCTTCGACCCGACGCGCAGCGTCCGCCTGCTGTCGACCCGCAACATCGTCGTCGCCGGCACCCTCGCGATGAAGCCCGATTCGCCGGTCCTGGTGCACCGGTTGCGCTTCGTGGGCGTCGACGACTCGAAGTTCGTCGGAGGGGGGACGAGCGTGCTCGCCTCCGATGTCGGGCTCTGGGTCACGGGTGCGGGCCGACTCGACCTGCAGGGCGCGCCGAAGACGGCGTGGCTCCACCTGGCCGGCGGGCTCCGGGCCGGGCAATCCGCCGGGATCGCGCTCGAGCAGAGCCCGGTCGGTTGGCGACCCGGCGACGAGGTGTTCGTCGCTCCGACCACGCCGCCGGCCGCGCCGACGACCGCCGCGGGCAAGGCGAGCTGGTCGGGGTTCGAGTCGACGTCGCTCGCGGCCGTCGCGGGCGACACCGTGACGCTGGCCACTCCGGCGCAGCGCACCCACCCGGTCGTCGACGGGCGATGGACCGCCGAGATCGGAGACCTCACCCGCAACGTGAAGATCGAGGGCACCGCGACGGGCTACTCGCACGTGTTCATCCACTCGACCGCGCCGCAGACCGTTCGCTTCGTCGAGCTCACGTACATGGGAACCGACCGGGTGATCGGTCGCTACCCGCTCCACTTCCACCACGACGGCGACGGCAGCCGGGGCAGCGTCGTCGACGGTGTCGTCGTCCACAAGAGCATGAATCACGCGTTCGTCCCCCACGCCAGCAACGGGATCACTTTCACCGACACCATCGCGTTCGATATCGGGCACTCGGCGTACTGGTGGGACCCGGATACGACCGTGTCGCGGGGCAACGGCAGCGGTGGAATCGTGTTCGACCATGCGATCGCCGCCGCCGTCTTTTCGAAGACGGGCATCCGGCTCGCGGGTTTCCGATTGGGCCAGGGACCGGATCTCACCAACACCGTCCGGGACTCGGTCGCGGTCGGCATCCAAGGCTCGAGCGAATCGTCGGGATTCCAGTGGCTGGGGGGCGCGAGCAACTGGAACTTCAGCGACAACATCGCGCACAACAACAAGGTGCTCGGCATCCTCGTATGGCAGAACGACCACGTGAATCAAGACGTCAACGGCTTCACCGAGTACTACTCGAAGACCGGAATCCTCCACGGTGCGTACAAGAACCAGTACCACTACCGCGACGTCACGCTCTACGGAAACTCGAGCACCGGTTTGACGCTGCTCGCGACCGCGAAGGCGAACGGCATCGTGTTCGACCGGTTGCACGTCGACGGCGCGGGCATCACCCAGATCGGCGTGTTCTCCTGCTGCCACCAGCTCGACGGGACCACGTACCCCACCACGCTGAGCAACTGTTCGGTCGACCGTACCGTCTTCGGCAGCGTCTGGATGGGCGTCGGCCGCTCCGGCGCGACCGCGCTGCACGTCGCGAACTGCGCGCTCGGCGCGAAGCCCTTCTACTTCCAGGCGGGGACGCCGAGCGCCGGCGCGATCGAGGTCACCGGCCCCACAGGCAACTTCCGGTTGACCCCGACCGCGTCGAACGCGGCCTCGACGTTCAACTCCGCGTGGAACGCCTGGAGCAGCCCGCTCCCGTAACGGGCGGCTCCTTCCCCCTCGCCGCGGTCACTTCGCCGCGGTGACCTTCGCCCACGGCTCGCCGCCCCGGTCTTCGGGGGTGACCACGACCGGTCCGATCGCGGGGTCGAGCTGGCAGTTGACCGGCATCACGACGTCGGCGGACTTCCCGGCGCGATCGATCGCCACGATCATCGCCTTGCGAATGGTCGCCACCTCCTCCGGGCTCAAGCCCGCGATCGCGTCGCGCAACGGACCGGTGAACAGGTCGGACAGACCGATGCGGTCGACCATGTCGAGGAACGACACCCCCTCGTCGTGCCAGGCGCGCACCTGGGCGCGGATCGCCGGATCCGAGAACTTGAGCTGCGCCTGCTCGACGGCGGTCAGCATTGGTCCCATTCCAGAGCCTCCATGATCGATCGGCACGTTGGTCTCGTCGGCAGCGAAGCCGACGCCTGCAAACGATTCGTTAAGCGAGCGTCCCACGGACCCTATTGGTATCCTCCGGGCCCTCGCCCAGAACACGAAGGGCAGGGCCCGTGCTCGAGTTCTCAGTCTTGGGCCCGCTCCGGGTCAGGCGAGACGGCCACGACGTCCCGATCGCGCGGCCCAAGAGCAGCGGACTCCTCGCGTTGCTCCTCGTTCGCGCGAATCACAGCGTCGCGACCGACCAACTCATCGACGAGCTGTGGGTGCACGAACCGCCGGCTTCGGCCGAAAGCGCCTTCCGGGTGCACCTGTCATTTCTCCGTAAGGCCCTCAGAAGCTCCGAGAACGACCCGGGACCGATCGCCGCGACGGCGGGTGGCTATCGGATCGTCGTGGCCCCCGACGCGGTTGACGCAATGGTGTTCGAATGCGCGCTCCGCGACGCGCGGGCAGCGTCGGTGTCGGGTGCGCCGGGCGCGGCGGTGGGGCCGCTGGAACGGGCGTTGACCCTGCGCCGCGGCCCCGCGTACGCCGGTCTGCACGAGCTGGAGCCGTTGCGCGACGAGTCGGTGAGGCTGGAGGAGGCCTGGTGCGCGGCGGTCGAGCTGCTCGCCGACGCGTACCTCGCGGTGGATCGCGCCCGCGACGTGTGCGACCTGCTCCCCGGCGTGATCGCCGCGCACCCGCTCCGGGAGAGCCTGACCGAGCGCCTCATGGTCTCGCTCTACCGCGAGGGGCGCCAGGCCGACGCGCTCCGGGCGTTCAGCCGGCTGAGGGAGGCACTCGACGACGAGCTCGGGGTCGAGCCGAACCCGTCGGTGCGTGCCGTCGAGAAGTCGATCATCCTGAAGAGCGGCGATCTCGACCCCGCGCGTCGCGACGAGCCCCGACTTCGGCTCGAGCTCCTCGACACCGATTCGTTCATCGGCCGCCGTCACGAGATCGAGGCGATCGACCGGGTGTGGAAGCAGGCGCTGGAGGGTGAGCCGCGGCTCGTCCTCATCACCGGCCCGGCGGGCATCGGGAAGTCGGCGCTGGCCGAGCACGTGGCCCGGCGGGGGGCGGCGGCGGGCGCTCGGGTCGTCGTCGGCAGCTGCGATCCCGACCCCGCGAGCGATTACGAGCCGCTCTCGCAGCTCATCCGGATGATGGTCGATCTCGCTTCCGACGACGTGCTCGCCCGGCCGCTGCTGGGTGAGCTCGTGCGCCTCGCACCCGATCTCGCCGAGCGCCTCCCGGCCGTGACCCCACCGGCCGACCCGTCGGCCGGGCGCCACCGGCTCTTCGCCGCGGTCGACGAGCTCCTGGCGGGGATCACGGCCGAGGCGCCGGTGCTGGTCGTGGCCGAGGATCTCCACTGGTCGGGCCCCGACGCGCTGGCGCTGCTCCGCCACCTGGTTCGCTACGGCACCGGGCGGCTGATGGTCGTGGCCACGTACCGCGACGACGAGGCCGAGCCCGGCACCCCGATCGCCGACGCGCTGACCCGCGGTCGGCTCGCGCGCCCCGACCTCGCGCTCACGCTCGGGGGCTTCGACACCGCGGAGCTGCAGGCGCTGGTGCAGGCGACGGCACCCGACGACCTCCGGCGCCGCACGATGACCCGGCTCACCGAGTTGCACGACGTGACGATGGGCAACCCCTTGTTCGCACGCGAGGTGTTGCGCGAGCTCGCCGAGGCCGGTGAGCGGATGACGATCGCGGAGGTCGCGCCCGGTGGTGTGCGTTCGATCGTTGCCCGCCGCCTGATCCGGATCTCCACATCGGCCCGCAGCCTGCTCGCCGCGGCCGCGGTGCTCGGGAGCGAGTTCTCGCTGGAGCTGTTGTCTCTCACCACCGACATGCCCGAAGCCGAGGCGCTCGAAGCGGTCGAGGAAGTGATCGAGGCCCGCCTCTTCTCAGAGACCGACGTGCTCGACCACTTCGCGTTCTCGCACCCGCTCTTCCGGAACACGATCTACAACACCACCCCGGCCAGCCGGCGGGCACGGTTGCACCTGAAGGCAGGGCTCGCGCTCGAGCGGGTGCCGAGCACGCACGGCACCGCCCGTTCGGCCGAGCTGGCGAAGCACTTCCTCGCCGCCCTCCCGCTCGGTGACGCCGCGCGGGCGGCCGAGCACGCGCTCAGTGCCGGCGACGAGGCGGCCGCGGCGTTCGCCAATGCCGAGGCCGCGACGTGGTACCGGCGGGCGATCGAGCTCGCGGCCCCGGCCGGCTGGGACGCGCGCCAGGAGGCGCAGGCGCTCCTCGCGCTCGGACAGTGCCTCGAGCGCTCGGGAGAACGTGACGACGCGCGGCGCGCCTACATCGAGGCCGCGGCGCGAGCCCGGTCGGCCAACGACGGGGGGCTCATGGCCGACGTCGCGATCGCGGCGACGCCCCGATACATCACGCTCGACGACTTCCACGCCACCCACACGGCGCTCGTCGACGAGGCGTTGGCGGTGTCGACCGGAGATCCGCGGCGCCAGGCGTGGCTCCTCAGCTCCGCCGGCGCGAGCCGGTACTACGAAGATCGCGGCGACGAGACCTACGCGAAGCAGGCGCTCGCGTTGGCGCGGCAGTGGCCGGACCCCGAGGTGCAGGCGGCAGGATTGGTCACCTACCACCGGTGGCTCACGCACGACGCGGCGGCGACCGAGGATCGCCTCGGCCTGAGTCGTGAGTTGAAGGCGCTGTGTCGCGAGGAAGGGCTCGACCGGCTCGTCGGCGGCGCGTGCCGGACGCTGCTCGTCGATTTCCTCGAGGTCGGCGAGCTCGACGAGTTCGACCGCGAGCTCGACGAGTTCGCGGAGCTGGCCGACGCCCACGGATTGCCGTCCGACATCTACTGGCTCAGCGCGCTGCGGGCGACGCGAGCGCTGATGCGCGCTCCCGACGCGTACGCGGAGGAGCTGGTGCACGCCGCACACACCCTGGGCCGGTCACTGCAACAGCACGACGCCGAGGGCACGTTCGTCCTGCAGATCTTCGCGCTCCGGTACCAACAGGATCGGCTGCGCGAGGTGCGGGCCGGTCTCGAGGCGCCGCCACCGCAGTCTCCGCGCGTCGTGGCGGGAGTCGCGCTGCTCGCCGCCGCGCTGGTCGCGTCGGGCCGCTCCGAAGCCGCGAGGCCGATCCTCGACCGCGTGCTCGACGGTGGCCGGCTGTGCCTTCCCCACGACAATCTCTGGCTGGGGGCGACCGCGCTGATCTCCGGCACCGCGGCGGCGATCGGGACCGAATCCCAGCGTGCGCTGCTGATCACCGAGTTGGGACCCTTCGCGGAGCGTTGGTGCATCTTCGGTGCGGGCGGGGCCGCGTTCGGCACAGGGCATCACTGGCTCGGCAAGCTCGCGATCGCGAGCGGCGATCGCGAAGCCGCGGATCGACACCTCGATCGGGCCGAGGCACTGAGCGACGCGGCGGGCGCGGGCTATTGGGCGGACGTCGCGCGCGCCGACCGAGAGCGTCGTTCTCCGCCGTAGGGAGGAGGAGTCGACGATCGCGCGCGGCGCCGGGTTTTGCGTGCGGTTTGCGGCGCGCAGGTAGACCACGCCCCATGAGCGTCGTCAGTCCGGCCCTCGGGGTCTCGTTCGACGGCCGATCCACCACCGTCCTCGAGCGTCTCGCGCCCTTCGTCGACGTCGTCGAGATCGCGCCCGACCGCTTCGTCACCAAGTACTCCGACGCCGTCGACGACCGGATGTTCGCCGCGGTCGACGAGCACGCGTCCCACCTCGACGTGACGTACCACGGCGTCGGACTTTCCATGGGTACCGCATCGGGTTGGAACGAGGAGTATCTCGAGCTGCTCGAAGGACTTTGCGCGCAGCGGCCACCGCGCCGGCACAGCGAGCATCTCGGCTTCACCTTCGTCGACGGGCACTTCCTCGGAACGATCGCCGCGGTACCGGCGACGTTGGCGGTCGCCGACCTGATGGCCGAGCGCGCGGAGGCGATCTACCAACGTTTCGGGCTCGACTTCCTCCTCGAGCACGTTGCGTCGCCGTTCGCGAGGCCCGACGAGATGTCGGCGGCGTCGTTCCTCACGTACGTCGCGTGGAACTCCGGATGCGGCCTGGTGCTCGATCTCCACAACCTCGAATGCGACGAGGACAACGGCAAGTTGCGCGTCGACGAGTTCCTCGACGAGCTCGACCTCACGTTGGTCAAGGAGATCCACGTCTCCGGCGGTCTGTGGCGCGACGGGTATCACCTCGACGTGCACGCGCAGCTTCCGGCGGCTTCCACCTTGGCGCTCCTCGACCAGGCCTTGCCGCGTTGTCCGAACGTCGATCTCGTGGTGTTCGAGATGGTCGGTTGCGCACTCGACGCGGTCGCGCGCGACGAGCTCGTCGCGACGGTGCAGGATCTCCGCGGGCGGATCGAGGTCAGTGGTGTCGTTGGCTGAGTACCAGCGCGCGCTCTTGACCGCCCTCCTGCCCGGCGACGACGTCGATCCCGACGCGGCGGCGGCGGTCGTGCGCGACGCGATCGTGGAGTGGGCGGAGTACGAGTTGACGCTGGTGTGCCCGATCGTCACCGGTCTCCTGTCGTTCGACGAACGGCTCACGAGCGAGGTGCAGGCTCAGTTGCGCCGGCGCGATCGGCCGATGTCGATCCACACATGGGGCGTGCAGTTCGCGTCACGCCTCAGCTCCGATCCCGACCCGTGGATCTCGTGGGCGGCTCAGGTCGACGTCGCGACGCTCGCCGCCGCGGAGTCGCGGCGGCCCGACGATCCCGTGTGCCCGGGTGACCCGATGCGCGCGATGCGCGCGATGTTGCTCATCGCGTCGGGTACCGACCCGCGATCGGGGTGACGATCACGCGCTCCCGGCGCGGATTCCCCAAGTGCCCGAGGTCGAGGCGCCGGGCTCCCACACCGTGAGGCCGTCGCCGCTTCGGAACGCGTCGGGCGCGCACGTCATCGGTTCGACCGCGAGCCCGCCGCGCCTCCGGTGCGCTTCGGGGAGCGCGTCGCCGGTGAACACCATCAGGTACGGGTAGCTCGCGTCGCACCAGAGCGCGACGACGTCGCCGGTTGCGGGATCGCGGAGCCGGACCGTCGCGCGCCCGTCGGCATCGCGGTCGAGGTCGGTGAACGCGGTGTCCATCCGTGTCGCACCGATCGGGCGCGGGGTGCGGAAGTCGAACGGCGTTCCTGCGACCGGTTCCCGCCCGATCGGGATCAGGGAGTCGTCGCTGCGGTAGTAGGTGGACGCAGGGCTGCACAGCTCGAGCGTGTCGATGCGGGCCGGGTCGAGCGTGAGATAGGGATGGAACCCCGCTCCGTACGGGCACGCATCGGCTCCGAGGTTCGTCGCGCTCGCGCGCACCTCGAGCCCCTCGTCGCCGAGCGAGTACTCGACCTCGAGCCCGAGCAGGAACGGGTAGCCAGGCTGGGGATACAGCGTGTAGGCCATCGTCACGCGCTCCGCGCCGAGACTCGCGACCGTCCAGTTGGCGTACCGCACGAGGCCGTGGATCGCGTTGCCCTTCGCCGGCTCGTTCAACGCCAGCTGATGTGTGGTGCCCCCGAAGTCGTAGCGGCCACCGGCGATGCGGTTCGGCCACGGCACGAGTACCTGCCCGCGGCTCCCGGAGCACATCTCTTCGCGCTCGTAGCCTTCGATCCGCGGCCGTGCTCCGGGCGTCGAACCGCCGCTCGAACCGCCGCTCGAACCGATGCCGTACGTTCGGAGTGCGGCGCCGAGCTCCACGATCGTCGCGTGCTGGTCGGCCAGCGTGATCTCGATCTGGCGTCCCGTTGGCGGCGGCCGGTCGTCCACGACCGCTTCGTACCCGACCGCGCGCCCGGCCGCAACCGCGCCGGGTGCATTCCGGGCGCGAGCCCATCGCCTCCGACCGCCGTCTGGGGTGTGGGGCTCGTGTGTCGGTACGATCCCGGCGCCCGCCTCGAAGGAGAGGTACCCGCGTTGGCGCGAACTGTCGAGAGCACGATCCGGTTCCCCTACAAGCGATCACTCGGTCCGGTCCTCGGGGCCTTCATGACCGCGCTCACCGAGAAGCGCATCATCGGGATCCGCAGTGGTCCACGCGTCATCGTCCCCCCGCTCGAATGGGACCCCGACACCGCGGCGGAGCTGGCGCACGATTTCGTCGACGTCGGGCCCGCGGGCACCGTCACCTCGTGGTCCTGGGTCGAGAGCCCGACGAGCCAGCACCCACTCGACCGCCCGTTCGCCTTCGCGTTGGTGAAGCTCGACGGAGCCGACACCGCGCTCGTGCACGTCGTCGACGCCGGCTCGATCGACGCGATGGCGACGGGAATGCGCGTGGCTCCGAGATGGAAGGCGCAGCGCAAGGGCCACATCACCGACATCGACGCGTTCGTGCCCGGCGAGCAGCCAACGGTGGCCGGGGGTGAAGCGGCCGTCGCCGACGACGCTGCCGGTGAACCCGTCACGATGATGGAGTACGACGCCGCGATCACCTACAACACGCCGGTGACGCCCAACGTGATGCGCGCCGAGCAGGCGACCGACGAAGGCCGGTTCCTCGGTCTCCGCTGCCCCGTGTGCGCGCGCACGTACACGGGCGGCAAGGGCTACTGCCCGGTCGACGCCGTCGAGCTCAGGCCCGAGCACGAGGTCGACCTTCCGCAGGTCGGCACGGTCACCAACTACACGATCATCACCCCGGTGCAGTATCCGGGCCAGACCGAGACCGAGCCCTTCGCGCGGGTGCACGTGTGGCTCGACGGCACCGACGTGGTGCTCGGGTACCAGCCGCTGCTCGACACCCCGAACGCCGACGTGCGCATCGGCATGCGCGTCGCCGCGATGTGGGCGTCGGAGGCGGAGAAGGGCGACATCGATCCGCGTGGCGAGGGGAACCTCGTCGGGTGGATGCCGACCGGTGAACCCGACGTCACCGACCCCGAGCTCGTGAACAGGATCTGCTGATGGGCAAGCGACCCGAATCCGGTCACGACGACGACATCGCGATCGTCGGCTGGTCGATCTCGCCGATGGTGCGCAACACCGACAAGACCGAGGTGCAGATGCTCCTCGAGGTGATCACCGGCGCCGTCACCGACGCCGGCATCACCCGCCGCGAGGTCGACTTCACCTGTGCCGGCAGTTGCGACTACGTGGCCGGCCAGGCGTTCTCGTTCGTCCAGAACATCGACGCGCTCGGGGCCTGGCCACCGAAGCGCGACTCGCACGTCGAGATGGACGGCGCGTGGGCGCTCTACGAGGCGTGGATCCGCCTCCAGCTCGGCGACATCGACGTCGCGCTCGCGATGGGGTCGGGCCGGTCGTCGACCGCGGATCCCGCGCTCATCTACCCGATGGAGATGGATCCGTACTACCTCGCGCCGCTCGGCGCCGATGCCACGAGCCTGGCCGCACTCCAGGCCCGGGCGTTGATCGACGCGGGCAAGGTGACCGAGATCCAGATGGCCGAGATCGCGGCGCGGTGCCGGCGCGACGCGAAGACGAACGCGAACGCACAGGTCGTGGGTGACTTCGACCCCGCCGCGCTGCTCGCCGAGAGCTACGTGCGCGCGCCGCTCCGGCGGCACGACCTGCCACCGATCACCGACGGCGCGTGCGCAGTCGTGATCGCCCGCGCCGCGCGGGCCCGCGAGCTCTGCGAGCACCCGGTGTGGATCACGGGCTTCGCGCACGCGAGCGAGATGCACAATCCGGGGATGCGCGACCTCACGTCGTCGCGCTCGACCGTGCTCGCGGCGAAGGCCGCGGGCGTCGACGAGCGCCCGGTCGAGGTGGCCGAGATCCAGTCGGCGTACACGCACGAGGAGCCCGTGCTCGTCGAGGCACTCGGCCTGGCCCGCGACGTCGCCGTCAACCCCTCGGGCGGACCGCTCGCCGCCAACCCGATCATGGCGACGGGATTGGTGCGTGTCGCCGAAGCGGCCCGCCAGATCCGCGATCTCGGCCGGCGGCGCACGCTCGCGCACTCGACTTCCGGGCCGTGCCTGCAACAGAACCTCGTGTGTGTTCTCGAAGGAGACATTCGGTGAGTCATCAGCCGTGCGCGATCGTGGGCATCGGCCAGACCGAGCACAAGTCGCGGCGTTGGGACGTGTCGCTGGGTGGTCTCGTGCGCGAGGCCGCGCAGCGCGCGCTCGACGACGCGGAGATGACGTGGAGCGACATCGATTCGGTCGTCGTCGGCAAGGCCCCCGACCTGTTCGAGGGCATCATGAAGCCCGAGCTCTACCTCACCGACGCGCTCGGCGCGACGGGCAAGCCCATGTTCCGCGTGCACACCGCCGGATCGGTCGGTGGCACGACCGGCATCGTCGGTTCGCACCTCGTCGAGACCGGCCGGCACCGCCGCGTCCTCGCGGTCGGCTTCCAGAAGCAGTCGGAAGGCAACGCCCAGTTCGCGCTCGGCTCGGGTCGGGGAGCGTCGATCGGCGCGGGAGGCGCGTTCGCACCGTTCATGCGTGCCTACATCCAGCGTACGGGCGCGCCGCTCGACATCGGTCCGATGGTCGCGGTGAAAGACCGCTTGAACGCGCTGAAGAACCCGTACGCGCACCTCAAGATCGCCGACATGTCGATCGAGAAGGTGAAGGCCTCGCCGATGATGTGGGACCCGATCCGGTTCCTCGAATCCTGCCCGTCGTCCGACGGCGCGTGCGCGGTCGTGCTCACCGACCGCGCGGGCGGCGACGCGGCGGCCAAGGCGGGGCGTCCGCCCGCGTGGATC
>DAIQOP010000304.1:0-4072 GCA_036787815.1 Actinomycetota bacterium
CCACCCGCGCCCGGTGCACGACGAGCGTGCCGGGCAACCCGTATTGCGTGTCGAGCACCTCGAGCCGCGCGCCGCTCTCCGAGAGGATCGTTCCGGTGTCGCCGACCTGACCACCCGATTCCGCGTAGAAGGGTGTGCGATCGAGGACGACGTCGACGGTCGTTCCCGGCTCGGCGCGATTCGTGCGCGCTCCCCCGGCCAGGAGCCCGAGGACGTGCGCCGACGACGTGTACTCGGCGCGGCCCGTGAACTCGGTGGGCCCGTGCTCGTCGACCAGCTCGCGATAGAGCTCGATCGGCGCGGCCGCTGCGCCACCGGCTTCCTTGTGCGCGGCCTGCGCGCGCCGGCGCTGCTCCTGCATGCGGGTCTCGAACCCCGCGAGGTCGACCGCGCGCCCGCGCTCGCCCGCGATCTCGCGCGTGAGGTCGATCGGGAACCCGAGCGTGTCGTGCAGACGGAATGCGTCTTCGCCCGACACGTCGCCCCGGGCGAGGATCTCGTCGAGCAGCTCAAGGCCCCGTTCGAGGGTCGCACGGAAGCGCGTCTCCTCGCGGCCGACCGTGTTGACGATGAGCTCCCGGTCGGCGGCGATCGCGGGATACGCGTTGGCCAGCGACGACACGGCCGCGTCGACCATCGTGGGCATGACGAGATCATGCACGCCGAGGAGGTACGCGTGGCGGACCGCGCGCCGGATGATCCGGCGCAGCACGTAGCCACGCTCCTCGTTCGACGGCACCACACCGTCGCCGATGAGCACCGCCATCGATCGCGCGTGCTCCGCGAGGATGCGGAGCGAGACGTCGGCTTCGGTGCCGGGGTAGCCGCCGTAGGCAACCCCGGTGACCTGTTCGCCGACGGCGATGAGGGGTCGCATCGCATCGGTGTCCCACACCGTCTCGACGCCCTGCAGGACGGCGAGGCACCGCTCGAGCCCAGCACCGGTGTCGATGCTCGGTTTCGGCAGCGGCACGAGCGTGCCGTCGGCCTGCGCGTCGCTCTGCATGAACACGAGGTTCCACAGCTCGACGTAGCGATCCTCGTCGACCGCGGGCCCGCCGCCCCGGCCGAGCTCGGGGGTCACGTCGATGAAGATCTCGGAGTTGTACCCGCACGGCCCGGTGTCGGCCATGCTCCAGAGGTTGGTCTCGTCGCCGAGGCGCTGGACGCGCTCGGCGGGGAGCCCGACGACGTCGCGCCAGATGTCGGCGGCTTCGTCGTCGGTGTCGTGCACCGTGACCCAGAGGAGATCGGGGTCGAGACCCCACACCTCGGTGACGAGCTCCCACGCCCACGGGATCGCCTCGGCCTTGAAGTAGTCGCCGAAGCTGAAGTTGCCCATCATCTCGAAGTACGTGAGGTGCCGGTTCGTACGCCCGACGTCGTCGAGATCGTTGTGCTTGCCGCCGGCGCGGATGCACTTCTGGATCGATACCACTCGCGGATGGGGCGGGGCTTCGTCGCCGACGAAGTAGGGCTTGAACGGCACCATGCCCGCGACGGTGAAGAGCACGGTGCGGTCGACCGGGATGACGCTCGCCGACGGCACGATCGCGTGGCCGCGTGCCGCGAAGAAGTCGTGCCAGGACTGGCGCAGCTCGTCGGCCGTTCGGGGTGGGGTCGACATCGCGGCGCTACCTGGTTCGGAGCCGGTGGCGCGCGCCACGGTCGATGGCGTGCGACGAGCGCAGCTCGGCCTCGCGAGTGCGCATGGTGGAGCGTCCTTCGGTGACGGCGTTCTGCACCTGGCGGGCCGTGCCGCCGACGCTCGCGCCCACCCGGCTCACGACCTCGGTCGGCGCGTACTTCGCCGCGGTGCGCCGCAGGCGGCGGGCGGCGAGGTACGAGGTGGTGGCGCCCAACCCGTAGCCGACCAGGGTCCACCGCGTGCGCTTGAACATCACGCGCCTCCGCTTCGCCGCCGGCGATGGCGCGGCGGCTTCGCCGAGCGCGACTTGCCCGCGGCGGAACCGCTCGTTGCCGCCGCACCGGCCGCGGCCGGTGCGGTCGCGGGGTTCGGCGCGCCCCGGAGTCGGCGGGTCGCCTGCGACACGCCGGCGCCGAACGCCATCGCCTTCACGACCGGGCTCCCGAACGCGCGGTAGGCGAGCCGCGACGCTCCGTCGACCCGATCGCCGATGCCCTCGGCGGCGGTGATGATCCGATCGACCCGCTCCACCTCTTCGACCGTGTCGGCGACCGCCCGGTGCAGCTCCGCGACGAGCGGCAGCGTCACCTCGCGGAGCAGGTCGGCGGCCTCGCGCAACGAACGCAGCGCCGCGCCGACCGACACCAGGGCCACCACGAGCGCGCCGGAGAGGATCGCGACGACGACGGCTGCGACGATCGCCACCACGTCACTCGTCCCCATCGCGCTCCACCTCGCTTGCCTCGAGACCTCGCGTCGCCTTCCAGCGCCGCACCATGTCGACCTCGGCGCCGTGCCGACCGGGCCGGTAGAAGACCGTGCCGGCAACCTCACCGGGCACGTGCTCCTGGTCGACCCACCCCGATTCGGCGTCATGAGGATACTGGTAGCCCTCCCCATGACCGAGGGTCTTCGCCCCGGGGTAGTGCGAGTCACGCAGGTGCGGGGGTACGGCACCCGCAGGCATGCGGCGGACGGTCTCGAGCGCGGCACCGAGCGCGCCGATCACGCTGTTCGATTTCGGCGCCAGCGCCAGGTGGATCACCGCATGGGCGAGGTTGATGCCCGCCTCGGGCAGGCCCACCAGCTCGACGGCGCGCGCCGCGGCGTCGGCGACGAGGAGCCCGGTCGGATCGGCCATGCCGACGTCTTCGGACGCGAGGATCACGAGCCGGCGCGCGATGAACCGGGCGTCTTCCCCCGCCTCGAGCATCCGCGCCAGCCAGTAGAGGCCCGCGTCGGGATCGGATCCGCGGATGCTCTTGATGAACGCCGACACGATGTCGTAGTGGTCGTCGTCGCCGTACCGCAGGGCGCGCATCGCGAGCGCGGCCTCGGCTTCGTCGAGCGTGATGCGCGGCGCCGCCGCGGGCGAGTCGTCACCGCTCGCCTCACTCTTCGCCCGTTCGATGCACAGCGCGTGCGCGAGCTCGAGGCAGGTGAGCGCGTGGCGCGCATCGCCTTCGGAACGGTCGGCGAGGTGGTCGAGCGCGTCGTCGTCGATCTCGACCGGTTCCTTGCCGAGGCCGCGGTCGCGATCTTCGAGCGCGCGCCGGAGGACGACGATCAGATCGGCGGCGTCGAGCGCCTCGAGGCGGAACAACGTCGAGCGCGAGAGCAGGGGCCCGGTGAGCGAGAAGAACGGGTTCTCGGTGGTCGCGCCGATGAGCACGAGCAGGCCGTCCTCGACGTGTGGGAGCAACGCGTCCTGTTGCGTGCGGTTGAAGCGGTGCACCTCGTCGAGGAACAGGATCGTTCCCTTGCCCTGCTCCCCCAACCGGTTCCGGGCCCGCGCCACGACCTCCCGCACGTCCTTCACCCCGGCCGTGACGGCCGAGAGCGGTTCGAAGGCCTTGCTGGTGGCGCCGGCCACGAGCCGGGCGATCGTGGTCTTGCCCGTGCCGGGAGGGCCCCAGAAGATGACCGACGAGAGCCGATCGGACTCGATGAGCACCCGCAGCGGGCGCCCGGCGCCGAGGAGCTGCTCCTGGCCGACCACCTCGTCGAGGGTGCGCGGCCGCAGTCGGGCCGCCAACGGCGCCCGCCGCGACAGGCGGTCCTCGACGGCGCTGGCGAACAGGTCGAGGTCGGGTGGCACGGTCAGCTCGCGGCCGGTTTCGGAGCGGCCGGCTTGCGGAGCGTCAGCCCGAGCTCGCGCAGCTGGACGGCGTCGATCGGCGACGGCGCGTCGGTGAGGGGATCGCCGCCGGACTGCGTCTTCGGGAAGGCGATCACCTCGCGGATGTTCTCCTCTCCCGCGAGCACCGCGACGAGCCGGTCGATGCCGACCGCGAACCCTGCGTGCGGCGGCGCGCCGTAGCGGAACGCCTCGAGCAGGAACCCGAACCGCTCCTGGGCCTGCTCGTCATCGATGCCGAGCAACGCGAACACGCGGCGCTGCACGTCGGGACGGTGGATCCGCAC
>DAIQOP010000305.1:0-4062 GCA_036787815.1 Actinomycetota bacterium
GATCGCCAGGAACTCGGTGAGGCTCCCCGCGGGCGCCTGGACGCTGATGGCGAAGGCAACCGCGGTCAACTTCTCGGGCGCCGACTTCGTGCGCTGTGGGCTCTACGACCTCACCCACAACATCACGCTCGACGGTTCGACGTACCAGGTGGGTGCCGGCATCGCGTCGGCGGGACCGATCACGAACGTCGCCACGATCGTGGTGCCCGCGGCAACGACGGTGCAGGTGCAGCAGCAGTGCGGTCACGACGCCGCGGCCGGCGACTCCGCGTATCTCGACCCGGATGCGAGCCTTGTTGCACTCGAGACACTCGACGGCACCACCGCCGGTCAGAGCATCGCGCGGACGAGCGCGGCCACGCCCTTGACGACGACGGACACCACCGTGCTGAGCCTTTCGCTCCCTGCCGGCGACTACGCCGTCGGGTTCAAGTTCACCGGCGTCACCTTCTCCGGCTCGACGCTCGTCACCTGCGCCCTCACCGAGCCACGCGGGTTCTTCGGAGCCGGGCTGGTCAATGTCGGCTCCGCGACTGCCGCAGCCACCGATGCCTACTTCACCTATCTCTCGGGTGGGGGAACCGTGAGCCTCGCGTGCCGCGTCACGAGTGGCTCCGGTGCATACCTCGATCCCGCAACGGTGCTGTGGGCGCGCAAGAGCACGGCGTCGACCGCGGTGGAAGGCGGCTGCGGCGCGTATCTCATCAACGCCAAGACCGATCTCGTCGCGTTGGTGCGCGGGGGAACCCAGTGCGTGATCAAGGGTGGCCAGTCGACCCGGCTCTCGGCCGCGTACGTGCCCAGGGGAACGTGGGTCGCGATCGGCGGTGAAGCCGAGATCGGCAACGCCACTGCGACCGCGGATTTCGTGCGCTGTGAGATCCTCGGCAACGGCGGTCATCTCGACGGCGCAGCGACATGGGAGACCGGCAACGGCTACGTCGGCCTCTCGTTGCTCGGCACGCTGAAGCTGAAGGCACCGGCAACCTTCAGCGAGACCTGCACTCGCGACATCACCGGCGAGTTGAGCAACTCGTACGAGGGATCAATGGTGCTCATCAAGGTCTGACGACCGTCCGCGATCGCGATTTCCCAGCTCGACATCGAATCCTCGTCGCACAACACCTCATTGCACAACACCTCATTGCACAACAAGGAGTCCCGGTGACCAAGTCACACGCCGCCCGTTCCGTCGCCATCGTTGCCCTGCTCTGCATCGGCGCCACGGCGTGCGGCGGGAGCAAGAGCAACTCGTCATCTGCGGCGCCCGGAACGACCAACGCCGGCGGCACCGCGGCCGGCGGGACGGCCACGACCGTTCCCGTCGTCAAGCCGTCGGGAAACGGCGGCGGTTTCTGCAAGCTCGAGGGCGACAGTATGAAGAAGGCTGAGTCGGCGGCGGCGACCAGTGCAGGGACCTCGCCGGCTGCGCTGCGCAAGCAGTACCAGACGTTGCGCCAAACCGAACAGCCTGCGATCGACAGCGCCCCCGGCGAGCTGAAGGCCGACCTGAATCTGCTGCTCGAAGCATCGGTCAAGTACGGCGAGGAGTTGGCGAAAGTCGACTTCGACGTCACCCGCGTGATTCCTGCCGCAGCGGCGGCGGCGTTCTCAACCGCACCGGTCCGAGCGGCCAGCACCCACGTGTTGACCTATCTGAAGCAGCAGTGCGGGATCGACTTCACCGCTGGCGCTACCGCCCCGACATCGGCGCCGTAGCGACTCGAGATCGACGCCGGTTTCGGAGCTTCGATCAGTTCTGGTCCTGAAGATTCCGCGCGGGATCATTCCGAGCTGGACCGCTCAGGGGAGATGAGTCGTTTCGATCGTCCGTCCGCTCACGAGCTCGCACTGCAACCGGACGTAGTGGTTGCGGTCACCGTCGAACCGGTAGCCGTCGACCGTCGGCAGCCCTTCGACCTCGTGCTCGGTCGTCAGCACCGAAGCGCGACCCAACACGAGAACGCACCAACCTCGGCCCGATTCGCGGTCGTAGTCGTCGACCTGGAACGCGAGCACGTCACCGCTCGCCGCGGCCCGCAGCTTCGTTCCGGCTCCGGTCCGGAACACGATCGCGCCGTTGTCGTAGACGTAACGCGCCGGCAGGATGCACGGCAGACCGCCGCTCGTGATGCCGACCCGCCCGAAGACCTGCGTGCCGAGCAGTGCTCGACACTGCGCTTCCGACAACGCGTCTCGTGCGTCGGGTACGAGATCGGGTCCGGTCAAGTCGATCATGCTGCCCATCGTCCGCGAGATCCTCGAGACCTCGACAGGGCCGAAGGTCCCGCGTTCCGGTCCGATCAGCTCGTTCTCTCCGAGCGTTACGTCCAGGTGGCGGGGCGATCGGCAACCCGCGCGATCTCGTGCACCTGGGCCGGCGTGAGCACGTGGGCCTGGCTCTCGAGCCACCGGCGCACCGCGCCGGCATCGATGACCGAGACGTCGGCGGGCATGGCCTTGATCGTGACCGGACGCGTGAAGACGAGAACCGGTCGCACATCCACGGAGGAGGAGGAGCCGGACCACTCCAGCCGGCGGGCGACGTCGTTCGCTTCGTGAACCGCGGCCGGCAGGTAGCTCTTCCGCGTGCCGCCGACCATGAGCACTCGTTCGGCGACCCACACGTTCGCGGACACGTTCTTCGTGTTCAGGGTGAAGACGCCTCCGACGCCGATCACGAGGTGATCGATGTCGGTTCCCGACGGGCCCCGCGGGATGGAGTGGAACACCCTCCACCGATCGGGGCTCAGACCGTCGAGCTCCGCGGCCACCAGCTTCTCGCCGTCTTCGCCCCGCGCCCAGTTCGCGCGTTCGATGTCGAGCGCGGCGATGCGTTCCGCGACGCTCTGGCCGGGTCGGCGGTCCGACATGTGGCCCTTCGATCCCGGTCGCGGTACCGGGTCGGCGATCTGCGCAGGCGCCGGCGCGGGTCGCGCCGGCTTGCGCGGCTCGACGCGGGGTGTGCGAGCGCGCGGCGTGGTCCGACGTTGTCGCGTCCGGGCCTTGCGCGCGGGCGCTCGCTTCCGTCGGCGGCGACGGTCACGCTCGATCTCCCCGAGGATGAAGGACAGGAGCGCGAGGGCAGCGAGCGGGACCACAAGCGGCCGAAACACGGTCGCCACGTCGTGGCCGACTTGCGCGGGTGACGGTGCCGTCGCCGGCGGCGCCACGGTCGTCGGTGGCGCCGGGGTCGTCGTCGTCGCTGCGGCGGCGGGTGCTGCCCCCAGCGTGCAGACCGCGACGGTGACCAGAGAGCCGAGCACCGCCCTGCGCAGCATCAGCGTGTCTCGAGATTGGGCGAGCGATCGATCCCCACCGCCGATTCATCGGCATTCCGGGAGCGAGGCTGAACATGGTGATGGCCGGGAGCCTGACGCCCCGCCGCGAGATCGCGGCAGGACCCTCGCTCTCGTCTCGGCGGTCGAGCCGCGGAGCCGAGCCCGCACGCGATTTCTGCTCGTTCGCGTTCCGTACTCAGGAACGGATCGCGACCGAACGAATTTCACGGTCCCGGCGCGCTCTCGATGCGTGATCTCGCCCGGCCGTGCACCGACCTTGCTCGCGTCGAGCTGGTGTGTGCCGCGGAGCGCCGGCACATGCCCGATTTCTCGCCGTTCGCGTTCCGTACTCAGGAACGGATCGCGACCGAACGAATTTCACGGTCCCGGCGCGCTCTCGATGCGTGATCTCGCCCGGCCGCGCGCCGGCCTTGCTCGCGTCGAGCTCCCGTGTGCCGATGCGTGCGCGCGACTGTGCTCGACGGGTCCGATTCGTTCTACTTGTTCCACCACTGCATCGTGTAGGTCGTGTCGACCGGGTTCCCGCTGTTGTCGAAGCAGAACACGTCGGCGTCCTGAGTGCCGCCGAGGGTGCCGGCCGGGCCGTCGACGATGCAGTGCGCGTCCGTCGAGCCGTACGCGGTCGCCTGCTCGTCGCCGCTGTTGCCGGTGCCCGCGCTCGGGAACGTGATCGACCACTGGCCCGTGCCGAGCTTGTTCACCGTCGCGCTCGTCGAGACCGTGTCGTACTGGTAGGTCGCCGAGGGCGTGTAGGAGGCCG
>DAIQOP010000306.1:0-4029 GCA_036787815.1 Actinomycetota bacterium
GTCGCGATGGCCGCCGGCCGCCGGGCCGACGCGGTCGCGATCCTCGACGAGGCGTTCGGCCGCGCCGCGGTCACCGGCCACGTGACCGCGGAGTCGTGGTTGCTGCACGATCGGCTCCGGTTCGCCGGGCCGAGCGGTACCGAACGGCTGGCCGAGCTCGCGGCGGCGAGCGACTCGCCCCTGCTCGGCGCCCGAGCCCGTCACGCCGAGGCGGTCGCGTCGGGCGAACCCGAGCGGCTGGCGGCCGTCGGCGACGACTTCGAGGCGCTCGGCGCGTTGTTGCTCGCGGCCGAGGCGTTCACCGCGGTCGTCGACGCGTTCCGCCGCGCGGGCGACCAACGCGCCGCGACCGCGAGCGCCAACCGGGCCCGCGGCCTCGCGCAGATGTGCGAGGGCGCGCAGACCCCCGGTCTCGTGCAGACCGACGCGGTCGTGCCGTTGTCGCGACGCGAACGTGAGGTCGCGCTCCTGGCCGGCCAGGGGCTCTCGAGCAAGGACATCGCCGGGCAACTGTTCCTGTCGGTGCGCACCGTCGACAACCATCTCCAGCGCGCGTACACGAAGCTCGGCGTCACCAGCCGTTCCGAGCTCGCCGACGCCCTCGAATCAACCTCGTAGCCCGCGCCTCTGTCGGTCGCGCACGGCTCCGGGCTCGGAAACCGGGTATAGCGTCGCCGCATGGGTGTGAAGGATGGCCCGGTTCCGCCGTTCCCCGAGGGTGTCGATCCCGACGAGTACGACCGGATGCGCCGGCGGGTGCTCTGGACGATGCCGAGCGGGCTCTACGTCGTGGGCTCGACCGACGGTGGCGCGCGCCGCAACCTCATGACGCTCAACTGGGCCACCCCGCTCGCGTTCGTGCCGAAGTTGCTCGGCATCTCGGTCGAGCGTGAGGCGTACACGCACGAGCTGATCGAGGCCGGCGGGGCGTTCAGCCTCTGCATCATCGACCGCGAAGACCGGGCGATCATCCGCAAGTTCTCGAAGCCCGTCGACGTGGACCTCGAGGCCGGCACGCTCAACGGGTTCGCCGTGCACGCGCGCGCGACGGGCGCGCCGGTGCTCGACCAGGCGATGGCGTTCCTCGACTGCGCGGTGCGCGACCGGCTCGAGACCGGCGACCACACGCTCTTCGTCGGCGAGATCGTCGACTGCGGGTTCCTGAAGGACGAAGCGACCGCCGTCCTGCGCATGGAGGACACACGGATGAACTACGGCGGGTGAACCCCTAATCTCTCGTCATGACCGAAGTGAGCATCCCGGCGGAGGCCGCGGGTGCGGCCAACCCCGCACCGCAATCTCTGGTGAAGCGTTGGGTCAGCGTGCTGGCGACCACGAACCCGCCACGCGGGAAGATGGACCCGGTCTCGAAGTGGCTCTACCTCACGCGCGCCGGCGTGCTCCCCATGACGATGGTGTCGGCCGCGCTCGCGGGCCTGCTGGCCGCGTATCGCGACGCATCGGTGCAATGGACGTTGTTCGCGTTGTCGGCCGTCGGGCTGGTGCTCGCGCACATGGCCAACAACCTCATGAACGACCTCTTCGACCTCGGTGTCGGTACCGACACCGAGAGCTACCCGCGCAACCTCTACTCGCCGCATCCCGTGCTGTCGGGCACCATCACGCGCCGGGGTCTCGCGACCTGCGCGTTCGTCGTCAACGTCGCCTGCCTCGCGATCATGCTCGTGCTGTTCGTCGAGCGCGGTGCGCCGATCATCGGCTTCGCGCTCGGTGGCTTCCTCCTCTCGCTCGCGTACACCGCACCGCCGCTGCGCCTGAAGAAGCGCGGCCTCGGCGAGCCCACGGTGATCGTCGTGTGGGGCCCGCTGATGGTCGGCGGCACCTACTACGCGGCGACGGGCTCGATCCCCGCCGCGGTGCTCCTCGCGTCGTTGCCCTACGCGATCCTCAGCACGACGGTGTTGATGGGCAAGCACATCGACAAGCTCGCGTGGGACGCACCGGCCGGCACGCACACCTTGCCGGTGATGCTCGGCGAGGCGCGCGCCCGGACGGCGACCCGGGGAATGTTCGTGGCGTTCTACCTCTCGGTGGTCGCGCTCGTCGCGGCGCGCGTGTTGCCGTTCGGCACGCTCCTGGTGGTGCTGTCGTTGCCGATCGCCCGCAGTGTGTGGCGCGCGTTCGGCTCGCCGAAGCCGGCCGAGTCGCCGGTACCGAACCCGGTGTGGCCGTTGTGGTTCGCGCCGCACGCGTTCATCCTCACCCGCCGGGCCGGTGGCCTGCTGGTGCTCGGGATGATCCTCGGCGTCGCTATCGGTCACTGATTACTCCGTGACGACACCTGCGTGACCGAGCGCGCACGTGTGAGCTCCAGCACGCGCGATCTCGCGCTGGCGATGCTCGCGGCCTTCTGCTTCGGCGTCACGATCGTGCTGCAGCGTTGGGTCGCGAAGGAAGGTGTCAGCTCGGCGACGGCGTTGAGCCTGCGCTTCACGATCGCCGGGATGCTGTTGCTCGCCATGCTGCGCGTCGCCGGCCGCCCGTTGCTCCCACCGCCGGGCGAGCGGTTCCGCGCGATCTTCCTCGGTGCGGGGCTCTACACGTTCGAGGCGACGTCGTTCTACCTCGCGCTCCAACGCGGCACCGCAGCGGCCGTCGCGCTGCTCTTCTACCTCTACCCGGCCGTCGTGACGATCGTCGAGGTCGTGCTCGGCACGATGCGCGTGCGGGCGGTGACCGTGGTGTCGCTCGTGCTGGCGCTCGTCGGCGGAACCACGGTCGCGGTCGGCGGCGGCCGGGTCGCCATCACCGTGAGTGGGATCGGGTTCGTGCTGTGCTCCGTCGCGTTGTTCTCCACGTACGTGGTCGCGGGTCATCGCGTGATCCCGCGCACCGACGCGCTCACCGCCGCGACCTGGACGGCGTTGGGTGCCGCGGGCGGGGTCACCGCGATCGGCGTGGGCCAGCGGGCGCTGCACGCGCCTTCGGGGCGCGCGATGTTGGCCATCGCCACGACGGCCGCCGCGACCGCGATCGCGTTCACCCTGTTCTTCGTCGTGCTCTCGCGCCTCGGTCCGTCGCGCACGGCCATCGTCATGGCGCTCGAGGCGGTCTTCGGGGTGGTGCTCTCGGCCGTCTTCCTCGGTGAGTCGTTGCGGCCCCTCGTCGTCGTCGGCGGTGTGGCGATCCTGGCCGGCGCGGTGCTGGCCGCGGTGTCGCAACCGGCCGAGCAGCAGGAGGCGGCGCCGCCCCCGTGACACCCGGCCCGAGCGGGCGGGGCCGCGACGTCCGGCGGGGCCCGGCAAAGCGAAATACTCTCGAACACTCGAACGGCAACTCCGGGGGTACGCGGTGATCACGTCGACGATGCAGGACTTTCCGCTCACGACCACCGCGATCATGCGGCACGGCGCCCGGGTCCACGGCGCCAGTGAGTGCGTCACCTGGACGGAGCACGGCGCCCGCCGGGCCACCTTCGCCCAGGTCGCCGAGCGCGCCGATCTCCTCGCGGGTGCGCTCGCCCGCCTCGGGATCGCGCCCGGCGACCGCGTCGGCACGTTCATGTGGAACGACCAGGAGCACCTCGAGGCCTACTTCGCGGTGCCGTCGATGGGCGCGGTGCTGCACACCCTCAACATCCGGCTGTTCCCCGAGCAGCTCACCTACGTGATCAACCACGCCGAAGACCGAGTGATCATCGTCGACGACAGCCTGATCCCGGTGCTCGCGAAGGTCGTCGGTGAGCTCGAGACGATCGAGCACTACATCGTGGTCGGCGACGGAGACGCGTCGGCGCTCGGCGACGTGAGCGTGCTGCGCTACGACGAGCTGCTCGCCGCGGAGTCACCGGGGTTCGCGTGGCCCGAGATCGACGAACGATCGGCTGCGGCGATGTGCTACACGAGCGGCACGACCGGCAACCCGAAGGGCGTCGTCTACTCGCACCGTTCTTCGTTCCTGCACTCGCTCGCGGTGACGACCGGCGGCGCGATGGGGTTGACCGACCGCGACCGTGTGGTGGCGATCGTGCCGATGTTCCACGCCAACGCGTGGGGTCTGCCGTACGCC
>DAIQOP010000307.1:0-4025 GCA_036787815.1 Actinomycetota bacterium
GGGCGCGGCGACCGCGGCGCACAACGCGACCGACGGGTGGCCGGCGACCTGCTCCTCCACGTACGCCGCGGAGATGTTCTTGCCGCCCCGGATGATGAAGTCGGACGCGCGACCCTGCACCCGCAGCACCCCCTCCGGGTCGCCCGGCGGATCGATGGTGACGATGTCGCCGGTACGCATCCACCCGTCGGCGGTGACGAGCTCGGCGTTGGCCTCCGGGTCGTCCCAGTAGCCGAGGCAGGTGAGCGCGCCCCGGCACGCGGCGACGCCGGGCCCGCCCGTCGCGGTCACGTCGGCACCCGTGTCCGGATCGAGGAGGCGCACGTGCATCGACGCGAGCGCGTGGCCGGCCGTCTGCAGGCGCACCGCTTCGGAGTCGCGCAGCGTCGTGCGCGACAGCGCGCCGGTCTCGTTCGATCCGTAGAACTGGAGCACCCGCGACCCGGTGCGGGTCTCGAAGTCGGCGGCGCGGTCGGGTGGCACCATCTCGCCCCCGGTGAAGAGCACGCGCAGCGAGGAGCAGTCGTGCGTGTCGAGCGCGGGTGAGCTCAGCATCATCACGAACTGCGTCGAGACCGCCGCGAGCACCGTGATCCGGTACCGCTCGATCGCCGCGACGAGCCCCTCGGGAGTGAAGCGCTCGAACACCACGCACGGTGCGCCGAGGATCGCGGGGGTGAAGTGCGCCGTCCAGAGGCCGAATCCGAACGGGGCCGGGAGTGCGCTCGCGAACACGTCGCCGGGCCCGAGATCGGCGGCTTCGACCGCGAGCCGGTGGAACTCGAACCACCGGCGCTGCGCGTGCATCACGCACTTCGGTAGACCGGTCGTGCCCGAGGTCGAGTTGAGCATCCAGAGCTCGTCGGGCCCGAGCCCCCGGTCGGCGGCCACCGGAACGTTCCCCAGGGGCAGCCCCGCCGGCGTGCGGACGATCGAGACCGCGCCCGTGCGACCGAGCAGGTGGTCGATCTCACGCGCGCCGGCGCGCGACCCGATGCCGACGGTCACCAGCCCGGCGCGTTCGCAACCGACGTAGGCCGCGTGCACGTCGGGCCCGTCGGCGAGCTGGATCGCGAAGCGGTCGCCGCGCGCGTGGCCCGCGGCGACGAGCCCCGACGCGATCGCGCCGGCCCGGATGTCGTAGTCGCGCCACGTCATCGTCTCGCCCGAGACGGCCTCGACGAACGCGACGCCGTCGGGCTGATGGCGCGCGTGGGCTGCGACCAGCCCGCCGATCGTGCTCACGGGAAGGGATGCGGTGGCGCAGGGAGGCGGAACAGCTCCGTCGCGTTCTGCCAGCACATCGCGCGCACCTCGGCCGCGGGAACACCGGCGAAATGCCGGCGCAGCAGCGGCTGGGTTTCGGGCCAGGTCGAGTCGGCGTGCGGGTAGTCGGTCTCGACGAGGATGTTCTCGACGCCGATCACGTGACGCGTGAGCATCCCCGACGCGTCGTCGAGCGCGCAGAACCAGAAGTTGCGCCGCAGCACCTCGGCCGGGGTGAGCTCGACGTCGCGCCAGGTCGGCAGGTAGCCGAGCTGGTACTTGAAGCAGTGATCGAGCCGGTCGATGAGCCCGGCCACCCAGCCGGTGCCGCCTTCGGAGAGGCAGATCTTGAGACCGGGGAACCGCACCGGCACCTTCGAGTACAGCCAGTCGACCGCGGCGTACATGCCGTAGGCGAAGAACAGCACGGCGACGGTCTCGGGGGGAGCGTCGGGCGCGGTCATCGGCGAGGTGCCCGACGAGCCGACGTGGAGGCACACGACGGTGCCGGTCTCCTCGCACGCGGCGAAGAACGGATCCCAGTGGCCGGTGTGCAGCGACGGGAGACCGAGCTTCTCCGGCGCTTCCGAGAAGGTGACCGCGCGAAACCCGCGTGCCGCGTTGGAGCGAACCTCGTCGGCCGCGATCACCGGATCGCGCAACCACGGGATCTGGTTCGGCACGAACCGGCCGGGATGCGCGCCACACCACGACTCGAGGTGCCAGTCGTTGTAGGCCCGCAGCGCGGTGAGCGCGAGCTCGGGGTCGTCGGGCCACAACGACAGGCGTTGGCCCACGAAACCCGGCAGGAACGACGGGAAGCACAGCGACGACCACACGCCGTTGATGTCCATGTCCGACACGCGCGCGTCGACGTCCCACGCGCCGCGGCGCATCTCGTCGAACCGCGTCGGCTCGAAGCCGTACTCGGTCGAGGGACGGCCGGCGACGGCGTTGAAGCCCACGTTCGGGAGCAGCTCGCCGTTCCACGACCACGCTTCGCCGCCGTCGTCGGTCGCGACGACGCGTGGCGCCGCGTCGGCGTACTTCGCGGGGAAGCGGTCGGCGAACGTGTCGGGCGGCTCGACCACGTGATCGTCGACGGAGATGACGGTCGCGAACGGTTCCCGCGGTTCGGGCTCGGGCAGGAACGTCACCTGCTCGCGCCGCCCCCGCGACCCACCGAACTCCTTCGACGCCGCCAGATCTTCCAGCGACATACCCATATTGTCTCTCCGGTTCTTGTCTCTCCGGTTCAGTTCAGGACTTCGGGCTCGCGGGCGAGGAGTTGGCGCACCGCGCCGTCCCAGTACGCCGTGGGAGTGACGCGGTTCAGGAGCGCTTTCAGCTCGGTGCGCGATGCCGCCGGCAGCGGCCGCAGCTCCCGACCCGTCTGCAGCGCGTCGAGCGTGAACCGGCACATGCGCTCGAAGGTGACCGAGCGGTAGCACGCGGCGCCGATCGACTCGGCGGTCACGAGCGCCCCGTGATTCGCGAGGAGCACACCGCTCGCCTTGCCCACCTGCTCCGCGAGGACGCGGCCGGCTTCTGCCGACTTGACCGCGCCGTCGTACTCGTCGACGAACGCGAGCTCGCCGTCGAAGAGGCACGCGTTCTGGTGCGAGATCACCGGCTCGACCCCGAGGCACGACAGCACGGTTGCCGCGTACGGGTGGTTGTGCACGACGATGCGGGCGTCGGGCCGCGCCCGGTGCAATTCGGTGTGGATGAACACCACCGGCGTGACGTCCCACTTGCCGGAGAGGATCGAGCCGTCGAACGAGACGCGCATGATGTCGCTCGCCCGTACCTCCGACCACCACAGACCCCACGGGTTCACCCACAGCGCGCCGTCGTCGTCGTCGGCCCAGGTGATGTGCCCCGAGAGGTTCTCCTGCCAGCCTTCGTGGGCGAGGATGCGCAGCGCGCAGGCGAGCTCTTGGGGGACCGTCAGATCCCGCCCGATGCCGGGCACGGCGCGTGCTGACGTCATGGGAACCCCGCTATCGCTTCGGGGGGAAGTCGCTCCGTCGCAGCCCGAGCTCGGCGGCGGCCACCGATCGGGTGTGCTCGAGCATCTTCGCCCGGCTCATCGTCGCCTTGTGCAGCACGACCTGCAGCCCGAGACCGTCCATCAGCGCGGCCAACCGCCACGCCGAGCCGGCGGGATCGGAGGTGCGGAAGCGCTTGGCGATCACGCCGTCGCGGATCACCCGTTCGAGCAGCGCGATCCACGCCTGGTCGAGCTCTTCGGAGATCTCCCGCAAGGTGGCGCTGCGCAACGCCTCGCCCCAGGCGTCGATCCAGAGCGTCCAGCTCTGATCGCGCGGCCCCGGCAGGTACTCGCGGAGCACGCGATCGAGGCGTTCGACGGGATCGGAACCCGCGGCCACCGTCTTCTCGAGGCGCCGGATGTCGGCGTCGGCGGCGTAGCGCATCGTCTCCGCGAGGAGCTCGTCCTTCGAGGCGAAGTGGTAATGGACGAGCCCCGTCGACACGCCGAGCGCGTCGGACACATCTTTGATCCGGGTTCCGCCGAAGCCCTTCTCGAGCACGACCGCTCGCGTCGCTTCGAGGATCTCGATCCGGCGTTGCTCGACGCTGACGCGGCTGCGGGAACGGCGTGACGACGCCGTGGATCTGAGCACTCCGCGAAGCGTATCGCCGCGCGACCACCGGTCTCTTACAACGAAGTGTCGAGGAAGTGAACGAGGAGGCGGTGCACATGGGCGACACCCCGTTTATGTTCGGTCGAGAGC
>DAIQOP010000308.1:0-3999 GCA_036787815.1 Actinomycetota bacterium
TCGCCTCATCCTCGGCGACGACGACGCGTACCGGGTTGCTCACCAGGCGGGCCTTTCGGTTTTCGGGTCGGGCTGGGGAACCGCTCAGTGCGAGGGCTGCTCGGCGGCCATGCGGTCGAGCAGTGCATCCTGCTCGCGTTCGAGCTCGGCGATCGAACGGGCCAGCACATCGCGCTGGCGGCCGAGGGCGTCGGCGTGACGGCGGCTCTCGCGGGCCTCGGCGTCCGCGAGCGGGGTCTCGGAGACCAGTGCCCGGAGGCGGGCACTGTCGGCTTCCTCCTCCATGTACAGGAGCTGTTCCTGCGCGACGGCGAGATCGGCGCGCAGCCGCCGAAGACGGTCACTGACGTCGATGAGACGCCGCTGGAGGAGGGAATGGGGCACGGCGCCATTCTACGGGCCACCGCTCCCGACGGCCCGTGGCAAAGCCCGGAGCGACACCGGACCCGCCCGGCGACGGTGCCCGTCAGGACCGCGTGAAGAATGCAGGGGTCCCGCGTAAGGAAGGCGTAAAGACCCTGTCACCGCCGCGCGTTGGGTGCGAGAACAGTCGCATGGCAGTGATGCGACCGTTCGAACGCCACATCGCGGGGCTCGCGCTTCCCATCGCGCTCCTCGCTCCTCCGGCAGCCGCGGCCGCGCTGATCCCGGCCCGGGCCCACACCGACAACGCCAACATCGCTCTGGGGCTCGTGGTCGTGGTGGTTGCCGTCGCCACGTTGGGCAACCGGCTCGCCACCGTGGTGAGCGCCGTCTCCGCGGCGGTCTGGTTCGACTTCTTCCAGACCCGGCCCTTCTACTCGTTCACGATCAGCACCCACGACGATGTCGTCACGGCCGTGCTCCTGCTCGTGGTGGGAGTCGCGGTCGGCGAGCTCGCGATCCGCACGCGCCGGCACCACGAGGCCGCGCGCACGGGGAGCAGCGACATCGGCCACCTGCACGCGATCGCCGAGCTGGTCGCGGCGGGCGAGAAGCCCGACATCGCCGTGGTCACGGCCGCGGGTGAGCTGCGGCGGATCTTCGAGCTCCACGACTGCACGTTCGAGCGGGCGCCGTTCGAGCCGATTCCGAAGATCGCGCGCTTCGAGCGCAGCGGCAACGTCGTGTTCGGCGGGCTGAACTGGGGTGTGGGGACGATGGGTCTGCCGGGCAAGCAGGTCGAGCTCGTCGTTTCGGGCTACGGGCGCACGTTCGGCCGCTTCCTGCTCACCCCCACTCCCGGCCGTCCGGTCTCGTTCGATCGCCGCATCGTCGCGATCGCGCTCGCAGACCAGGTTGCAGCCGCGTTCATCGCCGAATCGGCGATGTCCGGATCTTGAAGCATCAACGGATCTCGAACCAGGAGGAACCGTGGCGGATCTCATCTATGTGGCGGTGATCATCGCGTTCTTCGCGCTTGCCGCGCTGTTCGTCGTCGCGTGTGACCACATCATCGGCGCCGACAACGCCGGCGTGACCGGCACCCGCGAGCCCGCACCGCACGACGAGGTGAAGGCCGCATGAGTAGCCAGGCGCAAACCGGAGGCAGACGCGCGCAGCTCCGGAGGCGGGGGCATGCCGAAGGACGGAGCGCGATGAACACATTCATGCCGGAGGTTGAAGCCGCATGAGTTACGACAACGCGGTCGGGTTGGTGCTCGCAGTGCTCGTCACCGCGTACCTCGTGTACGCGCTCGTGTTCCCGGAGAAGCTGTAGATGTCTGCTTCAGCGTGGTTCCAAGTTCTGTTCCTGATCGCGGCGCTCGCGATCTCCACTCCCCTGCTGGGGTCGTACCTCGCGAAGGTGTACGGCGGTGGCAAGGCGCCGGGCGATCGGGTGTTCTCGCCCGTCGAGAACGCGATCTACCGCTTCTGCCGCGTCGACCCCGATCGCGAGCAACGGTGGAACGTCTACGCGTACTCGCTCCTCGCGTTCAGCGCGGTCTCGGTGCTCGTGTTGTACGCGCAGTTGCGGCTCCAGGGCCACCTTCCCCTGAACCCCGACCACGTCGGCGGTGTCCCTTCGGCGCTGTCGTTCAACACCGCGTCGAGCTTCCTCACCAACACGAACTGGCAGAACTACTCAGGTGAGTCGACGATGTCGTACCTCACCCAGATGGCGGGGCTCGCGATCCACAACTTCGTGTCGGCCGCGGCCGGCGCTGCCGTCGCCGTCGCCTTGGTGCGCGGCCTGGTGCGCGGGCGGTCGAACACGCTCGGCAACTTCTGGGTCGACCTCACCCGCACCACGACCCGCGTGCTGCTCCCGCTCGCGTTCGTGGGCGCGCTCGTCTTCGTGAGCCAGGGCGCGGTGCAGAACTTCCACGCCACCCGCACGGTGAAGACCGTCGAGGGCACGTCGCAGTCGATCCCGGGCGGCCCCATCGCCAGCCAGGAGGCGATCAAGAACGCCGGCCAGAACGGCGGTGGCCCCTACAACGCCAACTCGTCGCACCCGTTCGAGAACCCCAACCCGATCACCAACATGCTCACGCTCTGGCTGATCCTCGCAATCCCGTTCGCCTTCCCATGGATGTTCGGGAAGATGGCGGGAAGCGTCAGGCAGGGCATCGTGGTGCTCGCGGTCATGTTCGCCTTCTGGTTCGCCGGCGCGGCCATCGCCATGCACTTCGAGACCTCGGGGAGCGTCAAGCTCAACGCGCTCGGAGTGAACCAGGCCGCGACGGCGACCCAGCCGGGCGGGAACTTCGAGGGCAAGGAAACCCGGTTCGGCTCCGCGGGTTGCGGGCTGTTCGCCGACACCACGACGGGCACGTCGACCGGGTCGGTCAACTGCGCCCACGACAGCATGACGCCGATCGGCGGCGCGGTCCCCCTCGTCAACATCATGCTCGGTGAAGTGACGCCGGGCGGCACCGGATCCGGCCTCTACGGCATGTTGATCTTCGCGCTCACCTCGGTGTTCATCGCCGGCCTGATGGTCGGGCGCACGCCCGAGTACCTCGGGAAGAAGATCCAGGCCACGGAGATGAAGCTCGTGGTCGTCTATCTCCTCGCGGTACCGCTCGTGATCCTCGCGTTCGCCGGCATCTCGATCGTGCTGAAGACGGCGCTGAGCTCACAGGCGAACAGCGGCCCCCACGGTTTGACGGAGACGGTGTACGCGTTCGCGTCGTCGGCGAACAACAACGGCTCCGCCTTCGGCGGCCTCACGGGCAACACGCAGTGGTTCAACACGACGCTCGGGCTCTGCATGCTCGTCGGTCGCTTCTTCCTGATGATCCCTGCGCTTGCCATCGCCGGCTCGCTGGGCCGAAAGCAGCCGGTACCGCCGTCGGCCGGCACGTTCCCCACCGACACGCCGTTGTTCGGGGCACTGCTCGCCGGTGTCGTGGTCATCGTCGTCGGTCTCACGTACTTCCCGGTGATCGCGCTCGGGCCGATCGTCGAACACCTCGTCGGAAAGTTCTGAGGGAGCAGCAATGAACGCACCCGTAACCGACCACGCCGTCGACCCCGACGCGTCGATCCCGAGCGTGACCGCTCGGCCGACGCGCCGGCGCGCCTCGGCATCGATGTTCGACCCCGCGCTGATGAAGCGCGCGGTCGGCGACTCGCTCCGCAAGCTCGACCCCCGGCAGATGGCCCGCAACCCCGTGATGTTCGTGGTCGAGATCGGCAGCGTCATCACGACGCTCCTGTTCATCCGCGACGCGCACAGCAACACGGCCGCCGACAACGTGTTCGTCGGCCTCGTGACCGTCTGGCTCTGGTTCACGGTGGTCTTCGCGAACTTCGCGGAGGCGGTGGCCGAAGGGCGGGGCAAGGCGCAGGCCGACACGCTGCGCAAGACCCGATCGGAGACCGTCGCCCGGGTGATGCAGGCCGACGGCACCACACGCGAGGTGCCGTCGAGCGAACTCACGGTCGGCGACCGTTGCGAGGTCGTGGCCGGCGAGATCATCCCGGGCGACGGCGACGTGGTGGAAGGCATCGCGTCGGTCGACGAGTCGGCGATCACCGGCGAGTCGGCACCGGTCATCCGCGAATCAGGCG
>DAIQOP010000309.1:0-3994 GCA_036787815.1 Actinomycetota bacterium
GTTCCCGGCGGCGCCCGCGTCGCGCACCGCGCGCCGTGCGGTGCGTGCGGGCTCTCGAAGCGTCACCTCTTCAACTCGGCCGCGCTCGAAGGCGGCTACGACGTCGTCGCGACCGGGCACAACCTCGACGACGAAGCCGCGGTGCTGCTCGGCAACGTGCTGCACTGGGAGACCGAGTACCTCGCACGCCAGTACCCGGTGCTGCCCGCCGCGCCGGGGTTCGCCCGCAAGATCAAGCCGCTCGTCCGCCTCGGCGAGCGCGAGACGGCCGCCTACTGCGTGCTCCAGGGCATCGACTACATCGTCGACGAGTGCCCGATGGCCGAGGGCAACCGGCACCTCGGCTTCAAGGAAGTGCTGAACTCGCTCGAAGACCGCTCGCCCGGTACCAAGGCGGCGTTCCTCAACGGGTTCCTCGAGCGCGGTCACGAGCGCTTCGACGATGCCGACGCGCACCAGGAACGCGCCGACCTCCAACCCTGCACGCGGTGCGGTTCGCCGACGCCGGGAGACCTCTGCGCGTTCTGCAAGCTCCAGGAGCGGGCGCAGGGTGTCTCGCAGGGCGCCTCGGGCGACGTTCCGGTCACGATCAGGCCCGCGTGAGCCGGCCGTTCGCCGCGGGTGACCGCGTGCTCCTCGTCGACTCGAAGCGGCGCCGCCACCTCGTCACGCTCGTCGAGGCCGGCTCGTTCCACACGCACGCCGGCATCGTCGCCCACGACGACCTCATCGGCGCGCCCGACGGCACCACCGTGCGCACCTCGCGCGGGCAGCGACTCGTCGCCGTGCACCCCACACTCGCCGAGTTCGTCCTCGAGATGCCGCGCGGCGCGCAGGTGATCTACCCCAAGGACCTCGGCCCGATCCTCATCTCCGCCGACATCTTCCCGGGCGCACGCGTCCTCGAGTCCGGCGTCGGCTCGGGCGCGCTCACGACCGCCCTCCTGCGCGCGATCGGGCCGCACGGACACGTCCACGGCTACGAGCTGCGCGAAGACTTCGCGGCCAAAGCGCAACGCAACGTCGAATCGTTCCTCGGCCCCGACATGCCGCTCACCGTCGAAGTGCGCGACGTGTACGACGGGATCGACGACGTCGGGCTCGACCGCATCCTCCTCGACCTCCCGGAGCCCTGGCGCGTCGTCAAGCACGCGGCGATCGCGCTCGCGCCCGGAGGGATCCTGCTCGCGTACCTCCCGACGATCGGGCAGGTGGCCCGGCTACGCGAGGAGCTGGCCGAATCGCCGTTCGGCATGCTCGAGAGCTTCGAGGTGCTCCAGCGCGGTTGGCACGTCGAAGGCCAGTCGGTGCGTCCCGACCACCGGATGGTCGCGCACACCGGGTTCATCACGCACGGCCGGTTGCTCGCCCCCGCCACAACCCCAACCAGTGCACGGCACGACGGCGAAGCGCACGCGGATGCGACCGTAATTACAGATACGTGAGCCCGCTCGACCTCGCGGTCGTCGCCATGCTCGTCGGGGCGACGATCGGCGGCTACCAGCTCGGGTTCGCGGCCCGGCTGCTCGCGTGGGGCGGCGTCGCCCTCGGCCTGTTCGTGGGCGCGCAGTTCGTGGCACGAGTGGTCACCGCGTTCGGCGGCGACCAGCCCGACGGCCGCGTCACGGTCGCCGCGCTGTTCCTGCTCGTCACGGCGACGGCGGGGCAGGGCCTGGGCCTCACGATCTCGCGGCTCGTGCCCCGCGAAGCGAGCCCCCGACCGATCTGGGACCGCTACGCGGGGGCGCTGCTCGGCGGCGCCGGGGTGCTCGTCCTCGTGTGGATGCTCACGCCGTCGCTCGTCGTCGCGCGCGGGTGGCCGGCGCGGGCCGCGCGCGGCTCGGCGATCGTGCGCTGGATCCACGACGTCGCGCCGACCCCGCCGTCGCGCTTCGCGGCGCTCGGTCGCGCGGTGTCGGACGCGCCGTACCCCTCCGCGCTCGGCCCGTTCGCCACGCCCGACGACCCCGGCCCGCCACCGAGCTCCACCGTGTCGCCCGAGGTCGACGCGCGCGTCCGCCCGTCGACGGTCGAGGTCGAGGGCGCGGCGTGCAGCCGCATCCAGGAAGGCAGCGGTTGGGTGGCGCAACCCGGTCTCGTCGTGACGAACGCGCACGTCGTGGCGGGGGAGCGCGCCACGCACGTGATCACGGTCGACGGTCGCCAACTCCCGGCCGTCGTCGTGGCGTTCGACCCCGATGCCGACCTCGCGGTGCTGTCCGTTCCCGACCTGAGCGCGCCGCCGCTCCCGATGGCGTCACCGAAGGTCGGCATGGTCGGCGCGGTCTACGGCCATCCCCACGGCGGGCCGCTCAAGGTCGTGCCCGCCCGCATCGCGCAGAACATCGTCGCCGTCGGCACCGACATCTACCGCACGTCGAACTCGCGCCGGCACGTGCTCGTCCTCGCCACCTCGCTGCAACCCGGCGATTCGGGAGGCGCGCTGGTCGACTCGTCGGGGACCGTCGTCGGTGTCGCGTTCGCCACCGACCCGGGGCGCGCCCACACCGGCTACGCGCTCACGAGCGACCAGGTGCGCACCGTGCTCGCCAGCACGGGATCCACACCCGTCGCCACCGGCTCCTGTCTCGTCGAGTGACGCCCGCTCCGCCGGGAGCGGGCGCGACACCGCCCCGGACACGGTCCGGGGCGGTGGAAACCGGTTTCGAGCTCGATCGGGGCTAGTCGGCCTCGATGAAGATGCACTCGCCGGGGCACTCCTCGGCGGATTCGACAACGGCATCGAGCATGTTGTCGGGGAAGCTCGCCAAACCTTCGGCACCGCCCGGGTTGGAGAAGACCTTGTCGCCTTCCTTCACGTAGGCGAGGCCGTCGTCGAGCAGGGTGAAGACGGTGGGTGCGATCTCTTCGCAGAGCCCGTCCCCGGTGCAGAGATCCTGGTCGATCCAGACCTTCATAGGTCCATCCTCACTTTGCGGGTCGCGGGTCGATAGAACTGAGACGCATCTCGGTGTCCCAGTAATTTATCACACGCGAACGTGAGAAATCGAGAACCCCGGAACGTGCCTCCGCAGAAAGTATCGGACGCGCCCGGGGGCACCTGAACCCGGCGCTAGGGTCGCCCAACCAGGAGGTGGTTCCGATGGCTGCCGAGCACGAACGGCGTCTCGGTGAGTACGAGGCCCAGGTTGCCGCCCTCCAGGAGGCGATGAAGTCACTGGAGGAGGAGGTGATCGTCCTGCGCCGGCGCGTGCAGGACGCACCGAAGCGGGTGCGCACGCTCGAGGAGCGCCTCCTCGAGACCAAGGGTCAGCTCGCCCAGGCGGTCTCCCAGAACGAACGACTCTCGGCCACGCTGCGCGAGGCACGCGAGCACATCGCGACGCTGCGCGAAGAGGTCGACAAGCTCACGATGCCGCCGAACGCGTACGGCACGTTCCTCGGCACCAACGACGACAACACCGTCGACATCTTCACCGCGGGCCGCAAGATGCGCGTCGCCGTGCATCCCGAGCTCGACCTCGAGGGGATCGAGAAGGGCCAGGAGGTCGTCCTCAACGAGTCGCTCAACGTCGTGCTCGCGCGGGGGAGCGACATGGGGGGCGAGGTCGTCACGTTCAAGGATCTCCTCGAAGACGGCCGGCGCGCGCTCGTGCTCGGACGCGCCGACGAAGAGCGCGTGTGCGAGCTCGCCGACGCGCTGATCGGCCAGAAGATCCGCGCCGGCGACCACGTCCTCATGGACTCGCGATCGGGAATGCTGCTCGAACGGCTCCCGCGTCCAGAGGTCGAGGAGCTCATCCTCGAAGAGGTGCCCGACATCTCCTACGACGACGTCGGCGGCCTCGACGACCAGATCGAGATGATCAAGGACGCGGTGGAGCTCCCGTACCTCTACGCCGACCTCTTCCACCAGCACGAGTTGCAGGCCCCGAAGGGCATCCTGCTCTACGGACCTCCCGGTTGCGGCAAGACGCTCATCGCGAAGGCCGTCGCGAACTCGCTCGCGAAGCGCGTCTCGGAGGGGACGGGC
>DAIQOP010000082.1:0-14569 GCA_036787815.1 Actinomycetota bacterium
CGTCGCGGATGCCTTCGGAGACGGTCTGGCGCTCGATGGGAACGAAGCGGGGCCGAACGTCGGTCATGCGGCAAGGGCTCCTGCGGAACGAATGTCTGTGCGGTACCTATCGGCCGAACGTCTGTTGGACCGATGGTCAGACCATAATACGCCATGTTGATGCGCGTCGAGTCGCCCGGCCCGCCGGTGTCCGACCGCCGAGGGCTCAGCGACCGGGGTCGCGGCCGGCGCAGATCTCCCGGGTGTGCTCGACGTCGATCGCGAGCTGGCGCTTCAGGGCTTCGATGCCGTCGAAGCGCACCTCGCCCCGGAGCCGGGCCGCGATGCGCACCCGGGGCGATTCCCCGTAGAGGTCGCCGTCGAAGTCGATCAGGTGCGCCTCGACGAGGAGGAGGCCGGTCTCCTCGTAGAACGTGGGCCGGCGCCCGATGTTGATGGCTGCCGCGTGTGCCTCGTGGTCGGGGCGGAGGTACCAGCCGGCGTACACCCCGTCGTCGGGCAGGAGGATGTCGCCTGGCACGGCCACGTTCGCGGTGGGGAAGCCGATCGTCCGGCCCCGGTGATCGCCGTGCTCCACGAACCCGTGGATCTCGGGCAGGCGGCCGAGCAACCGGGCGGCCAGCTCCACGTCGCCCGATGCCAGGGCGTAGCGCGCCCGGGTGGAGGTGACGGGTCCGTCGAGCCCGGCGATGCCGACGAGCTTCATGCCGACGACCTTGAGCCCGCACTCGGCGCCGAGGGTCTCGAGCAGCGCGACGTCGCCCTTGCGGCGGTGACCGAAGTGGAAGTCTTCGCCGACGACCACGAACCGGGCGTGGAGCTGGTCGACGATGACCTCGCGCACGAACTCTTCCGAGCCTTCCAACGATCGCTCGCCGTCGAAGTGCACCACGAGCACGTAGTCGATCCCGGTCGCGGCGAGCAGCTCGAACTTCTGGGTCTCGTCGACGAGCAGGGGTGGAGCCGAGGCCGGCCGGACGACGGTCGCGGGGTGGCGATCGAGGGTCACGAGCACGCTCGGGCACTCGAGCTCGGCCGCGAGCCTGCGGGTCTCCGCGATCAGCGTCGCGTGCCCGATGTGGACGCCGTCGAAGGCGCCGATGGTGACCGCGGTGCCGCGCTCGAAGTCGGGCAGAGGGCCGGCGTCGTGGAGCACCTGCACCTTCGCCACGCTACCGGCCGGTGCCGAGGCGCCGACAACCCGAGCGCGCGTGGTCGGGTTCTGCGGGAGTTCTCAGGGTGCGTGGAGAGACCGTTCAGACCCATCGCCCATCGTGACGCCCATGAACCCGGCCGTCGCGCTCGACCAACCCCGTGCGAGCCGTCGGCTGCAACCGTCGGAACCCGCGGTCGAGATCGTCGTGCCGGTCTACAACGAGGCCGCCGACCTCGAACGGTCGATCGAGCGCCTGTACCACTACCTGTCGGAGCAGTTTCCCCTGTCGTGGCGCGTCACGATCGCCGACAACGCGAGCACCGATCGCACCTGGCACATCGCGTGCGACCTCGCCTGCAGGCTGGACGGAGTGCGTGCGGTGCACCTCGATCGCAAGGGTCGGGGCCGGGCGTTGCGTGAGGTCTGGTCGGCGAGCACCGCGCGCGTCGTCGCCTACATGGACGTCGACCTGTCGACCGACCTCGACGCGCTGCTGCCGCTCGTTGCACCACTCGTGTCCGGGCACAGCGACGTCGCGATCGGAACCCGACTCGCATCGGGAGCGCGCGTCGTGCGCGGGCCGAAGCGCGAATTCATCTCGCGCGCGTACAACCTGCTCCTCAAGACGACCATGCGCAGCGGCTTCTCCGACGCGCAATGCGGCTTCAAGGCCGTGCGCGCCGACGTTGCGCGCGACCTGCTCCCGATGATCGAGGACCAGGAATGGTTCTTCGACACAGAGCTGCTCCTGCTCGCGGAGCACAACGGCCTGCGGATCCACGAGGTTCCGGTCGACTGGATCGACGACGCCGATTCGCGCGTCGACGTGGTGGGCACCGCGGCCGCGGACCTGCGCGGCATCTGGCGCATGGTCCGCACCGTCGCGACGGGCCGGGCGGCGCTCACACGTTTCGCGCCGGGCGACGTCGCGACGCCCGGGGGCGCGCCGGCCGGGGGTCTCGGTGGCCAGCTCGCGCGGTTCGCGTCGATCGGCGCCGTGAGCACCATCGTGTTCGGGGCGCTCTTCGTCGGGCTCTCGCGACCCCTCGGGTGGTTCGGTGCCGATGTCGTCGCGCTCACGGTGTGCTCGATCGCCAACACGGCGGCCAACCGGAGGCTCACCTTCTCGCTGCGGGGCCGATCGGAGCGCGCCCGCCACTTCGTCGCGGGTCTCGCCGTCGGCGCGCTGCCCCTCGTGCTCACGCTGGGCACCCTCGTGGCGCTGAGCGCGACGGGCAGCGCATCGATGCTGGTCGCGCTGGCTGCCCTCACCGCCGCGAACGGCCTTGCTACCGTTGCCCGGTTCGTTCTCTTGCGGAGCTGGGTCTTCCGGCGCCTACCCGACCGCCGCATCTGACCACGCAGGGATGATGACGAAGACCCAGCTCGCACAGACGGCCCGCCGACTCCTGCGCTACGGCGCGGTGTCCGCGGTCTCCTCCACGCTGAGCCTCACGGTGCTCGGCGTGCTCGTCGCGACGCGCACGCTCCCGGCCGGTTGGGCCAATGTCGTCGCGACCGCGGTCGGCACGGTGCCGTCGTTCGAGCTCAATCGACGATGGGTCTGGGGTCGATCGGGCCGGCGATCGATCGTCGCGGAAGTGGGGCCGTTCTGCGCGATGACGTTCGCGGGTCTCGCGCTCTCCACGATCGCGGTCGGCTTCGCGTCCGCGTTCGCCGCGAGCTCCGGTCTGTCGTCGGGCCCGCGCACGTTGCTGATCGAAGCGGCCAACGTGGGCGCGTGGGGCTCCTTGTGGTTGGCGCAGTTCTTCGTCCTCGACCGCGTGCTCTTCGCGACACGCGCCGACGAGGGCTCGCTCGCGGAGCGCGCCCTCGAGGAATCGATCCTCTAGCACTCTCAGGAAGTGTCCACGGCGACCACACCGACCTCTCAGGTTCGTCGGTCAGAGTCGCCGCATGATCACGACCGAGCCGACCACGACCGAGTCGACCACGACCGAGCTGCCCGAGACGATCGACCTCGATCTCGGCCTCGAGCCCCTGCCCGTTTCGCCGATCGACGACGCCGAGACGCCGGACGCGCCGGGCCCACGGCCGCGCCGCGGTTCGTGGATCTGGCGCGGTCGGCCCGACGATCCCCGTTGGGTGCGGCCCGCGCTACTTGTGCTGCTCGGCGGCACCGCGGCCCTCTACCTCTGGGATCTCGGCGCGTCGGGCTGGAGCAACGCCTTCTATTCGGCCGCGGTGCAAGCCGGGACCAAGAGCTGGAAGGCGTTCTTCTTCGGTTCTTCCGACGCGTCGAACTTCATCACCGTCGACAAGCCGCCCGCCGCGTTGTGGGTCATGGAGATCTCGGCCCGCATCTTCGGGGTCAACTCGTGGAGCATCCTCGTTCCGCAGGCGCTCGAAGGCGTCGCCGCGGTCGGCGTGCTGTACGTGACGGTGCGCCGTTGGTTCTCGCCCGCGGCCGGCCTCATCGCCGGCGCGGTGATGGCGACCACACCCGTCGCGGTGTTGATGTTCCGGTTCAACAACCCCGACGCGCTGCTCGTGCTGCTGCTGACCGCGTCGGTCTACGCGATGGTGCGCGCGCTCGAAGAGGGGCGCACACGTTGGCTCGTGCTCGCGTGCGCGCTCGTCGGCACCGGGTTCATCACGAAGATGATGCAGGCGTTCGTCGTGATGCCGGTGTTCGCGCTCGTGTACCTGCTCGCCGGGCCGCCGAAGTTCTGGCGCCGGTTCTGGCAGCTCGCGGCCGGTGGTATCGCACTCATCGCCGCGTCGGGTTGGTGGGTCGCGATCGTCGAGCTCTGGCCCGCGTCGAGCCGTCCGTACATCGGCGGGTCGCAGAACAACAGCATTCTCAACCTCATCTTCGGGTACAACGGTTTCGGTCGGATCACCGGCAACGAGACGGGAAGCGTCGGCGGGGGAGCCGCCGGCACCGCGGGTCGCTGGGGCCCGACGGGATGGAATCGGTTGTGGCAGTCGGAGTGGGGCGGCCAGGTCGCGTGGCTCGTTCCCGCGGCGCTGATCCTCTTGGCCGCGGGTCTCGTGCTCACGGCCCGCAAGCCGCGCACCGATCGCACCCGCGCGGCCTTCCTGCTGTGGGGTGGTTGGCTCGTCGTCACCGCCGCGGTGTTCAGCTTCGCGAGCGGCATCATCCATCCGTACTACTCGGTCGCGCTCGCGCCGGCGGTCGGCGCCCTCGTCGGGATCGGCGCGGTGATGCTCTGGCAGGCGCGCGCCTCGTGGTTCTCGCGGCTCGTTCTCGCGGTTGCGCTCGCAGCCACCAGCGTCGTGTCGTACCGCCTGCTCCTTCGCAGCCCCGACTGGTATCCGTCGCTCCGCACGCTCGTGCTCGTCGTCGGCGTGCTCGCCGCGCTCGGCATCGCGTTCGCACCGCGCGCGTTCAAGCCGGCCGCGATCGTGTTCGCGGCCGCGGGCCTCGTCGTCGCGCTGGCCGGGCCGGTCGCGTACGCGCTCGACACCGCGACGACGCCGCACTCCGGTGCGATTCCGTCGGCCGGCCCGACGGTCGCGGGTGCAGGGTTCGGTCTCGGCCGAGGTCGCATCGGCAACCCCGGAGGTTTCGGGGGTACAGGGTTCGGGGGCGCGCCCCCGGGTGGCGCCGCTGGCACCCTCCCCAGCCTCGGCGCCGCCGGCGGCGCGCTCCCCGGCGGCCTTCCGCCGGGAGTGACACCGCAGATGCTCCGCCAGTTCGGGCAGCGCTTTGGGCAGGGTGGCCTCGGACAGGGCGGTGTCGGGAACCGGGCCGGTGGTGCCGGCGGCGGGTTCCTCGGCGCGACGAAGCCGTCGGCTGCGCTCGTGAAGGCCCTCCAGGCCGACGCGAGTCGCTACCGCTGGGTCGCCGCGACGGTGGACTCGAACTCCGCAGCCGGGTACCAGCTCGCGACGGCCGATCCGGTCATGGCGATCGGCGGATTCAACGGCACCGATCCCACGCCGACGCTCGCGCAGTTCGAGACGTACGTGCGTGAGGGCAAGATCCACTACTACATCAGCGGTGGTGGTGGCTTCGGTGGTGGCGGTGCCGGCTTCGGTCAAGCTGCCGGGAGCACCACGAGCGCGTCGAGTCAGATCGCGACGTGGGTGCAGAGCCACTTCACCGCCAAGACCGTGGGCGGCACCACGGTGTACGACCTGACTGCCGCGAAGTGAGACGCGTGCGCGCTACGCGCTGACGACGTAGCGGCCGATCATGCCGCCCATCATGTGCATCGCGACGTGGCAGTGGTACAGCCAGTCGCCGGGGTTGTCCTCGACGTAGTCGAACGTGAGTGTCGAGGCCGGGCCGAAGACGATCGAGTCGTCGTAGCGACCCTGGAACTCCCAACGGTGGCCGTGCAGATGGAACACGTGGAAGTTGTCGCCGAGCGTCGCGACGCGCCAGCGCACACGGTCGCCGACGCGCGCCGTGAACGTGGGCGTGTTGTCGAGGAACGCGCGGCCGTTGATGCAGTTGAAGCCCTGGACGAGCGCGGGCACGTAGATGTCGTGGAAGAACACGACGTTCTCGTGATCGGCCGGTGGCGCCGCCGGGTCTTCGACGACGATGACGCCGAACAGGCCGAGCGTCGCGGAGGCCTCGGGCATCGCCGGTGCGCCGCGCTGGAGCGACTGCGGCTTCGAGTGGTCGTGGTACGGCCAGGTGCCGACCGAGCTCGGGAGCACCTGCCAGTTGTACGTGTACGTGTCGCCGAATGCGATCGCGGTACCGGGCTTCTCCGGGTCGGACGCGAGCCACGCACCGTCGGAATCGGGTTGGTAGCGCACGCCATGCGGATGCAGGCTGTGCGGCCACTTGAAGTGCGTGTCGTTGTTGCGGACGTGCACCTTCACGGTGTCGCCGACGTTGACGCGCAGCACCGGCCCGGGGATCCCGGAGTTGTCGCCGATCTGCGCGTCGGGCGGCAACGGCGCTGCGAAGTTGGGCGTGTACGCGCGGTACCCGATCCCCCAGTAGGTGGTCTGGTCCTTCGTGTACGTGGTGCCCGACATGCCGTCGAGCCCGTTCGGCACGAGGTTGCGCCGCACCGACTCGACCTGGAGCCAGAACTCCTTGTGCCCGCCCGCCGCCGCGAACGCGCCGGCTTGTGCCGACGCTCCCGCGCGCGGCTCGGAGAGGCCCCCGACGAGCGCGCTCCCGCCCACCGTGCCGAGGATGCCGGTGGCCGCGGCCCCCCGCAAGAACTTGCGTCGATCGATCTCGCCCATCGGTCGCCCCGCCGCTCGCGCGTCACGCCCGCTAGGACGTGACGACGATCTTTCCGGTCATCTCGAGGTGCAGGCTGCAGTGGTAGCTGAAGGTGCCGGCCGTCGTGAACTTGTGGCTCCACGTGGCACCCGTACCGAGCGTCGGGCTCCCGAACGACGCGAACGTCACGGTGTGGCCCGTGCTGTCGGCGTTCTTCCACGTGACCTTGGTGCCCGCGGCGATCGTGAGCGTCTTGGGCTTGTAGAGGAAGTTCACGATCTTGACCTTCGCCCTGACCACCGCCGGCCGCGCGGCCGCGTGCTTGACGACCGCAGGCTTCGTCGACGCGCCCGAGACACCGGAGCCGCCAATCACCAGCGCACCGCAGAGCGCGGCGCTCGCACACCAGCTCGCCACGCGATTGAGCAGTCGATCACCCATAGCGCCCACGTCCTTCCCCTCCGAAGCCCGAAGCGACAATGGTACGCGCCGAATTTCTCGCGCACAAGGTGGTTGTGCCACCGCGTTCCGCGGGATTGCCGAGCCTCAGTTCGGGGGCGGGGCCGGGGAAGGCGGGTCTCGGTGGCAGGGCCGGCGGCCCGGGTGCGGAGGGGAGCGCGCGACCTGCAGCGCGCGACGTGCAACGGGCACGCGCAACGTGCGACGCGTGCCACGCGTGCGAGGCACGACGCGCGAGGCGCGACGTGCGAGACGCGCGCGATGCGTGCAACGTGGGTGGTCGAGACGGTTGCCGGTCGACGCAGTCCTCATGTTCGACGCACGCAGCGTCGTCGTGGGCGCGACAAATCGGAGGAACACACCGCGGCGGGACTTCCGGCCCTAGCATCGGCGACGAGCAGCCAGGAAACTGGTCCGGCTCCGACACTGCCGGGGGGACCACGACGATGAGCAATGGCGAACGGAACTCGGCTCGAGCATCTCGATGGCTCGTGATACCAGCGCTGCTGGCGCTCGGCGTCGTCGCCGGCTGCGCGGCGCCGGTTGCGAAGGGAGGCGCGGGAGACGGTGGCATCGCCGTCACGCCGCCGGCCGCCGCCGCTGCCGGCTCCGAGGTCGACATCGTCGTGAGCGACACGAAGGGCCTCGGCGGCCCGATGATCGTCAAGGCGTTCCAGAGCACCGTCAAGGCCGGCAACGTCACGTTCAAGGTCGTCAACGTCGGCACGATCGAGCACGAGCTGATCGTGCTCCAGACCGACACGCCGTTCGACAAGCTGCCGGTCGTCGACGCGGGCGACCCACCGGCACCCGTGAAGACCGGCGCCGACAAGGTCGACGAAGCCACCAACATCGGTGAGACGGGCGACCCGAACCTCAAGCCGGGCGACACGCGGATCTTCGTCATCAAGAACATGAAGCCCGGGAAGTACGCGTTGGTGTGCAACATCGCGCTGCACTACGGCCTCGGCATGCGCGCACCCCTCACGGTTCTGCCGTGAGCGACGAGCACCCCCCCGAGATCGGCTGGCTGCGCGCGATCGCGACGGGCGTCGCCGTGCTCGTCGTCGGTATCGCCGCCGCGGTGATCGGCGCCAATCGCATCCTCACCAAGGCGCTCGGTCTGACGCGCGGCGGGCGGGTGGCGCTCGCGAGCGCGCTGTTCCTCGTCGTGACGATCGGCCTGGCCGTGCTGCTGCGGAAGCTCCAGGCGCGAGGGCTGATCTGAGTGCCCAAACCGCCCGTTCCCGACGCGCAGTGGCTCTGGGAGAACGAACCGTGCCGTGCCGCGTGCCCGGTGCACACCGATGCCGGCGCGTACGTCACCGCGATCGCCGAAGGGCGCTTCCGCGACGCGTACCTCACCGCGCGCGCACCCAACCCGTTCGCCTCGATCTGTGGCCGGGTGTGTGCCGCGCCCTGCGAAGCCGCGTGCCGGCGAGGCACTGTCGACGCGCCGATCGCGATCCGGGCGCTCAAGCGGTTCGTGACCGAGCAGTTCGGGGTCGAGAGCTTCGCGGCGAACACGATCTGGCACGAAGCCCACGGTCCGGTGCCGCCGGCCACGCTCGGCTCCGTCGGGGTCGTCGGCGGCGGTCCCGCCGGCCTCACCGCGGCCTACGAGCTCCGCCTCGCCGGTCACCCCGTCACGGTCTACGAAGCCGCCGACCGGCTCGGCGGGATGATGGTGCTCGGGATCCCCGAGTACCGACTCGCGCGTGAGCTCATCAACCGTGAGATCGGCGCCGTCATCGAGCTGGGCATCGACGTCGAGCTGGGGTTCCGTGTCGGGCGCGACGCGACGATCGAAGAGCTGCTCACGCGGCACGAGTCGCTGTTCCTCTCGATCGGCACGGGCCGCGGTCGCGACCTCGAGTTGCCGGGCCGCGAGCTCGACGGCGTGTTGAGCGCGGTCGAGTTCCTGCTGAACGTCAACCAGGGATTCAAGGTCAACCTGGGGCGGCGCGTCGTGGTGGTCGGCGGCGGCAACGTCGCGTTCGACGCGGCCCGCAGCGCGCTGCGCGCGGCCGCGGGTGGCGCCAAGGCCGGCACCGACGAGCGCGGTGCCCAGGTCGCCGGATCCGACGACGACGCCCGCCGCGGGATGGTCACCACCCTCGACGTCGCACGTGCCGCGGCGCGCGCGGGAGTGAGCGACGTGACCGTGATCGCGCTGGAGTCGCCCGAGGAGATCCCCGCCGACGCGGAGGAGATCGAGGAGGCGACCGGCGAAGGCATCACCATCCGCTACCGCACCGGGCCCCACGGCTTCGTGGGGTTGGCCGGACGCGTCACGGGTCTCGAGACCATCGGCGTCGAGTCGGTGTTCGATGCCGACCACCGTTTCAACCCGACCTTCCTGCCCGGCACCGAAGCGGTGCTCGAAGCCGACACGGTCATCCTCGCCGTCGGTCAGACCGCCGATCTCGATCTGCTGGGCGACATCGAGCTCGAGCGCCAGCGCGGTGGCATCAAGGTCGATCCCGTCACGCTACGGACCTCGCACCCGCGGATCTGGGCCGGTGGCGACGTCGCCCACGGACCGCGCAACCTGATCGACGCCATCGCCGACGGTCAACGTGCGGCGGCTTCCATCCACGATCCGTCGATCGCAGGGTCGTTGGCGCCCACCAACGAGGTACGGATCGAGCTCGGCCGCCGCGACGGCTTCCGCCGCCTGGCCACGAGCTACGACGCGATCGAGCGCCAACCGATCCCGGCGACGCCGACCGACCGGCGCATCGGGTTCGCGGAGGTCGAGGTCGGCTACGACGCGCAGAGCGCCTGGGTCGAGTCGTTGCGTTGCCTGCGGTGCTTCGACAACGTGATGCTCGAACCCGATCTCTGCATCCTCTGCGGCCTCTGCGTCGACGTGTGCCCGCCGAACTGCATCACGATCGCCCGCGCCGACATCGCAGGCGTCGGCACCGAATCGCAGAGCGTGCTCCTGCTCGACGAAGACCTGTGCATCCGTTGCGGTCTCTGCGTCAATCGCTGCCCACCGGGCGCGCTGTCCATGGTCCACGCCCGAGAGGTGACCGGTGCCTGAGACTCCCGATTCGACGGGCGACGGCGGGGCCGTCGCCACCAAACCGCCCCGCGACGGGCTCGAGCCCAAGATGGCGTACGCGCCGTCGGCCGGCATCGCGTCGCGCATCGCACGTTCCAACGCGTGGCGTTCGATGTTCCGCCACCCCAACCTCGACACGCCGCGCGGCCGCGCGCTGCAGTCGTTCTCGAACTTCTTCCTGCACCTCTACCCGGTGAAGATCCCGAAGCGCGTCCTGCGGATGCGCTACTCGTTCCGCCTCGGGTTCATCATCTCGGTGCTGTTCGGCATCCTGCTCGTCACCGGCGTGTACCTCATGTTCTTCTACACGCCGTCGGTGAACTCGGCCTACGGCGACATGCAGCACCTGCGTACCGGTGTGGGCTTCGGCCAGCTCGTGCGCAACGTGCACCGCTGGTCGGCGCACCTCATGGTGCTCGCCGTCTTCCTCCACCTCGTGCGTACGTTCTACGCGGGCGCCTACAAGAAGCCCCGCGAGTTCAACTGGGTCATCGGCGTCATGTTGCTGCTGCTCACGCTGGGTCTGTCGTTCACCGGCTACCTGCTCCCGTGGGACCAGCTCAGCTACTGGGCCGTCACCGTGGGCACCAACCTCTGCCAGTACGTGCCGGTGTTCGGCAAGACGGTGCAGAACCTGCTCATCGGCGGCCCCCAGATCGGGCAGTCGACGCTGCTGCGCTTCTACGCGCTGCACGTCGCGGTGCTGCCGCTCAGCCTCGTGCTGATGCTGTTCATCCACATCTGGCGGGTCCGCAAGGACGGCTTCGCCGTCGAGCGCACCTCGACCGGCGCGTTCGAGGAGGAAGCGACGGCGCTGCCGGCGCCCGCGGTTCCGGCCAACGCTCCGGCACATCTCTACGGCGGTCGCACCCGGGTGCTGGGGGTGGTCGACCGTGAATCGATCACCGCGGAGGACCGATCGGTCGACGACACCGTGTTCACCTGGCCGCACATGCTCGTGCGTCACGTGGTGGTCGCGCTCGGCACGTGCGCGACGGTGCTGGCGCTCGGGGTGGCGTTCGCGGCGCCCCTGCGAGGCTTGGCGAACCCCAACCTCACTCCCGAGCCGGCCAAGGCACCGTGGTACTTCGCCGGCCTCCAGGAGCTGCTCAGCCACTTCGATCCGCTCATCGCCGGCATCCTCATCCCGACCGGCGCGGTGATCGTGCTGCTGCTGCTGCCGTACATCGACCGCAACCCGTCGACGGTGGCCCGGGAGCGCAAGGTGGCCATCGTCATCTTCTCGAGCCTGCTCGCCATCGCCGTGGTGCTGACGGTCATCGGCACGTTCTTCCGTGGTCCGGGCTGGAGCTTCATCGCCCCGTGGACCCACTCGTACATCGAGATGTAGGAGAGCCCTCATGGGATCGACACGACGCGAGTTCCTGCGCAACAGCTGGAAGGCGGGTGGGGCACTGCTCGGCCTCGCCGCGGGTTGGACCACGTACGAATCGCTTCGACCGCTCGCCCTGCCCGCTGCGGGAGCGAACATCCGCCTCGGATCCGTCTCCACGTACGCACCCGAGACCGCGACCTACGTGACCGCCGGCCGGCTGTTCGTGGCCAACACCGGCACCCGTCTGTTCGCCCTCTCGCAGAAGTGCCCGCACCTCGGTTGCCGCATCCCGTTCTGCGAGTCGTCGGGCCACTTCGAGTGCCCGTGCCACGGTTCGAAGTACGACATCGGCGGTGAGTGGATCACGGGCCCGTCGCCCCGCGGCATGGATCGCTTCCCGCTCTCGCTCGACGGCGACACGGTGGTGGTCGACACCTCGAAGACGTTGACCGGGCCCGAGCGAGGCGCCAAGCAGTACTTCAAACCCGCCAAGGGTCCCTCCTGCGCACCGAAAGCCTGAGCCGATGCCCGCCGAGCGACCGAGTCCACCACCATTCGAGGCGGCCGACCTCGAGCGCAGCCTCGACCGCTACCTCATGTGGGGTCTCGTGTTCATGGTCGTGTTGATCGTCGGTTTCGTCGCCTACCGCGCGCGTGAGCCCCAGTTGCGCCGGGACGCGACCGCTTCGCAGCAGAAGTCGTACCGCGACATCGGCACCCAACTCTTCGCGACCAACTGCTCGGGATGTCACGGCAAGAACGCCATCGGCGGCAGCGGTCCGGTGCTCAACGCCAAGGAATTCCTGAAGTCGACGACCGACGGTCAGATCCGCGGTCTCGTGGCGGGCGGGGTGCCCGGCACCGAGATGCCGGCGTGGAGCCTCGCGTTCGGCGGCACGTTGACCGACGAGCAGATCCTCGAGATCACGACGTATCTCCGCGCCCTCGAACCCAAGGCGCCGAGCGTTCCCACCTGGCGCAGCGGCCGCGCGTAACGGCGACCTCGGCGGTGAGAGAGCTGGTGCCGGGCGGACCCGGCACCGGCTCTCCCGCTATGCGTTCTCCGCGTACTGCCACGCGTTCTCGTAGTGGGCCACGGCGTCGCCGTTGTTGTTCTGGGCGTCCGATTGGTCGCCGGCGTTGAGCTCCGACTGACTTCTCGAGATCCAGTACTGGTTGCCGTGGTTCGCAATGGCGTCGCCGAGGTCCGTCGCGGCCACGACCCTGCCGGCATTGACGAGCTCGTCGATCCATCCGTTGATGGTCGACGCCGGGACGCTGCGGATGCCGATCAGGCCCTGGAGGCTGCCGATGGCGTCACGCTGCGAGTCGAAGCAGTGACGCCCCCGGTCGTGGTCCATGTGGTTGTCGTGGAAGCACCGCGACGGGTCGACGAAGTCGCCGAGGTCGTCCTCGACGTGGCGTATCCGTTGCGCGTCCGAGTACGACGCGTGGCTGCGCCACGTGCCGATGTCGATGAGCGTGTCCTGCTCCCGCTCACAGACCCGTTTCACCGTGACACTGATGCTCGTGGTCGCGGTGTTGCCGGCCTTGTCGGTCGCGGTGCCGCTCACCGTCGTGGTCCCACCGTTGCTGACGACGATGTCGGCCGGGCACCCGGTGATCGCCACGATGCCCGAGAGCGCGTCGGCGCAGGTGAAGTGGATCGTGACCGAGCCGGAGTACACGCCGTTGTGCAGCAACCCGCTCGCGGACGCCGTGATCGTCGGCTTCGTCGTGTCGACGTTCACCGGGCCGACGGCCTTGGTCGCGGTGTTGCCCGCGATGTCGGTCGCCGTGCCCGTTGCGGTCTGATTCGCGCCCTGGCCGAACGTCACCGGGGAGGTGCAGGTGGCGATGCCCGACAGGCTGTCGCCGCATGCGAACGACGCCGTGACCGGAGCCGAGTACCAGCCGTAGGAGTTGGCCGCCCGGCTCAGCGCCGCCGCGATCGTCGGCGGGGTCTTGTCGACGCTGACCGTCGCCGTGGTCGAGGCGGTGTTGCCGGAGTTGTCGATCGCGGTGCCCGCAACGTGCTGGCCGGCCCCTTCGGTGGTGACCGTCTGCGGTGGGGTGCACGAGGCGATCCCCGACGCGTCGGAGCACGTGAAGGTGACGGTCACGTTGGTGTTGTTCCACCCCGCGCCGTTCGGTGCAGGCGACTGTGACGCCGTGATCGTGGGTGCCGTCGAGTCGAACTTGATCGTCGCGACGTGGATGCCTTCGACATTGCCGGCGTTGTCGACGCTGAAGTACGTGAGCGTGTGGGTCGCGGTCCCGGTGATCGTCACGTTCGTGCCCACGAGCGTGGGGCCACCGTCGAGCGAGTACTTGGTCTGCGCCACCCCCGACAGGTTGTCGGTGGCCGTCAGCGCCACGGTCACGTCGGTCGGGTGCGGCGTCGACGTCGCCGAGGTGATCGGCGGGGTGAGGTCGATGTCGACCGGGGCGCTCGACGCGCTCGTCGTGTTGCCCGCGAGGTCGGACACGGAGCGAGATTGCTGCTGTGCCGTTCCTTCACCGCTGATGATCGAGTTCGCCGGGCACGTCGACGGGTCGACACCGGAGAGCGCGTCGCCACACGTCCAGTGCACCGTCACCGCCGTCTTGTACCAACCGGCGGCGTTCGCACCGGTCGTCGGGGCCCCCGACAGCGTCGGTGCGGTCTTGTCGACGTTGATGTTGGCAACGGTTGCGCTCGCGGTGTTGCCCGCGAGGTCGGCAGCGGTGCCGGTCACCGACTGGCCCGAACCCTCGCCGACGGTCGACGGGCCGGAGCACTGTGCCGTGCCCGAGAGCGCGTCGGCGCAGGCGAAGCTCACGGTCACGTCGGTGTTGTTCCAGCCGTTGCCGCTCGCGGCCGGAGCGGGAGATCCCACGATCGTCGGTGGGGTCTGGTCGATCCGGATCGTGACGAAGTCGGTCGTGAGGTTCCCGGCGTTGTCGCTGATGGTCTGCGCGACCGTCGTGACCCCTTCGGCGCTGATCGTCTGGTCCGCCGGGCAGGACACGACGCCCGAGAGCCCGTCGGAGCAGTTCCAGGTGATGGTCACCGCACCCGCGTACCAGCCGGTCGACGTCGACGGAACCGTGGCGGTGAGCGCCGGCGGTACCTGGTCGATCTTGATCCCGGACACGGTGGCGCTCGCGGTGTTTCCGGCGGTGTCGTCGGCCGACCCGGTCATCGACTGACCGGTGCCGTCGGCCGACAACGTCGTCGGGTTCGGGCAGACCGCGACGCCGGAGAGCGCGTCGCCGCACGTCCAGCTGGCCGTGACCGGCGCGTTGTACCAGCCGTTGGCGTTGGCCGGCGGCACCGACGCGGCGATGGTCGGTGGCGTCTTGTCGACGTTCACCGTGGCCGTCGCC
>DAIQOP010000310.1:0-1112 GCA_036787815.1 Actinomycetota bacterium
GCTGCTCGCGAAGGCGGCGACCGGCCTGCCGATCCCGGTCGTAGCGGGCACGCCCGTCGCGGGACCCGGAGGCTCGAAGCTGAAGCAGAGCTTCGAGGGACTCAACCTGTACCAGGAGCGGTACGTCGCCGCGAACGGAAACCAGTTCACGTTCGAGCCACCCGACCAGGGCATGTGCGTCGGGAACGGCATGGTGCTCGAGACGATCAACGACGCGCTGCGCGTCTACTCGACCTCGGGTGCCGCGCTGTCACCGCCGATCGATCTCAACTCGTTCTACGGGTACCCGGTGGTGATCAACCGCACGACCGGAGTGTTCGGGCCGGAGCTCACCGACCCGAGCTGCTTCTTCGACAGCGTGAACCAGCGTTGGATCCACATCGCGCTCACGCTCGACGTGAAGCCGAAGAGCGGCGCGCTCACGCTGAACAACCACATCGACATCGCGGTGAGCAAGACCGCCGACCCGCTCGGCGGCTGGGTCTTCTACTCGTTCAACACTACCGACGACGGAACACACGGCACGCCGAGCCACACCGACTGCCCGTGCATCGGCGACTACCCGCACATCGGTGCCGACCGCAACGGCGTCTACATCACGGTGAACCAGTACCCGTGGTCGAGCGCGCCCGGCGTCTTCGGCACGAACTTCAACGGCTCGCAGCTCTACGCGATCTCCCGCAAGGCGCTCGCCTCGGGTGCGGCGACGGTGCGCGTCGTGCAGTTGCAGAACCTCGCCCTCACCGGCGGCAAGCACCCGGTTCCCGGCTTCACGACCATTCCGGCGAACGCACCTGATGGCGTGTTCGCAGATGCGAACGGGGGATCGGAGTACTTCGTCAGCACGACGGCCGCGGCCGAGACCGGCAACGCGGCGGGTCGTTCCGACAACATCGGGTTCTGGACGCTGTCCAACACGCAGTCGCTCGACGGCGGCCACCTCGCGCTGACGCTCGACCGCGCCGTCGTGCCGTCGGAGGTGTACGCGGTTCCGCCGCTCTCCGACCAGAAGCCCGGCAACGTTCCGCTGCGCGACTGCCTCGTGACCTCGTGCCTCGCCGGCATCGGCCCGTCGACCGCGAAAGCGATCATAAATTTCCGTGAGAAGAGCG
>DAIQOP010000310.1:1122-3969 GCA_036787815.1 Actinomycetota bacterium
CCGTTCAACACCTGGTTCGACGGCACCCACGTGTGGGCGACGCTCTCGACCGCGGTCGAGGTCTCGAACAACATCCACGCCGGTTCTGCGTGGTTCGCGCTCGACCCCGCGGGCAGCGTTTCCGACCAGGGTTACGTCGCGGTGGCCGGCAACAACGTCATCTACGCCGGGCTCGCGACACTGCCGTCGGGGCGTGGCGCGATGGGCGTGACGCTCGTCGGTCACGACTACTTCCCGACGGCGGCCTACGCGCTCGTCGGCCGTGGCGGCCCCGGTTCGCTGCACGTCTCGGGCGCCGGTGCCGGGCCGCAGGACGGATTCTGCGGGTACGTCTTCTACAACTGCGGGCAGACGCAGGATCCGACCATTCGCCCGCGTTGGGGCGACTACCCGGCAGCTCAGACATCGGGCGACAGCATCTTCCTCGCGAACGAGTACATCGCGCAGACATGCACGTTCGCGCAGTACGAGACCGATCCGTTCTGCGGGAACACACGTGGTGTGCTCGCGAACTGGTCGACGCACGTGAGCCAGATCACTCCCTGACGCTCGTGCTCAGAGTGCCACGCGGGCCCGGCCGATCGGCCGGGCCCGCGTCGGCGCGCCTCGAGTCGGGCTCTACGATTGCGATCACGTGACCTCGATCATTCGGAAGAGCTCCTGCACGCCGGCGGACATCGCCCGATGAGTCGATCGCGGGCCTGGCCGTTACTCGCTGTGGGCATGTTGGCCGCCGGCTGCACGAGCATGGGCTCCCCGGAAGCGAGGACGGTGACAACGCCGTCGACATCCGCCGCGGAAGCCGCTCAGCGGCGAGGCCTCGCGGCGCGTTACCTGGCGATCGCGACGGTCGGCAACCGAGGTCTCGACGCGCTCGACGCGCTCGCAGGGCGCGACCGCGACCATCTCGACGCGGCCCGAGCCGACCTGCGCGACGCTGCTGCGACCGAGCGTCGGTTCGATCGCAGCCTGCTCGCGATCGTCTTTCCGTCGGAAATCGAGGCGACTGGCCACGCGCTGGTAGCCGTCAACGAATCACGCGCCACGCTCACCTCCGAAGCAGCGGCTTCGACTTCGCTCGCGCAACTGCTTCGCTATGAGAGGCAACTCTCAGCTGCCAACGGCCACGTCGAACAGCAGGTGAAGATCATCCGACGCCAACTTGGGCTCCCGCCCCCCGACACAAGCTGATTCTGATTCGTGCGACGCGGAACCACGTCGTCAACGGTCAGTAGTTGTAACCGCCGCTCGACGGCGCGGTCGTGACGGCCGGCGATTGACCGGGGACCGTCTTGGGTGTGCCGGACGCGGAGCCGCACGCGGCCAACGTCAGCGTTGCGACCGCGCCGAGCGCGATCAAGCGGGACTTGCTGAACCGCACGACCCGTTTGCGATGGTGACGCATGCGACCTCCTCGAAGTCAACTCCTCGTTCTACGGTCGGACGACCCGGAAGGTTCAGCATCCGCTGCCTGTACGGCGGCTCAGCAGGCGAAGAGCACGATCGTCCAGCCTTTGCCGGCCGTGTAGGTGGCAGTGAAGCCGATATCGCGGATCTTGCCGTCGGCCATTGCCCCTCCGACATCGGAGTGGAACGGCCCCCAGACGATCGTCGGCCACTCCGTCAGGCGGGCACCGCCACAGCTGTCGCAACCGGCGTTGGCGAGAAAGATGTCCTGCACGCGCACCGCGACCTCCTCCGCGGCGCGCGATGCGGGCGCGGCGACGGTGAACGGTGTCGTGTGCTGCGCAAGGGAGCGGGCGGCCGCGAGATCGGCATCGAAGCGTGCCGCGGCCACGGCACCGCCGCCGAGGCACGTCATGAGATCTTTCGCTTCCTCGGCATCTCGCGCGAACGTCCGGACCCACACCCGGTTGTAGGCGGCGCGCCGGGAGAACAGATCGCTGGCGACGAGTAGCACCGACCGCAGCAGCGGCTCGTTCATGCCGGCAGGGATCGCGTTGGTGGCGAGCTTCGGGTCGGCCGCGTCCACGGCGTCGACGATGCGCTGGTCGAAGGTGACCACCGTGTGTCCGATGCCGCCGTTGATCGCCCGGGCCGCGGCGCGCAAGCGAACGTCGACCTCGTGGGCTTGGGCGAAGAACGCACTGAGTTGCGGCACCGCGGTCGGCGCCGCCGCCGCGGTAGCGGTGGTCGTGGAGAGCTCGGTCGTCGTCGAGGCCGGTGCCGAGGTGGTCGGCGCGGCGGTCGTCGAAGCGCTGCGCGTCTTGGTGGATCCACAGGCGGGTGCGACCAGGGTCATGATCGTCACCACCGCGACGACGCTGGTCAGCCTGCGCATGGCGCGCCTCCGGACGGGAGCGCCCGGCCACCGACAGTCTCGGCTCGTCGCGGGCGTCTGCACAGAGTCCTTGGTCACGGCGCCGAGGTGGCCTGCGTCGGGCGGTCCCACGGTTCGGCGATGGGTTCGGTTGCAGTGGTTGCCCGCTCGACGGCACGTCGGAAGCCGGCGGCCAAGCCGTCGACGTGTAGGGCAGGAGGCCGGAAGAAGGCTTAGGGTCGCGGTCGTGAACGCAACGAGCCCTGCCGACGGGTCGCTCGACCGTCGGGGGTTGGTCTGGGGAATGATCGCGGTGGCGATCGTCGTCGCCATGACGATCTTGGGCAGCGATCGACTGGTGTGGTTCGACGCCGCGCTGGTCGGCTACTTCTTCGGCGTCGTGTTCGCCGTCTTCGGCGTGACCTACCGCTATGCCGTCTGGCTGCGGCGGCCGCGGCTGGGACGCGTTCCGGCAGCGCAAGGCGCGCAACACCCTGGCCCTGCCATCGTTGGTGGCGACCCACTTGTTGACCCAGGGGTTCATCTGTCGGCGTTCGACCCCAACG
>DAIQOP010000083.1:0-14389 GCA_036787815.1 Actinomycetota bacterium
GGGATGGTGGTGGCGTCGGCGCGAATCGGTGCGAAGCCGCCCTCGACTGCGAGCGACGCCTGCTCCTGCGCCGACGCGAGGAACTTCACGAACTGCCACGCGGCGGCCTTCTTCTCGGGGGCGGAGGCCTTCGAGATCCACAGCGATCCGTCGCCGACGGGCACGCCACCGCCACCCGAGATCGACGGGAGTGGCGCGGTACCGATGCGCACGGTCTTGTACTGACCCTGCTCCAGCACCTGCTTGACGGTGCCGAGCACGCCGCTGGCCTCCATCGTCATCGCCGCGTCGCCACTGCCGATCGCGAGCATGTGATCGATGTTGCCGGTCGCGCCACCCGTGTTGAGTGCCAGGCCGCGCCGCACCATGTCGTTCCACCACGTCCAGATCTGCTTCGCGATGGGGGAGTCGATCGTCGCGGCGGTGGCGCGCGCCGTGCGGCCGTTGCCGTTGTTGACGAGCGTCCCGCCCGACTTCGCGTTCAGGAACTCGAAGATGTACGGCTCGACGCGCAGCGCGATGCCGTGCTTCGCGGCGCCGCTCGAGACGATCTTCTGCGAGTCGGCCTCGACTTCGGCGAGCGTGCGTGGCGGCTTGTTCGGGTCGAGCCCGGCCTTCGTGAACGCGGTCTTGTTGTACCAGAGGATCGGGTTCGAGAGGCTCCACGGCATTCCGTACAAGACCTTCTGGTACGAGAAGTACGCGGTGGCGCGGGGGAGGAGCTTCGAGAGCGGGTAGTGGTCGGCGTCGACGCACGCCTGCACGGGCGTCACGCTCTGGCTGTCGATCATCCGCTGGACGGTCGTGTCCTCGGGGTGGAACAGGTCGGGGAGGTCTTTGGTCGAGAGCCCGGCGAGGTACTTCGTGAGCAGGTCCTGGTAGTTGGCGAACTGCACGAGTGTCACGTGCACGTCGTGCTGGCTCGCGTTGAACGTCTTCGTCGCCGCAACGAGCCAGTCGGCGTTCGCGCGCGACATCTCGTGCCAGAACGTCACCTCGACCGGCTTGGTCGCCTTCGCGAACGCCGCGAGCCCGCAATCGGCGGGATTCACCTTGCCGGCGCCGGTACTACCCGGAGTCGTGCTCGTGGTCTTCGAGCTCCCGCCACACGCAGCGAGCGTGAGCGAGAGTGCCACTGCAACGGTCAGGATCGAGCGCAATCTCACCATATTCGTCTCCCTCAACCGACGCGGCTGTTGTAATCGTTGATCGCCGCGTTCGCTTGGGCTGCCGCGTTCGCGACGGCCTGTTCCGGCGTGACCTTTCCGTCGAGCATCCCCGAGATGCCGTCGACGATCGCGCCCCGGACCCCCTCGTTGGACGAGCCGTAGGCGCCGATCACCGGTCCGGAAGTGGCCGGGTTCACGGTGCCCGCGAGCAGCTGGTCGTACGCGATCTTGAAGTCGGGCGCGCGCGCGTACTTCTCGGCGAGCGGCGACAGCGTCGCCGCCGACTTCGACACCGGCACGTACCCGGTCGCGGCGGACCAATCCGCTTGGATCTTGGCCGTGGCGAGGAACTTCGCGAACTCGTACGCCGCGGCCTGCTTCTCCGGCGCCGACCGGTTCAGGATGTAGTTGGCCGCGCCGCCGACGAGCACTCCGCCGTTGGGGCTGGAGGGGCCCGGCATCGGACCGGCGCCGAGCTCGACGTTTGTGAACCGGCCCGCCGCGAACAGCTGCGAGATCGTGCCGAGGGCCGCCGAGGTGTCGATGGTCATGGCCGCACGCCCGTTTCCGACCGCGAGGTAGTGGTCGATCTTGTTGTCGCCGGCGCCCGTGCTCAACGCGAGCTTCGACTTCACCATGTCGTTGATCCAACGAAACAGGGAGATACCCGTCGCGTCGTCGAAGGTCACCTTCGTCGCACGCTTGGTGCGCCCGTTGTCGTTGTTGACGGTCGTGTGACCGGACTTGGCGAGCCAGTGCTCGATCAGCCACGAGTCGGTCTTCAGTGCGATGCCGTACGGTGCGGCGCCGCTGCGCACGATCTGACGCGAGTCGGCTTCGACCTCGGCGAACGTGAGCGGCGGCTTGTTCGGATCGAGTCCGGCACGCCGGAACGCCTTCTTGTTGTAGTAGAGGATCGGGTTCGAATCGTTGAACGGCATCGGGTACAAGACGTTGCCGACGCTGTAGTACGCGACGACGCGCGGGATCAGGTCTGAGATGTCGGCGCCTTCGGCCTTGATGCACGACGCGACCGGCAGAATGCTCTTCGAGTCGATCATCGCCTGCAGGCTCGCGTCTTCGCCCTGCATCAGGTCGGGCAGTGCGCCGGTCGACAGGCCGGCCTTGAACCGGGTGAAGTTGTCGGGGTAGGTGGCCGCCCCGGAGAGCGTGACGTGCACGTCGTGCTGCTGGGCGTTGAACTGGGCGGCGAGCTTCTTGAGCTCGTCGTTGTTCGCGCGTGGCATCGCGTGCCAGTAGGTGATCGAGACCGGCTTCTTCGCAGCGCGAAGTGCCGCGAGTGGGCACGCCGGGAGCGCCTGCGCCCCACTCGTCGTCCCGCCTCCGCCCCCGCCCTTGCTCGACGAGCCGCCGCCGCAGCCCGCGAGCGCGACGATCACGGTTCCCGCGACGGCCAGGTGACGAATCCTGCGCTGCAGCATGGTGACCTCCCTACCCCTTGACCGCACCGGCGGTGAGGCCGCGCACGAGTTGCTTCTGGAACACGAGGAGCAGGATCAGCAGCGGTACCGCCGCGAGCACGGTGCCCGCGAACGTCACGTTGATCTGGTCGAGGCTCACCCGGCTGAGCTGGCGCAACCCCACCTGCACGGTGCGGTAATGGTCGGTGACCACGAGGGGCCACAGGTACTGGTTCCAGGCATCGAAGAACGAGAAGAGCGCGAGCGCGGCGATCGTCGGGCGCGCCAGAGGCACGGCCACCCGCCACATGAACTTGAGATGCCCGTAGCCGTCGAGCTCGGCTGCGTCGCGCAGGTCGCGCGGCAGGGAGAGGAACGCCTGGCGCACAAGGAACGCCCCGAATCCCGTCGCGAGGAACGGCACGGCGAGGGCGCCGTAGGTGTCGAGCCCGAGGAAGCGGCCGATGAGCGGCAGGTGGCCGAGGCTCACGACCGTTTGCAGGTTGGTGAAGAACACGACTTCGAACGGCACCATCAGCGTCGCGAGGAAGATCACGAAGATCGTCCGCTTGAGCGGGAACCGCAGGAATGCGAACGCGTACGCCGCACAGATCGACGTGACGAGCTGGCCGGCCACGATGAAGAACGTCACGACGAAGCTGTTCCACAGGTACGACGACACGTGACCCTGCGTCCACGCCTGCGAGTAGCCACCCGTGAGCGCGTGCGTGGGGAAGAGCGTGGGCGGGCGGGCCGCGATCTTGTCGGCCGGCAGCAAGGAGTTCACGACGGTGATGTAGATCGGGAACAGCACGATCAACGCCAGCACGCCGAGCAGCACGTAGCGGTTGATCGCACGCGCGCGTCGGGCCACGGCCGGGTGCGCGCGCCAGCTGACGACCCCGAGGACGATCGAGGCCAGGAGCAGCGCGGCGACTCCGACGAGGAAGCGCGAGAACCCCGGGGCGAGCGCACCGAGCATGCCCGAGCGGTCAACGCTCATAGCTCACCCGCCGCTCGAGGATGCGGAGCTGCAGGAGCGTGAGCACCAGCGTCATCGCGAACAGCGCGATCGCGAGCACCGCGGCCTTCCCGTCGTTGTTCTCCTTGAACACGGTCCGGTAGATCGCGTACACGAGGACGTTGGTGTGGTTCTGCGGGCCGCCCTCGGTGAGCAGGTCGATCTGGCCGAACGAGTGGAACGCGAGGATCGACCCGACGATCGTGGCGAAGAACAGCGTCGGCGAGAGCATCGGCAGGGTCACGTTGCGAAAGCGCGACCACGTGCCCGCGCCGTCGACGCGCGCCGCCTCGAGCAGCTCGTCGGGAACCGCCTGGAGCCCGGCCGACATGATGATGAACGAGAGGCCGAGGTTCTGCCAGATCGTCACGCCGGCGACCGCGACCAGCGCCCACTTGGGGTCGTCGAGGGGCGAGAGGCTGCCGGTGCGGCCGAGCCAGTAGTTGAGCAGGCCGATCTGCGGGTTCAACAGGGTCAGCGAGATCAGCGACGCGACCGCGACCGAGGTGACCACCGTCGAGGAGAAGATGGTGCGGAACACGGCGATGCCGCGCAGGCGTTGGTGTGCGAGCACCGCGAGCGCGAGGCCGGCGACGATACCGACGGGCACCGTGAGCGCCACGAACTCCACGGTCACCTTGAAGCTGTTGGTGAAGAGTGTGGAGGTGAGCACGTCGCGGTACTGGGAGATGCCGACCCAGGAACGCGGCAGGTTCGGGAACGGTGGCGTGCGGTAGAGGCCGAGCCAGAAGTTCTTGACGAACGGATAGAAGATGAACGTGCCGAACACGAGGAGCGACGGCATCACGAGCGCGTACCCGAGCACCGCGTCGCGCGTGCGGCGGCTGAATCGGCGCCGCCGACGCGGGCGGTGCGCGAGCGGTGCCGCCGGTGCGGAACTGGGAGCGGTGACGGTGGTCACGGCCCTTCGACCCCGTCGACGCGACCACCCGTGCGGGCGTCGAACACGTGGAGGAACTGCGGCTCGGTGGTCAACCGCACCGTCTCGCCGACGTTCGGCCGGGGCGCATCCATGTCCTGGCGGGTGATGACGAGCGTGCGGTCGTCGAGCCGGCACGCGATGTTGCGCTCGTGGCCGAGCGATTCGACCACCGTGACCGTCGCCGGCACGAACCCGTCGTCGGCGAGCAGCAGGTGCTCGGGCCGTACCCCCACCACGACATCGTCGAGACCGAGGGCCGCGACCGCATGCGCGAGTGGCTCGGGGAGCGGCACGCGCGCACCCGGAAAGCTCACCGCGAGCTCGCCGTCTTCGCGGAAGACCCTGGCCTTGATGATGTTCATCGGCGGCGTGCCGATGAATCCGGCGACGAACAGGTTCTCCGGCCGTTCGTAGACCGCTTGCGGGTGGCCGACCTGTTGCAGGGCGCCGTCGGCGATGATCGCGATGCGGTTCCCCATGGTCATCGCCTCGACCTGGTCGTGCGTCACGTAGACGACCGTCGTCTGGAGGCGGGCCTGGAGCTCGATGAGGTCGGCGCGGGTCTGCACGCGCAGCTTGGCGTCGAGGTTCGAGAGCGGCTCGTCCATGAGGAACGCCTGCGGGCGGCGCACGATCGCGCGGGCCAGCGCGACCCGTTGCCGTTGGCCGCCCGAGAGTTGTGCGGGCTTGCGGTCGAGCAGGTCGGCGAGGCCCAGCGTCTCGGCCGCGTCGCGCACGAGTTGCGCGCGTTCCTCACGGGGAACCTTGCGGCTCTTGAGCGGGAACTCGATGTTTCGGCGCACCGTCATGTGCGGGTACAGCGCGTAGGTCTGGAACACCATCGCCACGTCTCGGTCGCTCGGGTCGATGTCGTTCACCGGCTCGTCGCCGATCCGGATCGTGCCTTCGGTCGGCTCGTCGAGGCCGGCGATCATCCGCAGGGCCGTCGACTTGCCGCAGCCCGACGGCCCCAGGAGCACCAGGAACTCCCGGTCGGCGACCTCGAGCGTGAGGTCGCGCACCGCCACGACGTCGCCGAACCGCTTGGTCACATGGTCGAACGCAACTCCCGCCATCGCTCGCCAGTCTCCGGTGTGTCGGGGGCGATGCGTAGCGCCGGTCGGCCCCGCCGATCGGGCCGAAGGTCACCGATTGGCGCCCGATGGCCGATTGGCCCGCCCGGTCACCGATTGGCCGCCCGGTAACGTCGTGCGGATGCCGTGGTCGCGACGTGTGCGGGCGAGGGTGCGTCCCACGGGCGGGGCGCCCGTCGAGGTGCCGATGCCGGCGCCGGGCACCTACGACCTCGGGCCGGTACGGATCGAGGTCGCGGGGGACGGCTCGGAGCTGCGCTGGTCGGTACACGCGCGGGCCGGGGAACCGGTGGCGCTCGACGCCGTGAGCCTCGTCTGGGACGTCGGGACGGCCGGCGACGACCCGCGCCTGTTCGCCAACGGGTACCAGTCGTGGACGCCGACCCGCACCCTCCGGCTGGGCGTCGATCAGGATCCGTCGCGTGACCCGCGCCCGCTGCCGCTCGTGCGCGCGGCCTTCCACGCCGACCCGGGTGTCGCCGAGGCGGGGGAGCTGCGCTCGGAGCAGGTGACCGTGCTCGCGTGCGGAAACCGGAACCTGCACTGCATCGGGTTCACGGGCGGCGAGCGCCACGCCGGCACGCTGCGGGCGCGCGTCGTCGACGGCATGGTGGAGATGGCGGCCGAAGCGTGGCTGGGCGGCGCAGTGCTACAGCCGGGCTCGGTGCGCGAGCTGCACTCGATCGTCGTCGAGGAGGGCGACGACGCGTCGGCGTTGCTCGAGGCGTGGGCCGCGCGCGTCGGCGCGGAGGCCGACGCGCGCGTCGGAGCGCCGTACCTCGTGGGCTGGTGCTCCTGGTACCAGTACTTCGACGCGGTCGACGAGCGAGTCGTGCGCGACAACCTCGCACGCGCCGATGTGTGGCCGTTCTCGGTGTTCCAGGTCGACGACGGCTACCAGCGCGCGATCGGCGATTGGCTCGACACCAACGAACGTTTCCCTTCGGGCGTTGCCGGGATCGCGTCGGCGATCGACGCGACCGGCTGCACCCCCGGCATCTGGCTCGCGCCGTTCCTCGCGGCACCCGACAGCGACCTCGCGCGGCGGAACCCGGGATGGCTGGCGGGTGCACCGGAAGGCGACGGGTTCGCGATCGGCATGTACAACGACGCGTGGGGCGGCGTGATGGCCGCGCTCGACACCACCCGGCCCGAGGTGCTCGACCACCTCTCGGCGGTCTCCGCCGCGCTCGTGGCCATGGGCTACCGCTACCTCAAGCTCGACTTCACCTTCTCGGCCGCGATGCCCGGGCGCTACCACGACCCGGCTTCGACGCCGGCGGAACGGGTGCGCGCCGGCTACGACGCGGTGCGCCGCGGTGCCGGCGACGACGTGCTCATCGTCGGTTGCGGCGCGCCGCTCGGTGCCGTCGTCGGTTCGGTCGACGCGATGCGCATCGGCGCCGACGTCGCGCCGTGGTGGGACGCGCCTCCGGGGCGGGGTGAGATGCAGCCCGGGTACGAAGCGACGACCCCGAGCACCCGCAACGCGTTCGTCAACACGTGCACGCGCAGCTTCATGCATCGCCGGCTCTGGTCGAACGATCCCGACTGCGTGATGCTGCGCACCGACGAGACGCAGTTGTCGGAGGCGGCGGCGAGGGCCTGGGCCGAGACCGTCGGGTGCTCGGGTGGCCTCGCGCTCGTGTCCGACGATCTCGCGCTCCTCGGACCGGACGCGCACCGGCTCCTCGACTCGGTGATCGAGCGCGGCCGCGCCGCCGACGCCGCGGCCCTGGCCGGCCGGGTCCCGAGGTGCGAGGCACTCCTCGACCCGGCCGGGCCGACGGGTCTCGCCGGCCCCGCCGGGCGCGTGCGCGTCGACCCCACGACGGGTCGCGGCGGCCTCGTCTGACCCCGCACTGATCCATCGGCGGCGGTACCAGGACCATTGGCCCTGGTCCGGCGGGCCCGGGCGACGGAGGCTGGGGAGGTACCCGACCCGGAGAAGATCCGTCATGTCCTCTCTCGCTTGGTTCGATGAGCTGTCCGTTGACGATGCGGAGCTCGCCGGAGGCAAGGGCGCCAACCTCGGCGAGCTGACGCGCGCCGGCCTGCCGGTACCGCCCGGGTTCGTGGTGACCGCCGGCGCGTACCTCGACGCCATGGACCAGGGTGGGGTGCGTCACGAGCTCGTCGAGATCGCCGGTGCCGTCGACATCGACGACGCTGCCGGTCTCGCCGCGGCTGCGGTGCGGTTGCAGGAGCTCGTCCACAAGGCCGGACTACCCGAAGCGCTGCAACGCGAGGTCCGTGCCGCCTACGAGCGCCTCGGGGGCGGTCGCGTCGCCGTTCGCTCGTCCGCGACGACCGAAGATCTCGCCGGCGCGTCGTTCGCCGGCATGAACCGCACCTTCACGAACATCGAAGGTTTCGACGACCTGGTGCGGCGGATCGCCGACTGCTGGGCATCGGGATTCGGTGAGCGCGTCATCGCGTACCGCAAGGACCGGGAGATCGCCGACGAACCCGCGATCGCGGTGGTCGTGCAGCGGATGGTGGAATCGGAGCGCAGTGGCGTGATGTTCACCGCCGACCCGGCGACCGGCGCCCGCGACCGCATCGTGATCGAAGCTGCCCTGGGCCTCGGCGAGGTTGTCGTGGGCGGCCAGGTCGAGCCCGACACGTACGTCGTCACCAAAGAAGGCCCGCGTGTGCTCGACGTGCGAGTCGGGTTGCAGACGCAGGCCATCTTCCGCGATGCCGACGGCGAGCATCGTGTCGACCTCCCACCCGACGTCGGCGGCCGGCGCGTGTGCACCGACGACGAGATCCTCGAGCTCGCGCGGCTCGGCGAGACGATCGAGGCGCACTACGGGAGCCCCCAAGACGTCGAGTGGGCGATCGCGGGCGGGGCGTTCTTCATCGTGCAATCCCGACCGATCACGACGCTGGAGACGGACGCTGTCGTGTCGTCTCCCGAGCCCGCGGCATCACTCACCGCGGGCGAGGTCATCGTGCGCGGGCTCGGCGCGGCGCCCGGGCGGGGGAGCGGCCGTGTGCGCCAGCTGCGCTCGCCGGCCGAAGGCGATGCGTTCGCGACCGGTGACGTGCTCGTCGCCCCGATGACCAATCCCGATTGGGTCCCGATCCTTCGGCGCGCGTCGGCACTCGTGACCGACAGCGGCGGGATGACGTGCCACGCCGCGATCGTGAGCCGTGAGCTGCGGGTGCCGTGCGTGGTCGGGGCGCGGCGCGCGACCGAGCTGTTGCGCACCGGAGAGATGGTCACGGTCGACGGTACGAAGGGCGTCGTGCTCGCGGGCGCCGATACCGCCGCCGTCGCCACGTCCGTCGTGTCGGTCACGACCGGGGCCGCGACGGCGGCCGCGGCCGGCCAACCGGCAGTGGTCGAACCCATCGCGACCCGGTTGTACGTGAACCTCGCCATCGCCGATCAGGCCGAGCGTGCCGCCGCGTTGGCCGTCGACGGCGTCGGCCTGCTCCGTGCGGAGTTCCTGGTCACCGAAGCGCTCGGCGGGGTGCACCCGCGGGCGCTCCTGGCCCGTGGCGGGCGTGAAGAGTTCCTCTCGCGCATGAGCGAGTCGTTGCTCCGGATCACGACGGCGTTCGCACCGCGGCCGGTGGTGTACCGCACGATCGACTTCCGCAGCAACGAGTTCCGCAGCCTCGAGGGCGGCGCCGAGTTCGAGCCGGTCGAGGCCAATCCCATGATCGGGTATCGCGGGTGCTTCCGCTACGTGCACGAGCCCGACCTGTTCTCGCTCGAGTGCGAGCTGCTCGCGCGGGTGCGGGAGGAGACTCCGAACCTGCACGTGATGATCCCGTTCGTGCGGACGCGTTGGGAGCTCGAGGCGTGCCTGGAGCTCGTCGACGCCAGTCCCCTCGGCCGCCAACGCGGGCTGCATCGGTGGGTGATGGCCGAGGTTCCGTCGGTCGTCTACCGCATTCCCGAATACGCGACCCTCGGTATCGATGGAGTGTCGATCGGTTCGAACGACCTCACCCAGCTGATGCTCGGTGTCGACCGTGACTCGGAGATCTGCTCGGAGCTGTTCGACGAGTCGGACGCTGCGGTGCTCGATGCGATCGCGCGCATCATCGAAGCGGCGCGGGCCGCGGGGATCACCTCCTCGCTCTGCGGTCAGGCTCCGTCGAACCGGCCGGAGTTCGCCGAGCATCTCGTGCGCTTCGGGATCACCTCGGTGTCGGTGAATCCCGACGCGGCCGATCGCACCCGCATGGCGATCGCGTCGGCCGAGCGCCGGATCGTGCTCGAAGTCGCCCGGGAGTCGTCCGCCGGCTGAGGTGAGCGGTCAGCCGATCGGGTGACGGTGCGGGTCGAGGTGTTCGACGAACCAGTCGCGCGCGAGACCGGCGGCGAGCGCGAGGGTGCCGGGCTCCTCGAAGAGGTGGGTCGCACCGGCGACGACGCGCAACGCGGTCTCGCACCGCATCCGAGCCGCGGTCTGGCGGTTCAGATCGAGGACGGCGTGGTCGTCGCCCCCGACGATGAGCAGTGTCGGTGCCTGCACCAGCTCGAGACGGGGTGCGGCGAGATCCGGGCGGCCTCCCCGCGAGACGATCGCCGCGACCCGGGCTTCGGGATCGGTCGAGGCCCACAACGCTGCACCGGCACCGGTGCTCGCGCCGAAGTACCCGATGCGGGCGTCGTGGAGGCCGGGTTCGGCGCGCAGCCAGCCCGTCGCCGCGACGAGGCGCCCGGCGAGGAGCTCGATGTCGAACACGTTGCGGCGCTCGCGTTCCTCGACCGGCGTGAGCAGGTCGAACAACAGCGTTCCGAGCCCGGCCTGGTTGAGCACGTTCGCGACGAATCGGTTGCGGGGGCTGTGGCGACTGCTCCCGCTGCCGTGTGCGAACACCACGACGGCCTTCGTTCCGGCGGGAACGGTGAGGTGACCGGGCAGCAGCACCGGGCCGGCGTCGACGACGACTTCCTGGTCGCGCGGCGCGTGTGCCGCCGTGGTCGCAGCGGGAACGTCCGCCGAGTCCGCACGGGAGCGGGCCTGCTGCAGCAGGCGCAACACCTCGGCGTCGGTGGTCTGTGCGAAATCTCGGTAGAACTGGCCGATCGCCGAGAACCACTCCGGGCTCTCGAGCACGATCACCTCGTCGGCGACGTCACGCAGGTCCGTGATCGCGCCGGGCGGCGCGATCGGCGCCGCGACGATCACGCGCGCCGCGCCGTGGGCGCGCGCGACCTCGCACGCCGCGCGCACGGTCGAACCGGTCGCGATCCCGTCGTCGACGATGAGCGCGGTACGACCGTCGAGCGAGATGCGGTCGTGCGGGCCGCGGAACCGCGCCGCGCGGCGGTCGAGCTCGGTGCGCTCGCGCGCCTCCACGGCGGCGAACGCGTCCGCGTCGACGCGCGCCCGGCTCACGATGTCGTCGTTCACCACGCGCACGTCGCCCTCGCCGATCGCGCCCATCGCGAGCTCCGGCTGGGCGGGAACACCGAGCTTGCGCACCACGATGACATCGAGTGGGGCGTGGAGCGCCTCGGCCACCTCGAACGCGATCGGCACGCCCCCGCGAGGGAGGCCGAGCACCACGAGGTTCTCTCTCGGGAGCGTCTCCAGCCGGCGCGCCAGCCGGCGCCCGGCGTCGGCACGGTCTGCGAACATGACCATGGTTCCTCCCATGCGTGACTTCCTCCCGGATGCTGCGACTCAAATCCCGCTCGGGAACGTCTCCGGCGGCTCACCGCGCCCCCAGAGCGACGTTCGCTCGAGCGGTTCGAGTGCGCGGGTACGGTCGAGATGGATCACCGCGTCGAACTGATCGCCGAGGCGGGCCTGGAAGTAGTGGCTCTGGCGTTCGGTCTCCGGGCGGTAGATCACGCCGATCGCGCGCTCGAGCCGGGGAACCCGCAAGCCTTCGGCGACGATCGGCGCAGCGGTGTCGAGCCAGAATCGCGATGCCGCGACGTCGTGCAGCAACGACTCGTAGCTCCCCGGCAGCGCCGGCCGCACGTGCTTGCGTTCTGCCGGCCCGCCCCAGTCGGATGCCGCGGTGACGCGCCCGTCGTAGGTGCTGAATCCCACCAGCAGGCATTCGCTGCCGTAGCGCTGGCGCGCGAGCTGGCCAACGTTGAGCTCCCCGCGAGCGCCCATGGCGGTGGCCCGTGCGTCGCCGACGTGGGAGTTGTGTTCCCAAACCACGATCTTCGTGTGCCGGGCGTTCCTTCGGTCGAGGTGTTCCACGAGCGCGTCGAGCGTGCCGGCCATGTGCCGGTCGCGCAGGTTCCACGACGACACCTCGGCGCGGTACATCTGCTGGTAGTACTCCTCGGCGTCACGCACGACCCGAGCGTTCTGCTCGGCGAAGAAGAGCTCGTCCTCCGCGACCCAACCATCGCGCCGGAGGTACGCATCCGCACGGCTGCGGAGCGCAAGCAGCTGCGCGACGACCTCGTTCTCGCACGGGATCGCGCGCTCGTACGCCAGCGCGTAGCCGTACGCCTGGCCTTCCCCACCGACGTGGTCGAAGCAGCTGTAGCGATCACGGGCGCGGCGGGCCTCGGCCGGGTCGACTCGATCGAGGTAATCGATCACGGCTTCGATCGACGCTTGCAGGCTGTAGAGGTCGAGGCCGTAGAAGCGCGCCTTGGTGGCGGGGTGCGGATGGGCATCGTTGCGGGCACGCAGCCATTCGACGAACTGCACGACGTCGCGATTGCGCCACATCCACGCGGGGAAGCGCCGGAAGTCCGACAGCGCGGCGTCCGCGTCGCGGTCGGCGGAGTTGCCCATGACATAACGGTTGACGCGGTAGGCATCGGGCCAGTCGGCTTCGGCGGCGATCACGGTGAAGCCGCGCTCGTCGATCAGCCGGCGGGTGATGCGGGCGCGTTCCCGGTAGAAGTCGTGGGTGCCGTGCGAGGCCTCGCCGATGAGCACGAAACGGCGGTCGCCGACGAGCTCCAGCAGATCGTCGTAGTCGCCGGTCTCTCCGGTGACGGGGTGCGCAGCGCGCGCGAAGTACACGTTCGCCGTGTCGGCTGTCGAGGTCGTGCCCATGTCGCACCTCTCTGTGCGAGCGCGTCAGCGTGATGGTCGCTGCTCCTCTCCTCCATTGGCGCCCGAGTGCCCGGGCCGTACCTCGACCGTACGGCCGTACGGTCGTACGGGGCAGAGGCCGACGGCTTGTCCGACCTGGGCCCAAGGACCCCGCGATCGGTGGCTTCTGCGACACGTCAAGCGACGACAAGGTGGACGAGACTGAGGAGAGTGGATGCCCCCGCCCTTCCTGCTGCGCTGACCCGGCGGTTCGAGGGTGTCGTGTTCGATTGGGACGGCACCGCCGTCACCGATCGGGACGCCGACGCCGCAGTGGTGCGCGACGTCGTCGAGATGCTGTGTGCCCGCGGGGTCGACGTGGTCGTCGTCAGCGGCACGCACGTCGGGAACGTCGACGGCCAGCTCCGCGCCCGCCCGTCGGGGCCCGGCCGGCTCCTGCTCGCGCTGAATCGAGGGTCCGAGCTCTTCGAGGTCGACCGTGACGGCCCCCGGCTCGTGGCCGCCCGCGAAGCCACACCCGAAGAAGACGCCGCGCTCACGCTCGCCGCCGAGCGCACGGTCGAGCATCTCGCGGCGCGCGGTCTCGAAGCGCGCATCGTGTCGCAACGTCTGAACCGGCGCAAGATCGACCTCATCCCGCTGCCCGAGTGGGACGATCCGCCGAAGGCGAAGATCGACGAGCTCCTGGCCGCGGTCGAGCAACGGCTCCGTGATGCCGGCATCGGGAGTCTCGCCGAGGTCGCCGCGCTCGCGCTCGACATCGGCCGCGGCGCCGGGCTCGCCGATCCGCGCGTCACGAGCGACGCGAAGCACGTGGAGATCGGGCTCACCGACAAGGCCGATTCGGCGCGTGCCGTGTTCGCCGCGCTCTGGGCCGACGGCATCGCGCCCGAGCTCGTGCTGATCGGGGGCGACGAGTTCGGCGATCTCGGCGGGCTTCCCGGGAGCGATTCGCTGATGCTCGTGGCCGAGGCGGCGAACGCGACCGTGTTCTCGGTGGGCAACGAGCCCAACGGTGTGCCCGCGGGCGTGCTGCACCTCGCGGGCGGGCCGGGCCGCTTTCTCGAGGTCCTCGCCGACCAGTTGCAGCGCCGGTCGGCGCTCCCGTCGGTCGTCGACCGGGCGGGCTGGTCGCTCGTCATCGACCGGTTCGATCCCGACACCGGACGCGCGCTCGAGGCGTTGCTCACCATTGCCGACGGCGTGATCGGCACGAGCGCGGCGCCGCTCCTCGCGCATCCCGCCGCGATGCCCGATGTCGTCGCGGCCGGGATCTACGACGGTGGGGGGCAGTTCACCGACCTCCTCGCGGCGCCACGCTGGGCCCACCTCGAGGGTGAGCTGCAACCCGGCGACCGGGTCGTGCGCCGGCTCGATCTGCGCACCGGTGTGCTCGCCGAGGCGATCGACGGATCGACGACGGTACGGTCGGTGCGCTTCTCGTCGCTCGCTCGCCCGGGTGTCGCCGTGCTGCGCGCCGAGGTCGATCGACCGGAGCGGTCGAGTGCCCTCACCGCGCCCGCCGGTGCGGTGCTCAGCGGCCTCGAGGAGGGCTACGAGTGGATGGCCACGCGCGGCAACGGAGGCTCGATCACGGCCGCGGCCTGGCAGCAGCGGGCTGCGACCGGTCTCGATCGTGTCGCGGCCTACGTGCCCGGCCCCGACGGCGCCGAACCGGATCGCGCCGTCGCGGCGCTCACCGGCGCGCTCGACATCGGTTTCGCCGGCCTGCTCTCC
>DAIQOP010000311.1:0-3922 GCA_036787815.1 Actinomycetota bacterium
CGAACACGATCGCGGTGCGCGTCCCGTCGGCCTCGAAGTCGAGCATCCCTCCGCCGGCGAGCACCGACCGACCGACGAGGTAGATGTTCGCGATCGACCACAAGTGCACGGTGTCGATCTGGTTCCCAGGTACCCGGCCGCGCGCGCCGAGCTCCTCCGGTGAGCACGCGGCGGCGATCTGGGTCATCAGCTCCGGATGCCGCCGGTAGCACTCGATGCCGGAGATCAGGATGTACGCGGTCACGGGGATCAGCGCCGACTCGAGCGCCGTGCGTTGGGTGGTGAGCGCGTGCGCGATCTCGCCGTGGTAGCGCAGCATGCGGTTGACTTCGTCGCGGTCCCACCCGGCCGGTCGCTCGAGGTTCACGTCGTCACCGCCGATCAGAGCGCCCGGACGACACCGGGCTCGACGCTGCAGTCGACCTCGACGGGCGCGCCGTCGGTGGGCTCGGTCGTGAGGGTGACGCCCATCAGGCAGGGCACGCGGTACTCGCGGCTCACGATGCCGATGTGGCTCATCGGCGTGCCGGAGAGGCAGACGACGGCGGCGAGATCGTCGAAGATCGGCGCGAGGAAGGTCGCTCCGGCATCGGCGACGCACGCGATCACGTCGTCGGCCGCTTCGTCGAGCAGCGCGATGACGTCGTCGGGGCTCGAGAGCCGCCGCCACTGGCCGCGCACCGGCGCGGCCTGGAAGACGTTCGTACCGGTGCCGATCTGCTCGCTCACGGAGCCGGGAGCCTACGCCGCATACCATCGGGCGCGTGCAAGCCGACGTGCCCCGGCGGGGCCTGACCGACGCCGATTGGGAGCTGATCCACGAGCTCCGCATGCGCGGCATGATCGAGAACCCCGGCGACGAACGGGTCGAGATCCTCGTGAGCTCCGGTTTCGCGACGATCCGAACCACGCGGCTCGTGATCACCCCCGAGGGGCGCGCCGCCCACCGGGACTGGGCCCGCTGCGAGCCGGGGAGCGAAGCCGAGGAACGGGTGCAGCGGGCGTTCGAGCGGTTCCTCGCGCTCAACGTCGAGCTCCTCCAACTCTGCTCCGACTGGCAGGTCAAGCGGGGCGGCACGGCGAACGACCACACCGACGCCGCGTACGACTGGTCGGTGGTGCAACGGTTGACGGCGCTCGACGAGCGCGCGGGAGCCGTCGCCCGGCACTCGGGCGCGGCGGTGCCCCGCCTCGCGCTCTACCGGTCGCGATTGCGGGCGGCACGCGAGCTCGTCGAGCAGGGCGAGCACGAATGGTTCACCTCTCCGCGCATCGACTCGTACCACACCGTGTGGATGCACTGGCACGAAGACCTCCTGCTCACGCTCGGACGCGAACGCGATACCGGTGCAACCTGAGCTCGTGAGCCTGCAGACCACCAATGCAAGCGCGATGAACATGAGCGCGACGAACCCGAGCGCGATGCACGAGCCGGTCTCGTCGACGGGTTGCCCGGGCGCAAGGGCTACGAAGGATCGGCGGGTGGCTCGCGGTAGAGGTCGGGTTCGATGAACACGAGCCGGGCCGCCGGATAGGCCGATCGCAACTCGTCCTCCGCGACGTCGATGGCCGCCGCGAGGTCGGCGAACGAGAGCCCGGGGTCGAACTCGAGCTTCACCGCGACGAGCACGTCTTCGGGTCCGAGATGCTGCGTGCGCAGGTGGATGAGCCGGCGCACCGACGGAGCACCGACCAGCGCGGCGGAGATCGTCGCCACGTCGTCGGGTGCCGCCGACTCCCCGATGAGGAGGCTCGCCATCTCGATCGCCAGCACGATCGCGACGCCGACGAGCAGCACACCGATCGCGAGGCTGCCCAACGCGTCGAACCTCGGTTGGTGGAGCACCTCGGCCAACGTCACGCCGGCGAGCGCGAACACGAGGCCGACGAGCGCCCCGAAGTCTTCGAGCAGCACGACCGGAAGCTCGGGGTTCTTCGTTCCGCGGATGAACTGCCACCACGTGCGCCGCCCCCGCAGCGGGTTGGCCGCGAGCAGCCCGGTGCGGAACGACAACGACTCGAGCACGATGCTGAACCCGAGAACGGCGAACGCCCACACCGGTGCGTCGATCGGGTGCGGGGTCCGCAGCTTCTGGACCCCCTCGAAGATGGCGAACACGCCGCCGAGCATGAAGAGCACCATCGCGACGACGAAGGCCCAGAAGTAGCGCGCGGGCCCGTAGCCGAAGGGGTGGGCGGCGTCGGGTGGCCGGTCGGCGCGGCGGGCACCGAGCAGGAGCAGCGCCTGGTTTCCGGTGTCGGCGAGGGAGTGGATCGACTCCGCGAGCATCGAGGCCGAACGCGTGAGCACGAAGCCGACGAGCTTGGCCAGCGCGATTCCGAGGTTGGCGAGGAACGCGGCGATGACCGCCCGCCGGCTGCCGTGGGCGCTAATGGATGATCCCGCCTCGAGTCATGGCCTCGACGTCGAGGGCCCGGTCGAGCTCCTCGGCCGTCATCAGCTTCTTGGCGAGCACGATCTGGCGGATCGACCTGCCCGTCTTCACCGACTCCTTGATCACCTTGGCCGCCGTCTCGTAGCCGATGTACGGGTTGAGCGAGGTGCCGATCGACGGCGACGACTCCGCGTACTCCTTGCATCGCGCGACGTTGGCTTCGATGCCGTCGACGCACTTGTCGGCGAAGACCCGCGACACGTTGGTGAGGAGTCGCAACGACTCGAGCAGGTTGCGAGCGATCATCGGCATGTAGACGTTGAGCTCGAAGTTGCCCTGCGACCCGCCGAACGCGATCGCGGCGTCGTTCCCGAACACCTGCGCCGACACCTGGGTGACGGCCTCCGCGATGACCGGGTTCACCTTGCCGGGCATGATCGACGATCCGGGCTGGAGATCGGGGATGAAGATCTCGCTGATCCCGGTGCGCGGCCCGCTGCCCATCCACCGGATGTCGTTCGCGATCTTCACGAGCGAGACCGCGTAGGTGCGCAGGACGCCGGAGAGCTCGACCAGCGCATCGCGCGCGCTCTGCGCGGCGAAGTGGTCGCGGGCCTCGGTGAGCGGCAGGCCGGTGCTGGTCACGAGACCTTTGATCACCGAGCGGGCGAACGTCTTCGGGGCGTTGATCCCCGTGCCGACGGCAGTACCGCCCAACGGCAGCTCACCGACTCTCGGCAGTGATCCTTCGAGCCGCGCGATCGCGTCCTCGACCTGCGCCGCGTAGCCACCGAACTCCTGGCCGAGCGTGACGGGCGTCGCGTCCATGAGGTGGGTGCGGCCCGACTTCACCACGCCCTTGAACTCGCGTTGCTTGCGGCGCAGCGATCGCGCCAGGTGGCGGATCGCCGGAATGAGGTCGACGACGACGGCCTCGGTCGCCGCGACGTGGATCGCCGAGGGGAACACGTCGTTCGACGACTGCGACGCGTTCACGTGGTCGTTGGGATGCACGAGCGAGCCGAGCCGATCGGTCGCGAGCGCCGCGATCACTTCGTTCGCGTTCATGTTCGACGACGTGCCCGAACCCGTCTGGTACACGTCGATCGGGAAGTGCGCGTCCCAGCGTCCGTCGGCCACCTCGTCGGCACACGCGGCGATCGCGTCGCCGATCGGCTTGGTGACCGCCGGCACCTCCTTGAGCCTCGCGTTGACGCGCGCCGCTTCGCCCTTCACGAGCGCGAGCGCGCGGATCAACCGGCGTTCGATCGGCAGCCCGGAGATCGGGAAGTTCTCGACGGCCCGCTGCGTCTGCGCGGCCCACTTGGCGTCGACGGGCACGCGAACTTCGCCCATCGAATCGTGCTCGATGCGGTATTCGGTCATGGTTTCGACGGTATCGCAACCGCTCGCGGCGGTGGGCATTGACCACGCAACCGCACACCTTCCCGCTCGAGCAGCCACCGCTTCAGCCCGATCGCCTCCCGCCCTCCCCCGTAGCCGCCGATCCGTCCGCCCGCCGCGAT
>DAIQOP010000312.1:0-3913 GCA_036787815.1 Actinomycetota bacterium
GCGCACGCGGCGTCGCTGCGAACGCTCAACTGGTTCCAGCTCCTGCACCCGCGCACGTGGAAGGCAACCCGCGAGACGTCGAAACGTGGACACCATGTCCACAAGGCCGGCAAGCGGGTGAAGCAGATCGGGGCGACCTTCGTGATCGGCGCCGGCGATCGGGTTCGCTACGAGCATCTCGATGCCGACAGCACCGACCATGCCCGCATCGACGAGGTCGTGGCGGCACTGCGCACGACCTGACCCGCCGCGAGACGACCGCGCCGGCACAGCTCCTCAATTTCTCGGGTACGCGATCGCCGCGCGCAACTTGTCGCGTCCACCCAAGGTTGAACTTCAGTCGCAGCGATTTCCACCCGAAGGATGAGCGACAAAAGCCGACAAGGACGGACATCACGGGCTCGACGCTCAAGGACTTCCGCGGCACAGACGACAACCACTTCGTCGGGGTGATGCTTCCGCGTCGAATCGTCCTCCGGCATCCGTGCAGCGCCCCTGCTCGCTCCCATCCGCGTGGCGATTTCGTCGCGCCGAGCCACTAGGAGACCGATGCGACGTCTTGGCGGGATTCTGATCATGCTTGCGCTTCTTGCTCCCGTAGCAGCGTCGGCACAAAGCAACCCGCGTCAAACCGTCTGGCGTGACGACTTCAACGGGACCAGCCTCGACCTGGGCAAGTGGCAACCCAACTGGTTGGGTGCGAGCAACACCTCGATCACGCCACCGGTCAACGGAGCCGAGCTCTCGTGTTACGACCCGGCACAGGTCTCCGTGTCGGGCGGCTACCTGCATCTGCGGGCGTCGGCCCGTCCGTGCACCGACAGCCACGGCCGTACCTGGCAGTACGCGTCGGGCCTGGTGAACAGCCGGCAGCACTTCACGTACACGTACGGCTCCCTCCGGGCGCGCGTGTGGCTCCCCGGTACCAGCAAGGTCGACGACTGGCCCGCGGTGTGGGCCGACGGCATCGGGCAGTGGCCCACGACCGGCGAGAACGACGTCCTCGAAGCGTTGAACGGCCATGACTGCTACCACTTCCACTCGCCGGCCGGTGGCCCGGGTGGCTGCGCGCAGATGGCGACACCCGGTGGCTGGCACACGGTGGCCGCGAGCTGGCGGGCCGACAAGATCAACTACTGGTACGACGGCGTGAAGGTCGGCCAGATCACGAGCGGCCTCACGCACGCGCCGATGTTCGTCATCCTCAACCTCGGCGTGAGCAATCTCATCTCGCCGCCGGCGAAGCCGTCCGAGATGCTCGTCGACTGGGTCGAGATCAAGCAGTAACGCACGATCCGCGACCGGTCGGGACGCATGAGGTCCCCCCGTTTGTGAGCGCACCACGCCGGCAGCGACAATGACGCCGGCAGCTCACGACGGGGGGATCACTCATGGACTCGACCGTGGTCGCGATCCCCGTGTACTTCGGGACGATGGGCGCCGAGTACCTGTGGCTCCGGAACCACGCCGACGAGCGCGGTCCGACCCCGGCCGACTACGAACGGCGGGACACCGTCACCAGCCTGACGATGGGTGTCGGCAGCCTCCTGGCACCGATGGTGGTGCCGAAGCTGTTCGGACCGATCACACCCGGCAAGGGCAAGTACGGGAAGGCGCTGGTCGCGACGGCCGCCGCGGCCGTGGTGGTCACCACCGTCGCCGACATCGTCGCCCGGCTCGAAGCGAGCGACGGCCGCGACACCGATGGCGACGGCGGCACCGAGACCGGCTCCGAACGGCCGGCGGCGCGGCGCCGACGGGTCGGTGCGGCCCGCGCCGCGCGACGCGTCGCGAGCATCGGCGGCGTCGCGGCCATTGCCGCGGGAGGCATCGCGATCACGTCCACCCTCGCGTCGCGCACCACCGCGAACCGGATGTGGAACCGGAGGATCGTGCGCGACCTCGGTCGCGGACCGGCGGTGCTCGCCGCCGCGACTCTCGGCTGGGACTTCATCTACTACTGGAACCACCGGTTCATGCACGAGAGCCGGTACATGTGGGCCATCCACGTCGTGCATCACTCGAGCGAGCGCTACAACCTCTCGACCGCGCTCCGCCAGCCCGTCGCCGACGCGTTCGGCACCTTCGTGCCGTACAGCCTCCTGGCGCTCGTCGGCATCCAACCCGGTCTCGTCGAACAGGCGCGCGGACTCAACCTGCTCTACCAGTACTGGATCCACACCGACGTGATCCGGCGGCTCGGGCCGTTCGAGAAGCTGTTCAACACGCCGTCGCACCACCGCGTGCATCACGGCAGCAACCAGCAGTACATCGACCGTAACCACGGCAGCATCCTCATCGCCTGGGACCGGCTGTTCGGCACGTTCGAGCCCGAAGCCGAACCGGTCGTCTACGGCCTCACGACGAACCTCGACACCTTCAACCCGGTCCGGGTCGCCGGGCACGAGCACTTCGAGATGCTGCGCGACGTCGCGCGGTCGCAGACGTGGCGCGACCGCCTGTCGTTCGTGTTCCGCGGCCCGGGCTGGGCGTACCGACAGCACGCGCTGCGCGCCTGAGCTCCTCGCCCGGCGCGTCTACCTTCGCGGGCATGGCGACGACCGACACTCCCCCGCGGTGGGACCTCACGCCGATCTACGGCAGCCTCGACGACCGAGCATTCACCGACGCGCTCGAAGGTGTGTACGCCGAGATCGACCGCCTCGCGGCGCTCTACGACGAGCTCGACATCCACGCGACCCCGCCCCGCCCGCCCACCGACGCCGACATCGCCGGTCTCGACGCCGTGCTCGAGGCGACGAACGGCCTCCAGGCCGAGCTCCGCCGGCTCAGCGCATACCTCTACGCGCGCACCACGACCGACAGCCGCGACGACCGTGCCGCGTCGCGGCAGGTGGAGCTCCAGACCCGTTCCGCGCCGCTCGGCCCACTCGCGAAGCGCCTCGGCGCCTGGCTCGCCGCGCTCGGGCTCGAAGCGTTCGCGGCCCGCAGCGCCGTGGCCGCCGAACACGAGTTCGTGCTGCGCATGGCGGCCGAGGGCGCCGAGCTGCAGATGAGCGAGGCGGAGGAATCGCTCGCCGCCGAGCTCGCACCGTCGGGTGTGCTCGCATGGCAACGCCTCCACGGCGACGTGTCGTCGCAGGTGATGGTCGAGGTGCGCAACGCCGACGGCAAGATCGAGCACGTGCCGATGGCCCTCGCGCGCGGGCTCGCAAGCCATCCCGACGCCCACACTCGGCGCAGCGCGTACGAAGGCGAGCTCGCCGCGTGGGCGACGGTGGCCGTACCGCTCGCCGCGGCCCTCAACGGCGCGAAGGGCACGTTCGGCGTGCTCAACCGGCGCCGCGGGTTCGCCGACGACCTAGAGCCGGCGCTCAAGGCCAACAACATCGACCGGGCCACCCTCGACGCGATGACCGCCGCCGTCGTGGCGTCGCTGCCCACGTTTCGGCGTTACCTGCGCGCTAAGGCCCGGGTGCTCGGTCACGACGGTGCGCTCCCCTGGTGGGACCTCTTCGCGCCCGTCGGCCGCGAGACCGACGCATCGTGGAGCGACGCGACCGCACGGGTGAGCGCCGCCTTCGCGGGCTTCTCCCCTGACCTCGCGGCCCTCGCAAACCGCGCGTTCGAGCAGCGGTGGGTCGACGCCGAGATCCGCGACGGCAAACGCGGCGGCGCCTACTGCGTCGGCGTCGAAGACGACGTCAGCCGCGTGATGATGAACTTCGACGGCAGCCACAACTCCGTCTCGACCCTCGCGCACGAGCTCGGCCACGCGTTCCACAACGTCGCGCTCGCGCACCGCACCCAGCTGCAGCGCCGGCTACCGATGGCGCTCGCCGAGACCGCGTCGATCTTCTGCGAGACGCTCCTCTTCGAGGAGGCCGCCGCGCACGCGTCAGCCGACGACGAACGACTGGCCCTGCTCGACACGCACCTGGTGGGCGCGGCG
>DAIQOP010000084.1:0-14277 GCA_036787815.1 Actinomycetota bacterium
CCGCGAGCTCCGCGGGCGCATCACCGCCACCCATCGGCGCGTTGAGCACCGGATGGTCGACCGCGAACACGTCACACAACCGCGTATGCAACATGGCCTCCAGGCTACGGAGTCGCTCGTCGATCATTCATCGAGCGTTCCGAGTTCTCGGTGTTCTCCGAGGCGCGCGGCTGGAGCTTTTCCGGAATCGACGGGGTCGTACGTCCAGTCGGGTTGTTTGTCGGCGTGACGTTCGTCGAGCAGTGCGGCACCATCGGCGATGTCGACCAGCTCGGCCGTAGGTCGAGGCACAGTCGGGTTCGCTCGCCCGTCGAGGTGCGCGTCGATGTCGTCGCGGAACTGCTCGAGCAGGCTCGCCGCGAGAACCTGTTGTTGGGTGCCGAGCGAACAGCGCGCGCCGTCGGCGACCGTCGCGATGCGGGATCGCAGCTCGTCGAGATCGTGGGCGTCGGCCGCGCTTCGCGCGATCGCGTCGAGCAGCGCCGCGATACGTAGTCCGTCCTGCTTGCACGGCGAGCACTGCCCACACGATTCGACGGCGAGGAACCGGGCGGCACCGGCCGCGACGGCGACGAGATCGTCCGTGTCGTCGAAGACGACGAAGCCGGCCGAGCCGAGGCCGCTTCCGATCGCGGCCAGCGATTCGTAGCTCACGGGAGTGTCGAGCGCGGCGCCGTCGATGAGCGCGCTCGAGACCCCTGGAAGCACCGCGGTGATCCGGCGGCCGGGTCGGGCACCGCCACCGATCGTTTCGATGACGTCGCGTAGCGGCGTGCCCATGATGACTTCGCCGACCCCACTGCGCCGGGTCGAGCCGGTCACGGTGCAGACGATCGTTCCCGGCGATTCGGCCGTTCCTTCGCTCCGGAACCATGTGGCGCCCCGTGCGAGGATTCGAGCGACGTTGGCGAGCGTCTCGACGTTGTCGACCAACGTCGGCGGCGCTTCGGTGCCGTCGTCGGGGCCGGCCATCTCGACGTGCGCGGACAGTCCGCTCTGCGTGTCGAGATCGGCGGATGATTGCACGACCTCGTGAACGCCGCGCCGGTACGGCGGAGCGATGCGGGGGAACGGGTAACGGCCGTCGATGGTCTCCAACAACGCCGTCTCTTCGCCGTAGAGGTACTCGTCCGGTCCCTCGAAGAGCGAAATGTCGATCCCGTCGGACCAGCCGGCCTCCTCGACTTCGTCGATGGCAGTCAGAAGTCGATCGACCACCACCGAGAACGCGTGCTTGGTCGCAACGATGACTCGATCGGCGTCGACCGCGCGAGCGGCGATCAACGCCCCCTCGAGAACCTGATACGGATCGTTGCGGAGAATCGTGCGATCCTTGAACGTCCCGGGCTCACCTTCGGCCGCGTTCACGACGACCGAAGTGCGGATGGACTCCGAGCGGTAATCGCGCACCGTGCGCCACTTGCGTCCGGTCGGAAATCCGGCGCCACCCCGACCGCGCAGCCCGGAAGCTTCGATCTCGGAGATGATCTCCTCGGCGCTGAGCAGCCGCGCCGCCGCAAGCCCCCCACCGCCACGCGCCTTCAGATACCCGTCGAGCGACTCGATCGGTGTTGGAAACAGAACACGATGCACAAGCGTCATGTGCACAGTCTCCCAGGTTCGGGTGCAGGCGACAGCGGCCTCGGCTCAATCGAACCCGCCACAACCACCTCGGCCCTCACTTCCGGGATCGAGGGTGAACGCCATGAAGGTCATGTCGTGGTCGGCCTCGAAGTCGTGCACGTCGCGTTCGGGCCGGCGCACGAAGCCCTTGCGCGAGTAGAGGCGTTGCGCGGCCGTGAGGTGCTCGGTCGTGTGCAGCACGATCGTGAGGCCCTGCTCGCGTGCCCGTTCGATGCAGCGGTCGACGAGCAGCTCCCCGATACCGCGCCGCTGGACCGACGGGTCGACCGCGAGCAGCCGGATCTGCGCCTCGCCCGGATCGCTGAACTCGAGCCACGGCGAATCCGGATCCGACACGTACGTGACCGCGCCGACGACCTCGCCGTCGATCAGCGCGACGAAGATCTCCGTGGTCTCCAACCGTTCCGCGACCGCGCGTATCTCGTCGTCGTAGCCGCCCCAGAGATGGTCGACGGGCAGCGCCGCGTACCCGGCGACCGTGAGCTCACCGACCCGCTCGTACTCCTCGGGCCGCACCGCCCTGATCTCCACCTGCCCACCCGCTCCCGTGCTCACAGGACCGAGAAGTTAGAGCCGTCCGGCGTCGACCACCCGTTTCAGGAACCCCTGGGTGCGCGGGTGCTGCGGGTTGCTGAACATCTCGTCGGGCGGTCCCTGCTCGAGGAGCACGCCCTGGTCGAGGAACACGACGGAGCTCGCGCACTCGCGCGCGAAGCCCATCTCGTGCGTGGCGAGCAGCATCGTCATGCCTTCGTCCTTGAGCTCGCGCACCATCGCGAGCACCTCGCCGGTGAGCTCGGGGTCGAGCGCGCTCGTGATCTCGTCGAGCAGGATGAGCTTCGGCTGCATGGCCAGGGCGCGCACGATCGCGACCCGTTGCTGCTGGCCGCCCGAGAGCCGGTCGGGGAACTCGAGCGCCTTGTCCCACAGCCCGATGCGCTCGAGGAGCACGCGGGCGCGTTCCTCGGCTTCGTCCTTCGAGAGGCACAGCACCTTGCGCGGCGCGAGGGTCACGTTCTTGAGCACGTTCATGTGCGGGAACAGATTGAAGCTCTGGAACACGATGCCGATGTTGCGCCGCAGGAAGTTGAGATTCACCTCGTCCTGGGTGACCGTGCGGCCGTCGACGACGATCGTGCCCTCTTGGATCGGCTCGAGGCCGTTGATGCAACGAAGCAGCGTCGACTTGCCCGACCCCGACGCGCCGATGAGGCAGATCACGTTGTGCTCGTCGACGTCGAGGTCGATGCCGCGCAGCACGTGGTTCGGCCCGAAGTACTTCTCGACTGCGCGGATCTCCAAGAAGCTCACGGGTCAACCTGCCTGGGTGCGCCGTTGCTCGCGCTTGAGGAGGTAGTCGGTCAATCGGGTGAGCGGGATGGTGAAGATCAGGAAGATCAGGCCGAGCGTGGTGATCGCGGTGAGGCTCGATTCGTTGTTGGCGAGGATCTGGGACTGTTTGAAGGCCTCGATCGTGCCCAGAATGCTGAGGAACACAGTGTCCTTCTGGACGCTGATGAAGTCGTTCAGCAACGGCGGGACGATGCGCCGGATCGCCTGCGGCGCGATCACGTACTGCATGCTCTGACCGTACGAGAGCCCGAGTGATCGGGCCGCGGCGATCTGGCTCCAGTGCACGCTCTCGATGCCGGCCCGGTACACCTCGGCCACGTACGCGCCGTACACGATCGTGAGCGCGATGATGCCGAACGTGATGTCGCTCCAGTTCTTGGCGATGGGGAGGTCGGCCAGCGAGATCCCGAACCCGATCATGTAGACGGTGATGAGGGCGGGTAACCCGCGGAACACGTCGATGTACACGATCGCGAACCACCGGAGCGGAAGCGCAGCGCGGCCGGGCAGCGAGCGGAAGACCGCGAGCACGAGCGCCCACGCGAGCACGAGCACCTCGGCAATCATGAACACCTGGATGTTGATCCAGAAGGCGCGCGCGATCTGGCCGAAGTCGTGGCCGAAGTGCTGACCGCTGAAGAAGGTCGTCTGAAGGTTCGACAACCCCGTTCGCTGCGTCACGATGAGCGCCGTCAGGAACGCGACGATCCCGATCGCGATGCCGAGCTTGGCCAGCCGGCGCGCCCAGGTGATCCGGTTGACACCGCCAAGTCGGCCGTCGGATGCCCAGATCCGCCGCTCCGCGACTCCGGCGACGGGGAGCGCGGCGATGGCGGGCAAGATCGTGCCCGTCAGGCACCCGAAGATGGCGAGCGCGAGCGCGACGTTGGCACGGGCTTCGACGCGCGCCGGGGCGGGCGGCGTGGCACCCGCCCCAGCTGATACGTCATCGAGCGCCGCCATCGAGTCGGGCGCCGTCGGTCAGGGAACGCTGATGTACGGCACCTTGGTCGGATCGCCCTTGAAGACGGGAACCAGCCACTTGGCGTTCAACGCGTCGAGCGTCCCGTTCGCCTTCAAGGTCGCCAGCGCCTTGTTGACAAGGGCGAGGTTGGCCGAACCTTTCGGCAGCAACGCGCCATAGGTCTCACCGGTCTTGAACTGACCGACGACCTCGGCGTTCTGAAGCGGCGCCTGCGCGAGCACGATCGAGGTGTCGAGCAGCACCGCGTCGATGCGGTGGGCCTTGAGCGCCGTGAACATCTCGGTCGTCTGGCCGAAGCTCTTCGGCTTCTTGTCGGGCTTGACCTTGTCGTTCAGGAAGATCTCCGACGTCGTCCCGGTCTGCACACCCCACTGCAACTTCTTCGCCGCCGCGAGGTCGGGGACCTGCGTGCCCTTGTTGACCATGATCCCCTGGTCGGACGAGAAGTACGGGTCGGAGAAGTCTTCGTTCTTCTTGCGGGCGTCGGTGATGGTGATCTGAGAGAGCGAGAGATCGAAGTCGGTCGTCTTGCCCGCCTGGAGCGCGGTGAAGTCGACGTTGACGATGCGCACCTTTCCGACTCCGAGCTGGGCGCACAGACCCTTCGCGAGCTCGAACTCGAAGCCGCCGGTCAGCGAGTTGACGTTGTCACCGTTCCACCATCCCGTCGCGGGGAGCGCGGTCTGCACGGTGAGCTTGCCGGACTTCACGCCCTTGAATCCGACGCTCGGGCCCTTGTTCGGGCACGCGTAGACGTTCTTCGCGTCGTGTTTGGAGCCGCAGGCGGTGAGCCCGACGGCGAGGGCCATGACAGTGACGAACGTGGTCAACCTGCGCACCGGAAGTGCCTCCCCTGCGTTTCGCCCGTGACAAACGACGAGCGGACTCTATTCCCGGGCACCGGCACGCGCCGTGCGGAACGGTCAGGCGACGTTCACGATGAGACCGCTCTCATGAAGCGCCGCGACGATCGCGTTCGCGTGGGCCCGGTCGCGGGTCTCGAGCGACACTTCGAGCACGGTGTCCTTGAGCGGGACGCCCGGAAGATCACGGTGGTGCGAGACGTCGATGATGTTGCCGCCGGCCTCGCCGATGATCGCGGCAACCTCGGCCAGCGTCCCCGGCCGGTCCATGATCTCGAGCCTCAGGCGGACGAGCCGACCCGATCGGGCCAACGCGCGCAGGATCACCGACGACAGCACGCGCAGGTCGATGTTGCCGCCGCTGACGACGAGGCCGACCTTCCGGCCCGCGAACCGGTCGCCGTGCTCGAGCACGCCCGCGAGGCTCGCGGCGCCCGCCCCTTCGACCACCGACTTCTCGATCTCGAGGTAGAGGCTGATCGCCTCCTCGATGGTCTCTTCGCGAACCACGAGCACCTCGTCGACGAGCTCTCGCACGATCTCGGTCGTGATCTTGCCGGGCTCGGTCACCGCGATGCCCTCGGCGACGGTGGTGCCGCCCGGCGGGTCGGCCGCGATCCCCAGTGCGCGGGCCATGGCGGCGTAGCGCTCCGACTGCACGCCCACGATCTCGATATCGGGGCGCGCGGCCTTCGCGGCCACCGCCATCCCGGCGATGAGGCCGCCGCCGCCGATTGGCACGACGATCACGTCGAGATCCGGCCGGGCCGCGAGCATCTCGAGCGCGACGGTGCCCTGGCCGGCCACGATCGCCGGGTCGTCGTACGCGGGAACGATCGTCGCTCCCGTGCGGGCGGCGCGCTCGTGGGCGTCGGCCGTGGCCTCGGTGAGGGTCGCCCCCGTGAGCACGACGTTGGCGCCGAGCGTCTCGGTGCGGGTGATCTTGGTGAACGGGGTGTTCCGGGGCATCACGATCGTGGCGTCGATGCCGAGCAGCCGGGCGTGGTGCGCCACCCCCTGGGCATGGTTGCCGGCCGAGGCCGCGACCACACCCTTGGCCCGTTGCGCCTCGTCGAGCCCGAGGAGGAAGTTGCGCGCGCCCCGCTCCTTGAACGAGGCCGTGAACTGCAACGTCTCGAACTTGAGGAACAGCTCGGCGTCGGTCATCGCCGACAACGTCTGCGACACCGGGAACGGCGTCTCCACCACCGCGCCCCGGATCCGCGCGGCTGCCGCGGCAACGTCGTCGGCACTCACCGGCAGGGGCATGGAGGGATTATCTCGCGGGACTCGTCGGGAAGTACGGTGCGGCCCGTTCGAGGAACGAGAGCTCCGGGCACAAGGGGGAGTTGCACGCCATGGGTATCAACGACGGTCGGGTCGTGATCGTCACCGGTTCGGGCCGGGGGATCGGCCGCGAGCATGCGCTGGCGTTCGCCGCGTCGGGGGCCAAGGTCGTCGTGAACGACCTCGGCGGCGACGCTCGCGGCGAGGGCGGCAGCCTGTCGCCGGCGATGGAGACGGTCGAGGACATCAAGGCCATGGGCGGCGAGGCCATCGCCAACGGCGAGAACGTCGCCGACTTCGAGGGCGCGGGCCGCATGGTCCAGTCGGCGCTCGACGCCTTCGGCCGGCTCGACATCCTCGTCAACAACGCGGGCATCCTGCGCGACCGGATGCTCGTCAACATGGTCGAAGCCGAGTGGGACGCCGTGATCGCGGTGCACCTCAAGGGCACGTTCGGCCCCACCCGCCACGCCGCGGAGTACTGGCGCAACGAGACGAAGGCCGGCCGTCCGGTCGAGGGCCGCATCATCAACACGAGCTCGCCGTCGGGCATCTTTGGCAACGCGGGGCAGACGAACTACGGCGCCGCGAAGGCCGGCATAGCGGCCTTCACCGTCATCTGCGCGCTCGAGCTGGGTCGCTACGGCGTCACCGCGAACGCGATCGCGCCGGTCGCGCGCACGCGCATGACCGAAGACCTCGGCATCGGCGGCCCGCCCGAAGGCGCGGTCTTCGACGCGCTCGACCCGGCCAACATCTCACCGCTCATCGTGTGGCTCGGGTCGCCCGAATCGAAGGACGTCACCGGCCGGGTGTTCCTTGTCGACGGCGACCGCATCTCGGTCGCCGAGGGTTGGCACCGCGGGCCGACCGCGCGCAACAACGGCATGCGCTGGGACCCGGCGAAGCTCGGCGACGTCGTGCCCGGCCTCGTCGCGCAGGCTGAGCCCAACTCGACGATGTTCTCGTAAGCGAAGTTCTCGTAGTCGATTTCTGTCACGAAAACAGGGGGAATCCCATGCCGATGAACCTCGAGTCGGTGGGCGCGGTCTCCGAGCCCGGCCAACGTTCCTGGAACTCGAAGGACGCGCTCATCTACGCGCTCGGTGTCGGCGCGGGCCAGACCGACCCGACCGGGTTCGAGCTCGAGTTCACGACCGAGAACAGCCAGGACACGCCGCAACGCGTGCTGCCGACCTTTCCCGTCATCATCGGGATGGGTGCCGGCGCGATGCCGAGCTTCGGCGAGATCAACTGGGCGATGCTCGTGCACGGCGAGCAGTCGATCGAGGTGTTCGGCGAGATCCCGGCCGAGGGCACCGTCGAGTCGGTCACCAAGATCGTGGGCATCTACGACAAGGGTTCCGGCGCGCTCGCGGTGATGGAGACGGAGTCGAAGTACGTCGACTCGGGCAAGCCGGCGTTCAAGGTGCGCATGGGCGCGTTCATCCGCGGCGAGGGCGGTTTCGGCGACAGCCGCGGGCCCGAGCTGGTGCCGCGCGTGAAGGCTCCCGATCGTGCTCCCGACGAAGAGGTCACGTACGCGACCCGCGCCGACCAGGCGTTGCTGTACCGCCTGTCGGGCGACCGCAACCCGCTCCACTCCGACCCCGCGTTCGCGGCGCTGGCGGGCTTCCCGAAGCCGATCCTCCACGGCCTGTGCACCTACGGCGTGACCGGGCGCGCGTTGCTGCACACCTTCTGCGGCTCCGACCCGTCACGCTTCAAGGGCATGGACGCGCGCTTCAGCAAGCCCGTGATGCCGGGCGACGTGCTCACGGTGCGGATGTGGCACGACGGCGACGGCAGCGCGATCTTCCAGACGGTGACGCAGGACGGCACCGTCGTCATCGACAACGGCAAGCTCACGTATTCGTAGTCGGCGTCGAGGTTGCCGGCGACGCGGGCGTGGCGGTTGCCGGCGGCGTGGGCATCGTCGCGAACGCGACGCGTAAGAGAAATTCGCCGTCGCGACCTCGAAGCACGAGGCTGATCGGGTTCCACGGGAGATGATCGCGGCGAAGCTCCGCGAACGCGCGCGGTCCCGGCAGGGGTGACGGCGTGGGCGTGATGGTGACGCTCGGTCCGGCGCGGAACACGAATTCGATGCTCGCGACCTTCGGGTCGACGAGCCCGATTGTCGCGCCCGCGCCGGACGATGCCACCGCGTCGAACCGGGGCGGCACGAGACCGAGGCAGCCTTGGGGGTCGACCCCGATGATGCAGAGCTGCCCGCCGCGCACGTGACCGAGCGCGAGCGCCGACTTGGGATACGCCGGATCGTCGCCGTGCGCGAGGACGAGCGGTATGTCGCGCACGCTCGCGGCCGTCGGGTGCAGCGCGGCCGCGATCGAGAACAGCTGGTCGCGGCTGAGACCCTTGGTGTCGAGCGCGACTTGGAGCCCGGGCTTCACCGGCCAGACCACGAGCAGGTGCTTGCCGTCGACGGAGAGCCAGCCGTTCGCCCCGGCGACGGTCGCCGGCTGCGGCGTGGGGAGGGGGGCCCCGAAGTCGCCGCCGAGACGGTGCGCCAGCTGGGTTGCGTAGTCGTGCACGCTGCTGTCGAGATGCCCCGTGTACACGGCGAGCGTCCAACCGGAACCGTGGTACTTCACCTGCGGAAGAAACGCCTCGCCTTCGAGCGCGGTGCACCGGACGGTGGTTGAGACGACCGTCCAGGTCTTGCAGTAAAGGAAATGCTGTTGGGGGCCGGCGACCGGCTTCGACGCGCCGGCCGGGAGATGACCAGCTTCGAACCACGGCACGAGGCCGGGCGCGAGCACCATCGGCCAGAACGCTCGCCCGTTCGCCCCGCCGGGTGTCGCGCGGCGCCCGCGAATCTGCGTCGCAATCGTGAGACTGAGCACGACGATGCCGATGAGCACCGCCGCGGGTATCAGTACGCGCCGCGGCCCGCGTTCGCGGGCGGCGGGTGTCGTATCGACGACGAACGGCTTGTCGAGGAACGGTTGGTCGAGGTCGCTGGCATTCGATTCGGTTGGCCGCCGCTCGAGGTCGGCCGCGGCTTCGCGGTCGAGGGTGGTGCCGTACGCGCCGAGCCGCGTGAGGAGATCAGAGGTCATGGTCGCGCTCCATCAGTGTGCGTAGCCGCTTCAGGCCGCGATGCAGGTCGTTGCGCAGGGTCGTGACCGGGATCCCGATCGCGTCCGCGGCGTCGGTGTAGCTGTAACCGTGGGCGTGCACGAGGATGATCGCGACGCGCTGTTGCGGGTTGAGCCGAGCGAGGGCGGCGCCGAGATCGGCGGCCGGCGCGGCTTCCTCGCCGCGGTGCTCGCTGTTCTGCTCGCGCGGCAGCCGCGGCTCGTTGTCCCACCGGCGGTAACGGCGCGCCGAGCTCTGCGCGACGCGGTAGAGGTATCCACCCGGGTTCTCCATCGCGGTGACGCGCGCCCGGTGCTCCCACGCGTACGCGAGCGCGTCGGCACAGAGGTCATTCCCGAGCTCGACGCCGTAGCGGGCGACGAGCACCCGTCGGAGCCGGAGTGCGAACGCGGGTGCGAACACGGCGCCCGTCACGGCCGGCCCGTTCGTGGCCTCGCGCAGTTCGTCCACACTCATGGAAAGCCTGGGGGAGCGGGTTCCGTTTCACCCGGTTCTGCGCGTCGGCGCAGCATCACGGTCGGAGCGCGACCGCGGCGGCGCCGATGATGGGGCCGTCGGCACCGAGCCCACCGGGCACGATCCGGGTTCCGCGTGAGAAATCCAGCCGGCAGCGGGCGTCGAGCTCGGCCTGCGCGGCGGCGAAGAAGGGCGCGCCGAACCCCAACGCGACCGAACCGGAGGCAACCGCGAGCGGCAGGTCGAGCAGGTTCGCGACCGAGGCGACGGCACGGCCGACGAGCCGGCCGCATCGTTCGACGATCTCCGGAGGCGCCTCCGCGGGAGGCCGCCCGGTAATCGCGCGGATGGCCGTCCCCGACGCCTCGGCCTCCGCACAGCCGCGCGCGCCGCAGCCGCAGAGGCGGCCGTCGGGCTCCACGATCACGTGCCCGACGTGGCCGGCGTTCCCGTCGGCGCCGTCGAGGAGGCGGCCGTCGCAGACGATGCCGCCACCGATCCCGGTCGACACGACCATCGCCAGGTAATCGCGTGCGCCCGCCGCCGCGCCGAGCCAGCCCTCGCCCAGTGCGAGGGCCTTCGCGTCGTTGTCGACCCGGGTCGGCAGCGACGTGTGGGCGCGGAGCCGGTCGTGCAGGGCGAAGTCGCGCCAGGCGGGGATGTTGACGGGTGACACGAGCGTGCCGCGGTCGGCGGTCGATCGCATCGGGCCGCCGCTCCCGACACCGCACGCGTCCGCCGTGGCACGGAGCTCCGGCGGGAGCGAGTCGACGACGCCGGCGAGGGCCGCGAACAGCACCTCGGGATCGTTCGTCGTGGGGGTCGCGGCGCGCGAGCGGGCGAGGATCGCGCCCTGCTCGTCGACGATCGCGGCTGCGAGCTTCGTGCCGCCGACGTCGACGGCGATCACGGTTCTCATCGTCGCGTACGCGTCCGCTTCGCGGTGTTGCTCGCACTGGTCGCGTCGCGGCGTCCGCTCGTGCTCATCGTCGCGTACGCGTCCGCTTCGCCGGTCGGCGCTTCAACGCGCGCCGCTGTAGGCGTCGTCCATGCCGTACTTGGTGAACGGGCCGACGAACGCGTGCTCGTGCAGGCCGTATCCCACCGCGCCGCCCGACTGCTCGAAGCGCGCGACCTGATCGACCACGGTGTACTGCCCGATCGGCGCGATCTCGTCGACGAGGTACTCGCGGTCCTGCACGACGAGCTCGCCCTGGTACATCCCGTGCCGCCAGTCGTCCTCGACGCCGTAGCCGGTACCGATCGCGATGTACGCGACCAGCAGGGGAGTGGCGACGACGTCGAAGCCGCCACCCGGGGCCTCCGGGAAGTGCAGCACCGACGACTCGATCATGCGCGTTCCGGGCGTGACGCGGTGCTCGTACTCGGGCCGGCCGAGCCACTCGGGCTCGCGATCCGGATCCGACCAGATGCGCACGGCCTCTTCGAGCACCCGTTCACCGCTGTCGAGCTCGTTGAGGATGTAGACGATCGAATGGTCGGCGAACTGCATCGGCGAGTAGTTCCACATGCCGGTGAGCTGGCCCTCACCCTGGCGGATGCCCGGCGGTTCGGGCTCGCCGTGCGGGCGTACCCCCCACGAACGGTCACGCGTTCCCCACCAGCGGTCGGGCGTCACCGTGAACGACTCGCCCGCGACCTCGAGCTCACCCGACCAGCAGCCGGTCTGCGCGAACCGCATCGTGTCGAAGAGCACACGGCCGTACTTGCGGATGTGCTGGCGCGGCTCTTCGAACGGCGGGATCGAGCCCTCGAACGTGAGGTCGCACGCGATCTTGTGCTCGGCGCCGTTCGCAGCGCCGTCGACGATGAAGCGGATGCGACGGAGCGGCTCGACCACTTCGATGCGCATCGGCCCGACCTGGTTGTCCATCCGGTCACCGAGCACCCGCGACGCACGCACCACGTACTGGTGGTCGCCCCGGCGCACCGTCGCGAACGCGTCCTGGGTGCCGAGGTTCGGGTACTGACCCATTCCCATGACCATGAACAGCTCGTCGGAGGAGCCGTGGAGGTTGAAGTAGTAGCGGTCGTAGAAGTTGCGATCGCTCGTACCGACGTGGCGGATCGTCTCCGCGACCTGGTGGACGGGGTAGTCGTCCCACGACGACAAAGACGAAGAAGACGACATGTCGCGCACGTTAGTCAGTGGGTGGTATCAGAGGGGGAGGGGTCCGTCGAGCACGTGATCGATCATGCCGTAGGCGCGCGCTTCCTCGGCCGTGAGCCAGAGATCGCGGTCGGCGTCGGCGACGATGCGTTCGACGGTCTGCCCGGTGTGCTGTGCCGTCAACTCGGCCATCGTCGAGCGGAGATACGCGAACTGCGCGGCCTGGATGTGGATGTCGGTCGCGGTGCCTTCGACCTGACCGTGCGGTTGGTGCATGAGCACCCGGCTGTAGCGGTGTGCGTACCGGCGCCCGGGCGCGCCCGCGCACAGGACGAACTGCGCCATCGACGCGGCGAGCCCGAGACACACGGTCACCACTTCGGCCCGCATCGTGCGCATCGTGTCGTAGATCGCGAAGCCGTCGTCGACCGAGCCGCCGGGTGAGTTGATGTAGATCACGACCGGCTCGGTCGGGGCTTCGGCGTCGAGCACGAGCAGCTGCGAGCACAGCAACGTCGCGGAGCCGGGGTCGATCGGCCCGACGAGCATCACCCGACGCCGGGCCAGCAACCGCTTCCCGACTTCGTCCACCATCTGCAACTCCATGGTTGCACAACCTACCCGGGCCGGCGGCCGTAGCGCAACCATTGGGTTGCGGGATACTCTGCCGGCATGGCCGAGCCGACTGAAGACCTCACCTGCCCCACCGACGAAGCGCCCGCCGTGGAGCGGACCGAGCGGTTCGGCGTCGCACCCGACGCGTTGTGGGACGCGATCACCGATCCGGAGCTGCTCGCGGAGTGGTTCGGGCCGGTCGAGGTCGATCTCGAGCCCGGGGGCGCCATCACCCACGCGGACCCCGCAGGCGAAGGCGCGACGCGCACGATCGGCGTCGTCGAGACCGTCGAGCCGCTGCGACGCATCGGCTTCGTGTGGGTTGCGCCGGGGTCGGAGTCGCCGTCGTCGGTCGAGCTCGTGATCGAGCCCGACGGCGACGGCAGTGTCCTTCGGATCCGCGAGGCGCAGGTGCGCCCGAGCTGGGACGCTCGTCCGGCGTGGTTCCCGGCGACGCCCCGCGCGTGCGCGTGCGCGGGCGCCCGTGCCTGAGTCGCCGCGACTCGACGCGGTGTTCTCGGCGCTCGCCGACCCGACCCGCCGCGACGTCGTTCGCGCGCTCGGGCAGGCCCCGACGAGCGCCTCGGAGCTCGCGGCGCGCATGCCGGTGTCGCGGCAGGCGATCGCGAAGCACCTCGCGTTGCTCGCGGCCGCGGGCCTGGTCGACTCCGCACGCGACGGCCGGCAGGTGCGCTACCGGCTCACACCCGGTGCGTTCGGCGACGCCGTCGACTGGATGACCGAGGTCGGCGCGGCATGGGACACCCGGCTCGCCGCGCTCCGCCGCCGCGTGACCTGACCCGCGCGACGGCACCGGGCCCGCGCCGCGTCACCCGACCCGCGCGGTGACCGACCTACGGCTTCGTGATGACCTCGATCGACGTGGTGAGGTCGCGCAACGCGTCGGGGTCGGGCGCGATGCCGATACCCGGGGTCGACGGAACGGCAAGGCGGCCGTCGTCGGCAACGAACGGCGCCGTGAGATCGCGGGCGAAGTAGCGGTCGGACGCCGAGAGATCGCCGGGCAAGGTGAAGCCCGGGAGCGCCGCGAGCGCGAGGTTCGCGGCCCGGCCGAGGCCGGTCTCGAGCATCCCGCCGCACCACGCCGCCACATCGTGCTCGCGGCACACGTCGTGCACCCGCACCGCTTCGAGGTAACCGCCGACGCGGCCGGGCTTGATGCAGATCACCGAGCACGCGCCCATCTCGATCGCCCGGCGCGCGACGAGCGCGGAGGTGATCGATTCGTCGAGGCAGATCGGGGTCGCGATGAGCCTCGCGAGCTCCGCGTGGCCAACGAGATCGTCCTCGGCAAGAGGCTGTTCGACGAGCAGGAGCGCGAGCTCGTCGAGCGCGCCCAACGCGTGCGCGTCGGCGAGCGTGTACGCGCCGTTCGCGTCGACCTGGAGCGCGATGTCGCCGAAGCGCGCGCGGATCGCGGCGACCGGCTCGACGTCCCAGCCGGGGCGGATCTTCAGCTTCACCCGGCGGTATCCGGCGGCGAGATACCCGCCTACCTCGTCGACCAGCGCGTCGATCGAGTCCGCGATGCCGACGGCCACCCCGCACTCGACGGAATCCCGAACCGCGCCGAGCCGTTTCCCGAGCGCGGTGCCCGTCGCCCGCAGCTCCGCGTCCAGCACCGCCATCTCGAGTGCCGCCTTCGCCATCGGGTGGCCCTTCACGCCCGCGAGCCGGGCCGCGACGGCGCTCGCGGTCACGGGCTCGGAGAGCAGCATCGGGGCGAGGAACTCGCGGATGACGGCCTGGGCGCCACCGACCCATTCCGACGTGTAGGTGGGCTCGCGTGGCGCGACGCA
>DAIQOP010000085.1:0-5300 GCA_036787815.1 Actinomycetota bacterium
CCCTGCACACGAAATCGCTGAAGTCGCTCGTCGGCGCGGGCCGTCCGGTCGCGGGGATGTTCGCGACGCCGGCCCGGTGCCAGACCCGGTACTGCGGCCCGGTGCTCGACACGATGCTGCCGATGGTGAAGACGTACTCCGACCGCATCGACTTCGTGCACGTCGAGATCTACAAGAACAACCAGACCACCGACGTGATCCCCACGGTCGACGCGTGGCACCTCGGGGGTGAGCCGTGGCTCTTCGGCGTCGACGGCAAGGGCCTCGTCACCGCGCGCCTCGACGGCGCGTTCGACGGGACCGAGATGAAGACCCTGCTCGACGACCTCGCGGCGCGCGCGTAGCGCGTCAGGCCGTCTTCGGCGCTTCGCTCGCCACCTCGGAACCCCGGTTCGCGGGGTTAGGAGAACGACTGGCCGCAGCCGCAGGTGCGGGTCGTGTTCGGGTTGTTGATCGAGAACCCGGCACCCTGCAACCCGTCCTTGAAGTCGAGGGTCGCGCCCGTGAGGTACTGCGAGCTCGCGGGGTCGACGACGACCTTGACCGGGCCGTACTCCGCCTCGATGTCGTCGGCGGCGCGGTCGCTGTCGAAGAACATCTCGTAGCTCATCCCCGAGCAGCCGCCCGGGCGAACGGCGACGCGCAGGAACATCTGCGGGTTGCCCTCGGCATCGAGCAGTTCCTTCACCTTGCTCGACGCGGCATCGGTCAGAGCGATCATCGGTCCTCCTGGGGGCTTCTGCTTGGCGGGTTCACGCGGTGGTGCTCGACCCGGCGACCACACGGACGTGGCAGGGGTCGTGGTCGTACAACGTGGCGAAGTGTTCCATGCTTCCCCCGGTGTTCCCGCCGACGGGCTCGAGCGCCCCGGCGCAGATCCCGCGGTGCAGGTTGCAGACGAGCTCGGGGTAGGCCTCGGCGAGGTCGCGGAAGGGGCATTGGAGGAAGGTCACCCGGGTGCCGTCGCCGTCGGCCTCGACCGACGGGTCGAAGCCCAGCTGGGTGAGCTGCTTGGCGAGCACGTCGACGCAGGTGCCCGACCGGGTGCGCTTGGAGGCCTCGCGGCCCCACGCCCGGCCGGTCTCCTCGGCGTCGGTGGAGTCGGCGCCGAGCCGCTCGGCCATCGCGGCGAGGAGGCCGGCGAGGATGGCGTGGGCCGGCGGATCGAAGTCGAGGCCCGGTGCCCCGCTGGCGAGCGCGTAGACGTGCTGCGGGCGCCCGACGGTGCCACGGTGCACCGGCTCCACGTCGACGAGGCCCGCCTCGCGCATGCGCTCGAGGTGCATGCGCACCGTGTTCGCGTGGAGCCCGAGGCGCTCGGCCAGCTGGGGGGCGCCAAGGGGCCGGGGAGAGCCGGCCAGCTCGCGATACAGCAGATAGCGCGTCTCGTCACCGAGCGCCTGGAGCACCGCGAGACCGTCCATCTCGGCTTGACGCTACCCGGCACCGGGCATATTTTCAAGACCGAAGTGTTTTATTGGCTGTCTCGGCCAACACCCCCTACCCGCGAACGGTGGCATTCGATGGAGAGCACCCGCACGCTCGACGAAGCAGCGGTCCGCGGGATCCTGGCCGGGGTGCGGGATCCGGAGCTCGGAGCCAGCATCGTCGATCTGGGCATGCTGCGCGAGGTCGAGGTCTCCCCCGACGGCGATGTCAGGGTCAAGGTGGCGCTCACCACGGCCGGCTGCCCGTTGCGGGGCCAGATCAAGGCCGACGTGATCTCCAAGGTGCACGGCCTCGAAGGCGTGCGGGCGGTCGAGGTCGAGTACGCGGAGATGACCCAGGCCGAGCGCTCCGCGGTCATGCAACGGGCCCGCCTCGAGGCCAGCCGCCGGGCGCCCGACACCGAGATCGGCGCCACCACCCGCGTGATCGCGGTCGCGAGTGGCAAGGGTGGGGTGGGCAAGTCGTCGGTCACGGTGAACCTCGCAACCGCGCTCGCGGCCCAGGGCCGCGCCGTCGGGGTCCTCGACGCCGACATCTGGGGCTTCAGCGTGCCCCGCATGCTCGGCGTCGCCGGCCGCCTCGGTGCGAGCAGCGACACGAAGGGCGAGACCAGGGGCAAGATCGAACCGGCGCAGGTGGCGGTCGCGAACCTCGACGACCCCGACGGGCCGGCCGGTCGCATCGCGGTCGTGTCGATGGGCCTCCTCGTCGACGACGAGGACACCGCGCTCATGTGGCGGGGGCTCATCCTGTCGAAGGCGCTCGAGCAGTTCCTCACCGACGTGCGGTGGGGCGATCTCGACTACCTCCTCCTCGACATGCCCCCCGGCACCGGCGACATCCAGATGGCGCTCTCACGCCTCCTGCCGCAGACCGAGATGCTCGTCGTCACCACTCCGGCGCGCAACGCGCAGAAGGTCGCGGCCCGCGTCGCCGACATGGCGCGCCGCAGCTACCTCAAGGTCCTCGGTGTGGTCGAGAACATGTCGGAGTTCGTGGCACCCGACGGCTCGCGCCACGCGATCTTCGGCAGCGGCGGCGGCAAGCGTCTCGCCGCGCTCACCGGTGCTCCGCTGATCGGTCGCATCCCGATCGAGCCGGCCGTGTCGAGCGGCGGCGACGAAGGCCGACCCGTCGTCCTCACCGAGCCCGACGGTCCCGCGGCGCTCGAGTTCCGCCGCATCGCGCGCCTCATCGTCGACGAGCTGCTCCCGCCCGTCGAGATGGCCGGCTGCACCGCGCGCATCCTCGCGCTCGCAACCCGCGCCGCGGCGCAACTGCCCGACGCGTCGTAGCGCAGCGCCGGGTCTCTACGCGAGCTTCCAGGCGGAGCGGGCGCCCGTGCCGACGACCTTGCCATCGGCGCGCAGCTTGAGCAGGTGCGCGTACACCTGGCGGCCCGCCATGTCGAGCAGACCTTCGGGCGTATCGGTGTAGAGCTTGGCGACGATGTCGGAGATCTTCGTCGGGCCCTCGCCGAGCGTCTTGACGATCTGCCGCTCGCGCATGCGGCGGTGCTTCATGTACTCGTCGAGCCGTTCGTGCGGCTCTTCGATCACGTCGCCGTGCGCGGGGAGAATGCGCGAGAGCCGGCGGATCTTGCGCAGCCGCTCCAGCGACTTGAGGTACTCGGCCATGTCGCCACCACGATCGGGGCTGATGACCGTGGTCGTGCCGTCGAGCACGTGGTCGCCCGTGAACAGCACCCGCTCCTCTTCGAGCAGGAAGCACAGATGGTTGGGCGCGTGACCCGGCGTGTGCAGCACCTCGAGGCCGAACTCGGTGCCCTCGACGACGTCGCCGTCGTTGAGCACGCGGTCAAGCTTGAGCGTGACCTCGTCGGCCTTCGGGAACTTGGCGAAACCGGCGATCTCGGCACCGGTGCGCTCGGCGATGGTGACGGCCGCGGGCCAGTGGTCGGGGTGGGTGTGGGTGAGCAACACCCAGCGCACGCGCTCCGACATCGACGCGCCGATGATCGCCTCGACGTGGCCGGGATCGTCGGGCCCGGGGTCGATGACCGCGACCTCGTCGATGCCGACGAGGTAGGTGTTGGTGCCCGGCCCGGTCATGAGGCCGGGGTTCGGCGCCACGACTCTGCGCACGAGCGGTGACAGCGCGCTGGCGACGCCGGGTGTCATGTCGGCCATCAGGCCACTCCCCGTCGGGTCGCGAGTTGGTGCTCGGCAGCGAACGCGGCACCGTCGAGATCGGGGCGCGACGTGAGGGCGCGCCATCCGCTCGTGGCCCCGGCGAGATCGTCGCGCGAGAGCGCGATCCGTTGGCCCGACGCGTCGGGCACGACGAGTGGCGGACGATCGGTCGCGCGGTTCGCGTCGCCCACCGCGTCGAGGAGCGCGGCCGCAGTCGCGTACGACTCGAGGACGCGCAGGGTGCGCAACGTGGGGAAGATCAGCTCGAGGTCTCCGCTCTCGTGGCGCGCGAGCGCGTCGGAGGGGCGCACCCACTCGGAGTGCACGAGCTCCGCGTCGTCGTGACTGCCCTCCTGGCCGGAAGGCGCGGGTGCGACGAGGAACCAGGTGTCGTAGCGGCGCGGCGCGCCAACGGGCGTGAGCCAGTGCGAGAAGAGCGAGACGTTGCTCGCGTCGAGCACCGCTCCGTGCTCGGTGAGCATGTCGGCGAAGGCCAACTCGCCGACGTTGAGCCGGGCCCGGGCCGCGTCGAGCGCCGCGGTGCCCGAATGGGTGGCGAGCAGGATGCCGGCTTCTTCGAAGGTCTCGCGCAGGGCACCGACCCAGACCCGAAGGCCGCCGGAGGCGACGCCGAGCCGGGCGCTCGCCTGCCTGTCGTCGAGCCCGATCACACGTTGGGTGACCCGCGGGTCGCTGTCTGCGGGATCGACGGCGCCGCCGGGAAAGACGAAGGCCCCGGGCCCGAACACCGAGCCCGGGTTGCGGCGCAGCATGAAGACGTGCAGGTCGGGCCGGTCGTCCACCAGCATCAACGTCGCAGCCTCGCGCACCCGTGTCACGAGGTAAGTCTACGCGGGCGGGGCGGTGATCCCTTCCGTCCTACGCTGCGCCCGTGGACCCCAGGCGGGCGGTACCGAGCGTCGAGCGGGTGCTCCAGGAGCTCGCGAACGCCGGCGCCGGCAGCGTGCCGCGCGCCGTCGTCGCCGAATGCGCCCGCCGGGCCGTGGCCGACGCCCGCCGCCGGGCCGGCGAAAGCGGCCATGCCGCGGTCGGGCTCGACACCGTCGTCGCCGACGCGCACGCACGCGTCGACGCCGCGCGGGCGGCGTTGCTCGGCCCGGTCATGAACGCGACGGGCGTGCTCCTGCACACGAATCTCGGCCGGTCGCCGCTCGGCGCGTCGGCCCGGGCCGCGATGACCGAAGCGAGTGGCTACACGAACGTCGAATTCCGGCTCGATACGGGCGGGCGCGGCTCTCGCCAGGATCACGGTGCCGCGCTCCTCGCGCTCGCGTGCGGGGCCGAAGCCGGTCTCGTCGTCAACAACAACGCGGCCGCGGTGCTGCTCGTGCTCGCGACGCTGGCACGCGAACGCGAGGTGCTCGTGTCGCGCGGCGAGCTCGTCGAGATCGGCGGCGGGTTCCGCGTGCCCGACATCCTCGCGGAGACCGGTGCGCACCTCGTCGAGGTCGGGACCACGAACTGCACGCGGCGCGCCGACTACGAGCGCGCGATCACGGAACACACCGCGCTCGTGCTCAAGGTGCACGCATCGAACTACCGCATGGTGGGCTTCACCGAGTCGACTCCAGTGGCCGAGCTCGCGTCACTCGGGCCCCCCGTGGTGGTCGACGCCGGCTCGGGACTCCTCGACGAACGCACGCCCTGGCTCACGAACGGGCTCACCAACGGGCTCAC
>DAIQOP010000085.1:5310-7545 GCA_036787815.1 Actinomycetota bacterium
CGCCCGCGTGGCTCGCCGACGAACCGGGTGTGCGCCAATGCCTGCAGGCGGGCGCCGCGCTCGTCACCTTCTCGGGCGACAAGCTGCTCGGCGGGCCGCAGGCCGGGATCGTCGTGGGGCGGGCCGATCTCGTCGCGCTCCTCGCGCGGCATCCACTCGCGCGCGCCCTGCGGCCCGACAAGGTCACCCTCGCGGGGCTCGAGGCGGTCGCGCTCGCCTACCTCGACGACGACGCGACCGCGATCCCGTTCTGGCGGATGGCAACCGCGTCGGTGGATGCGCTACGCGATCGCGCGGATGCGATCGTCGCGGCGGTGCCTGCAGCCACGGTGGTCGCCACCGAATCGGCCGCGGGCGGCGGCTCGGTGCCCGGACGCACCATCGCCTCCGCTGGAATCGCGGTCGCGGTGGCCGACGTCGATGCCGCGTTGCGCGAGCTCCGGTCGGTGCGCGTCGTCGCGCTCGGACGCGCCGGCGCGGTGGTGTGCGACCTGCGAACCGTCGACCCGGCCGACGACGAACGCCTCGTCGCCACGCTGCGCACCCTCTTCGCCAGTTGACGAGGCGGGCGCGGGACATGGGTACGTGAGGGTGGTCGCGACCGCGGGGCACGTCGACCACGGGAAGTCGACGCTCGTGCTCGCGCTCACCGGCACCGACCCCGATCGCTTCCCCGAGGAGAAGGCGCGCGGGCTCACGATCGACCTCGGGTTCGCGTTCACGACCCTGCGCGGCGAGGAGCGTTCGGACGAGATCGGTCCGGAAGAGGTCGTCGGCTTCGTCGACGTGCCCGGGCACATCCGCTTCATCAAGAACATGCTCGCGGGGGTCGGTGCCGTCGAGGTCGCGATGCTCGTCGTCGCCGCGAACGAGGGATGGATGCCGCAGACCGACGAGCACGCGCGCATCCTCGAGCTGCTCGGCGTGGAGCACGGGCTCGTCGTGCTGTCGAAGGCCGATCTCGTCGACGACGAGACGCTCGAGCTCGCGCAGCTCGAGCTCGCCGAACGGCTCGGCGATCGCCCGGTCGGGCGCTGGCCCGTCGTGACCGCCGACGCGATCTCGGGGCGAGGCATCGACGCCGTACGCGCGACCTTGGCGCAGGTGCTGGCGGCGGCGCCCACGGCGACCGACCGCGGGCGCCCGCGGCTCTGGGTCGACCGCGCGTTCGCGGCGCGCGGCGCGGGAACCGTCGTGACGGGAACGCTCGGCGGCGGCTCGCTCGCGGTCGACGACGACGTCGTGATCGAGCCCGGCGGGCACCGGGCGCGGGTGCGCGGGATCGAGTCGCACCACGAACGGCTCGATCGGGTCGGGCCCGGGTCACGCGTCGCGGTGAACCTCGCGGGCATCGAACACTCGGAAGTGCGCCGCGGCGACGCCGTCGTGGTCGCCAACCAGTGGGAGCCGGTCGCGGCGTTCGACGCCGAGCTGACGATGGTTCCGGGCGAGGAGGCGTTGCGCCGCGGTGTCCTGCAGGCGCACATCGGGTCGGGCGTGCACGCGGCACGCGTACGCCCGCTCGACGACCCCCGATTCGTGCGGGTGCGGTTCACCACCGGGCGCCTGCCGATCGCGCCGGGCGACCGCCTCGTGTTGCGATCGTCGGCCCGCAAGACCACGGTCGCGGGCGCGACCGTGCTGGACGTCGCGCCGACCCGGCGTGCGGCCGACGCTCCGGCGCGCCTCGTGCTCCCGCTCGGCGAGCGCGTGCTCGCGGCACGACCGTGGGCGCGCGCCGACGACATCGTCGGCCTCGCGGGCACCGACCGCACCGACGCCGCGGCGTTGCTCGCCGATCTGGTCGCGCAGGGCCGCGCCCACGCGGTCGCCACCTGGACGGTCGCGGAGCCCGTGTTCTCGGAGCTGCGCGCGAAGGCGGTCGAGATCACGACGGCCCACCATTCGACGCACCCGATCGAGCACGGCATCGACCTTGCCGTGCTCGCATCCCGCCTCGGCCTCGACGCGCAACGCCTGCGCGCCGCGTTCGCGTCGGACGCCGCGCTCGTCGTCGAACGCGACACCGTGAGGCTCCGCACGCACGGCAGCGGCGTGGCCGACGACCCGACCGCGCGACGGTTCCTCGAAGCGCTGGATGCCTCGCCGTTCTCACCGCCGTCACCAGCCGATCTCGGCGTACCGCCCGATGTCGTGCGCGCGCTCGTGCGCAACGGTGCGATCGTCGCGCTCGACGGGATCTACTTCCCGAGCGGGGCGCTCGACGAAGCGCGC
>DAIQOP010000085.1:7555-14256 GCA_036787815.1 Actinomycetota bacterium
CGCCGCGTCGGCGACGCGCTCCGCGAGCGCGGCACGCTCAAGCTATCCGACCTTCGCGACCTGCTCGGCTCGAGCCGGAAGTACGTCGTGCCGATCGCGTCGAGACTCGACGCCGACGGCGTCACGCGCCGGAGGGGCGACGATCGCATCGCCGGACCGCGCGCCGAGCGCTATTCGTCGGGCGGGTAGATCGCGCCCGTCTCCGGCCGCTGGATCGTGCCGAAGCTGCCTTCGTAGTTCGAGAGGTTCTCGTTGATCGTGCGCAGGAAGTCGAAGAGCACGGTCGGTGGAACGCGCACCCGCGCGACGACCTGGCACGGGACCCGCGTGACGGGGTTGCCGTCGTCGTCTTCACCGGGCATCGCCGGTTGGGTGACCGCGAAGTCGAGCGTGAACTCGTGCGGGGTGTGCCAGACACCGAGGAAGTTGGAGTAGACGCCGACGACGTCGGCCTCCGCGATCGACATCTCGAAGCGAACCTGCGGTTCCGGTGCCATGCGGCGACCGTACCCGAAGGTGAATTCAGCCGGCGCGACGGTCGAGCACGCCTCGGCGCTCGTTCTCGGTGAGCCCACCCCAGATGCCGTGCGGCTCCCGGATCTGCAGCGCGTACTCGAGGCACGCGACGCGGACGGCACACGCGTCGCAGATCGCCTTCGCGCGCGACTCCCGCGCCTCGCGTTCGTCGCGGCGCTCGGGCCAGGTCGGCGGGAAGAAGACCCGTGATTCCGGTCCTCTGCACGCTGCCTTGATCTGCCAGGTGTCGTGGATCGCCCCGGTTGCCAACATCCCTTCCCCCTTGGGTCAAGGCAACGCGGCGAACCTATCGCCGCCCCACGGCCGCGACAAGGGTCCTTCGACCTCAACCGACCCGGGCGACTCAGGTATGGATCTCGCGGGCCCCGCCCGTCTCGGGCTCGACCTCGAGCACCAGTCCGTCGATCGAGACCACGCGCACCGGGTCGCCGGCGCGGATCGGCGTGGCTCGGTTGGTGCGCGCCCGCCACCGTGCGTCACGAAGCCGGACCACCCCGTCGGGATCGACATCGACCTCGGCGGTTCCCATCTCGCCCAGGAGCCCCTGGCGCCCCACCGTGGGAGTCGCGAAGCGTGACCGGATCATGGCGGTCATGCCACCCAGCATGAAGATCGCGGTCGTCGCGCACACGAGCAGGATCGACCACCAGGCGGGGTCGAGACGCGACGAACCGCCGTAGAGCGTGACGGATCCGGCGACGAGCGCGGTACCGCCGATCGCGGTCCAGGGCCCGAGACCCCCGGCCTGCACGTCGACCGTGAGCCCGAAGATGCCGAGCATCAACAGCCCGACTGCCCACCACTGCACGGGCAGGTACGAGAAGCCCGTGAGCCCGCCGACGAGCGCGAGCGCCCCGGTGAGCCCGGCGAGCCCGATCGACGCCGTATAGAACTCGAACACCACGAGCGCCAGGCCCGCGACGAAGAGCAGGTAGGCGACCCACGGGCTGGCGAGGGTGTGCAACAACTGGTCGCCGAGCCCGAGCTTCGCGAACCGCACGTCTTGATTCGGCCGGCGGCGGCGGTCCTTGCCCACCCCGACGACCTCGGCCGTCGAGAGGTGCCGCGGCCCTGCGGCCGTCTGCACGGTCGTGTTGTCGAGACCGACGACGAGGTCGCCGAGCACGTTGTCGAGCCGATCGGCCGCATGCGTCCGGGTGGCGTCGGCCGCGTTCAGCCGCTCGCCGGCGACGAGCCGTCGGGTCGCGGCCCGACGGGCCTCGGGCACGGTGCCGGCGAGCCAGGTGTCGAGCGACCGCGCGATCGGAGCACCCGGGTGGTCGAGGCGTGCCGGGGATGCCGGTCCGATGTGCGAGCCCGGCGTGATCGAGACGATCGCGGCCGATTCGGCGAAGAGGGCGGCGCCACCCCGCGCGGTCGATCCCGACGGACCGATCCATACCGCGATCGGCACCCGGGCCTTGGCGACCCGCGCGGTGAGCGCGGCCATGTCGACGTCGACCGAGCCACCCGAATCGAGCTGGAACACGAGCAGCGTCGAGTGACGGCGCTCGGCCCGGGCGATCGAGTTGCGCACCAGGCTCGCGTTCGGCGGGTCGATGAGCCCCTCCACCTGCACCACGTCGATCCCCGGCAACGACGCCGGCGCCGCGGCGGCCACCCGCCGCGGCTGCGCCGCCCGCGCACCGAGAGGAACGGCGACGACCGCCGTCGCGACGAGGCCCAACCCGAGGAACGTCCGCACGAAGAACAGGCCTCGTCGGTCGCAGACTCCCATCTTCACTCCCGTAGCATGCAGGGGATGGAGCTGGCGCAGTTCTGCTCCACGTCGCGCGTTGTGATCGTGGCGGGCAAGGGTGGTGTCGGCAAGACCACGGTGACTGCCGCGCTCGCCGTGGCCGCGGCCCGCACGGGCATGAGCGTGCTCATCGTGGAGGTCGAGGGCAAATCGGGGCTCGCCGCCGCCTTCGACCGCCCCGCACTCACCTACGACGAAGCCCACCTCGACGACGGGATCGCCGCCCGCACGTTGACGCCGGACGCCGCGCTGCTCGACTACCTCGAGGGTCACGGGTTGCGGCGAATCTCGAAGCGCCTCGCCTCGTCGGGTGCGCTCGACGTGGTCGCGACCGCGGTTCCCGGCATGAAGGACATCCTCGTGCTCGGAAAGGTGAAGAGCCTGGAACAGGCCCGGGCCGCCGATCTCATCGTGATCGACGCTCCGGCCGCCGGTCACGCGATCACGTTCCTCCTCTCTGCTCGGGCACTCCTCGACGCCGTGCGGGTCGGGCCCGTGCGCAAGCAGGCCCAAGACGTGGTCGATCTGCTCTCCGACCCGCTGCGCTGCCAGGTGATGCTCGTGACGATCCCGGAGGAGACGCCCGTCAACGAGCTCATCGACACCGCGTTCGCGATCGAGGACCGCGCGGGTGTCGCATTGGGACCGGTGGTGGTGAACGGCTGCTACGAAGCGCCGGCCTTCAGCGTCGCGCAGTCGACCCCCGAGGCCATCGCCGCCGACGCCACCCTCCTCGACCGGTTCGTGTCGCCGCGCGAGGCCCACGACCTCGCGCGCGCCGCCGAGTTCCGCGCCGCGCGCTACGAGCTGCAGCAGGAGCAGGCGGCGCGCCTCGCGGAGCAGCTGCCCCTGCCCCAGATCCGCCTGCCGTTCCTCTTCAGCGCCGCGCTCGGCCGCGCCGAGATCCACCACCTGGCCGACGTGCTCTCGACCGGTATCGAGCAGTTGCCGACCGCGTTCGCGAACGAGCCGTCGTGAGCGAGGCCGAGGGCACCGAGGGCACCGCGTCGGCGAGCGCGACGCGTTCCGCGTTGGCGGCGCTGGTCGAACGCGACACGATCGTCGTCTGCTGCGGGAGTGGTGGAGTGGGCAAGACCACGACCGCCGCGGTGATCGCGCAGGAGGCGGCGCGTCGTGGCCGCGACGCGGTGGTGGTGACGATCGACCCGGCGAAGCGCCTCGCCAACGCCCTCGGGCTCGACGCGCTCTCCGATGCTCCGAGCGAGGTGCCGCGCGCGCTGTGGGATCCGGACGGCACCGCCGCGCCCGGCGGCCGGCTCTCGGCCCTCATGCTCGACACGAAGACGACCTTCGACCGCCTCGTCACGCGCTACGCGATCGGCGAGGAGCAGGCCGAGCGCATCCTCGACAACGGCTTCTACCGCAACGTGTCGGGCGCGCTCTCCGGCACCCAGGAATACATGGCGATGGAAAAGCTCTACGAGCTGCACGAAGACGGCGGCTACGAGCTCATCGTCGTGGACACGCCACCGACGCGTCATGCGCTCGACTTCCTCGACGCGCCCGACCGATTGCTGCGGATGCTCGACAACCGCGTGTTCCGTCTGCTCATGATGCCGACACGCGCGTACCTGCGCGTGGCGAGCGTCGCGGTGCAGACCTTCTTGCGCACGGTGTCGCGCGTCGTCGGGTCGGAGGTCGTCGACGACATCGTGGGCTTCTTCCGCGCGTTCGAGGGCATGGAGGCCGGCTTTCGCGAGCGCGCGGGGCACGTACGCGCGTTGCTCGCCGACGGCGGCGCGGCGTTCGTGCTCGTGACCTCGCCGCGGCGCGACGCGCTCGACGAAGCGGAGTTCTTCGCGCAACGGCTCGAGAGCGAAGGGCGCAACGTCGCGGCGCTGATCGTCAACCGCGTGCATCCCACGTTCGGCGGGGAGCTGTCGGAAGGCCTCCGCCTCCGGGGCGCCGAGCTCCGCGAGACGACCGGCACCGAGGCGCAGGTCGCCGCGGCGCAGCGCCTCGGCGCCCTCTACGACAACCTCGGCGACTTCAACGAGATCGCGGCCCGCGAACGGGGGCATCTGGCCGGCCTCACGGCCCGGATCGGCTCCGCTGCGGTGGCGTTCGTGCCGTTCCTGTCGCACGACGTCCACGACCTCGAGGCGCTCTCCGAGATCGGCCGGCTGCTCTTTGAGTGACCGCGTCTTCGGCGAGTAACGTCGGCGGGTGACCACGATCCTCGTCGCCGCCGACGCCGAGTGGGTGCGGAATCAGGTGCGGACGGCCTTCGTCGGCCCCGGCCAGCAGGTGGTCGAGGTCACCCGGGGGCAGGCCGTACGGGCCGCGGTGGCCGACCACGATCCCGACCTCGTCGTCCTCGACATGCAGATCGCCAACATGGGTGGCATCGCCGTCTCGATCGACCTGCGCAACGAGGAGTCCGGCGGGCGGCTCCCCCACTCCACGATCCTGTTGCTGCTCGACCGCGAGGCCGACCGCTTCCTCGCCGCTCGCGCCGACGTCGAGGGCGTCCTCGTGAAGCCCGTCGACCCGGGCACGTTGCGCCGGGCCGCCAAGGTGCTGCTCGAGCGCTCGGCCGCAACTCGCGCCGCGCTCGAGGCCGACGACTGCGACGACGACGATGATGATTTCGACGACGGCGTCGACCCCCCATCGACGAGCCAGACCGCGTGAGTAGCCCCGTCGAGACCGATCACGAGCTGGCGGCGACGATCGCGCGGCAGGCCGGCGAGCTGCTCCTCGAGGTGCGGGCCGCGGCCGAGGCCGAGGGCGTGGACGCGAAGACCACGAAGAGCCGTGGCGATCTCCTGAGCAACGACTTCATCCTCGCCGAGCTCGCGCGGGCCCGGCCCGACGACGCGGTGCTCTCCGAGGAGTCGAAGGACGACCCGGTGCGGCTCGAGGCCGAGCGCGTGTGGATCGTCGACCCGCTCGACGGCACGCGAGAGTTCTCCGAGTTCGGCCGCACCGATTGGGCCGTGCACGTCGCGCTCGTGAGCCGGGGCACGCCGATCGCGGCCGCGGTCGCGTTGCCGGCGCTCGGCGAGGTGCTCTCGACCGCGGCGCCGGCGGTGCTGCCGCCCGCGCACGGTGGCGCGCCGCGGCTGGTGGTCAGTCGCACCCGCCCACCGAGCATCACGTCGTACGTGGCCGGCGTGCTCAACGCCGAGCTGGTGCCGATGGGCTCGGCCGGCGCGAAGACGATGGCCGTCGTGCGGGGCGAGGCCGACGTGTACGCGCACGGTGGCGGGCAGTACGAGTGGGACTCCTGCGCGCCGGTCGGCGTAGCAGCGGCCGCGGGGCTGCACGTGTCGCGGCTCGACGGCTCACCCCTCGTGTACAACCAGCCCAACCCGTACCTCCCCGACCTGCTCGTGTGCCGCCCCGAGCTCGCCTCGGCCGTGCTCGCCGCCATCGCGTCGGCCCCGCCGGAGCAGACGCAACCGTCATGACGAGTGCCCGACGGGACGGCGAAGCGCACGCGTATGCGACCGGCAGCGCCGAGTAACGGTTCGACGGGGACCTGCCAGAAGGCCGACCACTAGACTCAATCTTTCCCGCGGGGCGTGGCGCAGCTTGGTTAGCGCGCAGCGTTCGGGACGCTGAGGTCCCGGGTTCAAATCCCGGCGCCCCGACTCAGAGAGCCACTGGTCCGCCGGCGTTCGGCCGGCTCGGGTCGCGCACGCACCGCCGCGACCCGGGGCCGACTCGGGGAGCGGCTCAGGCAAGAGCCGCGAGCGTCGTCGGGGTGTCCTCGGCGCCCCGGAAGTACGAGATCTTCCCGCCGGTGACGCGCCACCAGTGGTGCAGGTTCATCTTCGCGACCTTGCCGGTCTGGCGTGAACGCCACGCCCAACGCACGATGACGAACACGTCGCCGTCGTCGTTCGCCGCGTAGGTCACCGGCGTGAAGTCGTCGATCTCGATCGTCTTGCCGACCTCTTCGAAGAACGCGGCCACCTCGGCCTTACCCGTACGGACCCCGTACCAGGGCGCGGCGTCGGACGAGGTGTCGGCCGCCCAGTCGATGCCGTCGGTCAGCGCGGCGAGGATCGCGTCGACATCGCCGCGGCCGAACGCCGCGTACGCGCTCTTGATGGTCTCGATACTTCCGGTGCCGCTCATGATGATCTCCCTCGGTGTGAGCTTGTCGGACAGGATTCGGCGCCGGCGGCGCGACGGATCACTTGCCGTCGGGCCTCCTGACGGGGCGGGATGTGGCGCTCCGCCGCGATGAGCGGGAACCGGCCCGTGACCAGGCGCGAGACACGGTTCGACACTTCGGGACGAAGGACAGACGTGACCTGGAGAGAGGCGACGGACGCGGAGCTGGTGGCGTCGATGCTCCGCGACCCGGGCGCGCTCGAGGAGCTGTACCGGCGGCACCGACGGCGCGTGCTCGATTATGCAGCCCGGCGCTGTT
>DAIQOP010000313.1:0-3901 GCA_036787815.1 Actinomycetota bacterium
CCTCGAGAAGCCCGGTGCTCAGCGCGATCTGCGACTGGTACACGACGTGCCAGAGGATGATCCCGGCAATGAGGTACCCGGCCGCGCGTTGCGACCCGGTCGCGTGCGATGTTCCGACGTAGACACCGAGAGATCCGAAGAGGAGCACGTCGACGAGCGGCCAGAGAGTCACGTCGAACAGCCGGTGCGGGCTGCGCACCATCACGTAGGCGTGGCGGCGCGCGATCGCGCGCATCCGCAGCCACGCGAGGGCGCCGGGCGCGGTGAGCGGCGGGTTCTGCTCGTGCGCGTCGTGCATGCGGCTCATACCGGGTGGTCCGTCTGCTGGGAGCTGTTGAGGTCGTGCCGCTCCGCGAGTTGGAGGAACACGCCTTCGAGATCGCCGTGCCCGAACTTCGCGGCGATGTCGTCGGGAGTGCCGTCGGCGACGATCCGGCCGTGCGAGAGGAACACCACTCGGTCGCACACGCGCGAGACCTCGGCCATGTCGTGGCTCGTGATGAGCAACGCGCACCCGTTCTCCTCGCTCAGCTCGGCCAGGCCCGTGCGTACGCGCGCGGCGACGTCGGGGTCGAGCGATGCGGTCGGCTCGTCGAGCACGAGGAGGCGGGGCCGGTGGAGCGTCGCCCGCACGATGCCCACCAGCGTGCGCTGACCCGACGAGAGCTCGGTACCCATGGCGCCCGCGAGGTGCGGGATGCGGAAGCGTTCGAGCCCGGCGTCGATCTGCGGGTTCGGGTCGGCGATGCCGTAGAGGCGGCCGTAGAGCTGGAGGTACTCGCGCACGCGCAGCCGCTCCGCGAGCGGCAGGTAGCCGGCTGCGAAGCCGATCTGCGCGGCGGCCCGGCTGCGCTCGCGGTCCATGCGCAGGCCGCACACCTCGATCGAACCGGTGTCGGGTGTGATCACCCCGAGGATCATCAACAACGTGGTGGTCTTGCCCGCGCCGTTGGGCCCGAGCAGCCCGACGCGCTCGCCCCGGTGCACCACGAGGTCGACGCCGTCGACGGCGCGGGCGCGCTTGTAGTCCTTCACGAGGCCGCGCGCTTCCAGGACCACGTCGTGCATCGCCGTCGATCCTCGCCTCCTGAAGGCCGCGCCGCCAGTTAGTTTCCGACCGTGCCCGGGGGCCCCGTCACCACACCGACCTGCATCGCGATCGACTGGTCGGGCGACGCGACCGCCGCCGGCCAGCGTCGCAAGATCGTGGCCGCGACCGTCCGCGACGGCCGGGTCACCGAGGTCGCGTCCGGGCGCACCCGGGCCGAGGTCGCGGCATGGGTGCACGAGACCACGGGCGCGGCCGCGCCCACGCCCGCCGGGGCGCCCACCCTCGTCGGCTTCGACTTCTCGTTCTCGGTCCCCCACTGGTTCGCGCGTGCGCACGGTTGCCGGTCGATCGACGCGGTGTGGGCGCTCGTCGCCGAGCGGGGCGAGGAGTGGCTGCACGAGTGCGCGCCTCCGTTCTGGGGACGTGCCGGCACACGATGCACGATCGAGACGCACGACCGGTTCCGAGCGTGCGAGCACCGGCTGCGCGCGGCCCACCGGCAACCGAAATCGCTGTTCCAGATCGGCGGCGCCGGCGCCGTGGGCACCGGCTCGTTGCGGGGCATGCCGTGGCTCGCGTGGTTGCGCGCACGGGGCTTCGCGATCTGGCCGTTCGACCCGATCGGTCGGGCCACGGCGCTCGAGGTGTACCCGTCGCTGTACGCGAAGGTCTCGACGAACGATTGGCGCGGGCGCGCCGCGCATCTCGAGTCGGTGCCGTCGACCGTGCTCGGCGACTCCGATCGCCAGGCCGCGATCGCGTCCGACGACACGTTCGACGCCGTCGTCACCGCGCTCGCGATGTGGGAGCGTCGCGACGCTCTGCTCTCACTACCGGCCGCGACCGACGAGATCAGCCTGCTCGAAGGCGACGTCTGGGTGTGAGATCGGCGCGTGTGCGGCGAACCCGTCGGGCTCAGGCGTCGAGCGCGCCGGGGCTGTCGGGGATGTCGACGGCGTGCTCCTGCAGCGCCGCAAGGGGCACGATGTCGAGCGCGCGTTCGTGCGTCGACGCGAGCACCACGTGCGCGGCCGCGCCGTCGAGGTGCGCTCGGAGCCAGTTCGCGGCCGTCACGCACCACCGGTCTCCCGGCACGAGACCCGGGAACCGGTACTGCGGCATCGGCGTGACGAGGTCGTTGCCGATGCCGCGCTGGTGCTGGAGGAACTCGGCCGTCACCACCGCGCAGATCGTGTGGCTCCCGAGGTCTTCGGGCCCGGTGTTGCAGCAGCCGTCGCGGTAGAAGCCCGTGACCGGGTCGGAGCCGCACGGCTCCAACTCACCGCCCAACACGTTGCGTTCGCCCATCCGCCCAGTATCGCCGACGGAGCCGAGAACCGGGTCGGGCTAGCCGTGGGCCTTGATGGCGTCGATCAGCGCGGGGACGACCTTGTGGCAGTCGCCGACGATGCCGAGGTCGGCGACACCGAAGATCGGGGCCTCCGCGTCCTTGTTGATCGCGATGATGTTGTCGCTGTTCTTCATGCCGACGAGGTGCTGGGTGGCGCCCGAGATGCCGATGGCGATGTAGAGCTTGGGCTTCACCGTCTTGCCGGTCTGGCCCACCTGCAACGCGTAGGGCACCCAACCGGCGTCGACGATCGCACGCGACGCGCCGAACGCGCCCTTGAGCTGCTTCGCCAACTCCTCCACCAGCGGCTTGTACTGCTCGGCCGAGCCGACGCCGCGGCCACCGGAGACGACCACGGCCGCTTCCTCGAGCTTCGGGCCCAGCTGCTCCTCTTCGAAGCGCTCGAGCACCTTCGCCTCGCCCGCGCGACCGGCGTCGACGGTGCCGACCGAGACGACCTCGGCGGCCGATCCACCCGAAGGCTCGGCCACGAACGACTTGGGCCGGATGGCGACGAGCGCCGGGCCCCCGCCGGTGAGCTTGGCGTCGACCAGCACGGTGCCGCCGAAGATCGCGGTACCGAAGACGAGCGCGTCGCCGTCGAGGGAGAGGCTCATGCCGTTCGTGAGCACCGGCGCATCGAGGCGCACCGAGAGCCGCGCGATCGCATCACGACCGTCGTAGCTCTGCACGAAGAGCACAACGTCGGGGTGGTGCTCGGCGACGAGGCCGGCCAGCGCCACGCCCGCGATCGCTCCCGGTAGCGAGCCGTCGGGGTCGACGTGGAACACCTTCGTCGCGCCGTACTCGCCCGCCGTCGCCGCGACCGTGGTCGCATCGGCGCCCGCGTAGACGACCTCCACGGTCGAACCGAGCTCGCGTGCCTTCGTGAGGAGCTCGAGCGTCGCGGTGGTCACGTTGTCACCCGCGGTCTCGGCGAAGACCCAGACCTTCGAGAGCGTCATACCGTTCGTTCCCTTCGTGTCGCCCGTCACCGCGTGCGGGTGATCGGCGTCAGCTGACTCAGATGACCTTGAGCGTCTCGAGGAATGCGACGACCTTCTCGAAGCCGGTGCCGTCGTCCTCGAACTTCTCGCCGGCCTGGCGCGCGGGCGCCTGCTCGACGTTCGTGATCTGCTGGCGGGCGCCGCCCCAACCGACCTGGTCCGCGAGACCGAGATCGGCGGCCGTCAGCTGACCTTCCCGCTGCGATAATCGGCCATGGCAACTGATCATCAGGCGTCGCATCAGCCCCAGCCGCCAGCATCATCGCGCCGGGGCGGCGGTGCGCCGCCCGGAACGCTGCACCCGGCCGAGGCCCCGCAGGCATCGCCGCACCAGGCCGAGGCGCCGGATCTGGGCGCTGAGCTGACCGGGCCCATGGAGATAGAAGGCAGGGCGGAGTTCCCGAAGCAGGGTCTATGGAACGTTCACGGCCCCTACCATATCGAGGCGAAATACGCCAATGGGGTGACCATGGTCATTGACGACAAGTTCAC